>JBEKGZ010000019.1:0-21688 GCA_050012535.1 Bathyarchaeia archaeon | reverse complement strand
ATCGAACTCAAAGGATACAGTTGGCTAGGAGAATCGAAGCAACGCCTTCCGATCAATGCGATGCCATATCAGTCTGAGATCAATGAATTTGCCAAGGAAATAGCCAAAGCCACAGGATATGAGCTACTTGCCGAGGACCCGGTAAGCAGGGTCGCCCTTCTAGCGCGAGATGCACATAGGGCAGGTCTTTCGCTTGATCTGCCATGAGGGCTAGATCTCAGATATGACACAGAGCGTTCTGCAATGAGACTTCTTGCAAAGTCCGCCATCGGGCATCTGGATGCTCAAGAGCTTGCTCGCCTGACAAAAGGCGTTGACATTATTGGAGACATAGCGATCGTCAAGATTCCGGATGAACATCGAGGCAAGAAGCATCGCATCGCAGAGAGTTTGCTTGATTTCGCGCCTAATCTCCGAGTGGTCTTGGAACAAATTGCTCCAGTAAGTTCGCAATTCCGTACTCGCAAGCTCGAATGGTTGGCGGGTGAAGATCGGACCGAAACTGTGCACAGCGAGTTTGGGTGCCGCTACAGGGTGAACGTGGAGACGACTTATTTCTCGCCGAGACTGGGCCGCGAACGGAAGCGAATAGCGGACCTCGTCTCCACTGGGGAGTGCGTCGTGAACTTCTTCGCTGGAGTAGGATCCTTCTCAATCATGATCGCGAGGCACTCGCACCCGTCAAGGATTTACTCTCTTGACATCAACTCGGCCGCTGTTCGCTACCATGACATGAATAACGTTCTCAATGGAGTGCGAGATAGGATAGATCTGATCTGCGGAGACGCGAATCGCCTAGTTGCAGCGTCACTTGTGGGACGCGCCGACCGAGTCTTGTTACCGCTGCCCGAACTGGCGTTCGAGTCTCTTCCCACCGCCAAGAGCGCGCTAAGGAATGAACGTGGCATGGTACATTGTTACGTTTTCGTTAACTCAAATCGAAGATCAGAAGCTGGTCAGCAGGCATTGTTGGAGATTAGGCCAGCGCTTGGACGGTTGGGAGTTGCGGGAGAGCATGTGAAGGCGCATGTGGTCAGAAGTGTGGGTCCCTGTCGTTACCAAGTCTGCCTAGACATTCATATGATGTAAGAACGTCACGGGCCGGTCGTAGCGTCGCAGATCACTTCAATTCTGGTGCCAATCCGCCTGCCGAAGTACCAGACCTCAGCCACGCCTCCATATGCTTCGGCCCAAAGCTTGAGGACCTCCCTGTCGCTAGGCCTCAGTCTGGCTCGTCCGCTTTTCACTTGGATCATGCGGACCATCCTGCCTTTCCCTGCGAAAACATCCACAGGCCCATGGGATGCTGCGCTTCTGCTACAGTACCAACCCTGGCCCCTCAACTTTTTGAGCACTTGGTATTCTCTGCTTCTTCCTCGCGCATAAGCAGTGGAGACCATGTCCCACTAGGTACAAGTAACTAGTTATGACCATTACGGACACGGATTCAGGAATCTGCAATCGTGGGCGTCATTTCTCTCGCTCGAACACAGGCGTCGGCTGTTTTGGGATCGTGCGTGTTATCGAACAGCGCAATCAATCTGGCAACGTAGTTGATGACTAGCCTAGGATTTTGATACAACAATGACAAATTCGATGGTGTAATGCATTTTAGCAGTCACGCCCAAGAGTAGCTATCGAGGCCCTGTCGTCATGCCACCGGAGACTAGGATGGTTCTTTTAGGAGTTGGCATGCTGGTCTTCGTTTTTCTCACTCTCACGCCGGTGCTCGTAGAAGCTCAAACGTACTCTGCCTCATTCACGGTGACAGGACTCCCCGTCGGAGTAAGAGCCCAGTACTATCTGGACGGCGTGTTGAACGGAACCATAGCGACAGGCGAGACGAAAACTCTTGACCTGTCTTCTGGCGCGATGCACACGCTCAGTGTCAACCTGAACGTAGGAGGCGGAAATGGGACAAGGTATCAGTGTGGGGACAACGTCTGGTCAATTAGCGGCGTGGGGCCCCACACTTTCGCCTACGAGACGCAATACTATCTCGAAGTTGTTTCTCTCTATGGTTCTCCGTCCGGGAGCGATTGGTACAAAGAAGGCACAACTGTCCAAGCGCGGCTAGCTGCCAACATGACTTCCGGGTCCGAAGGGACTAGATACCTCTTCGTCAAGTGGCAGCAAGACGCCTACGGACAAGGAACATCCTCTAATCCTATTATCATGAATAGTCCCAAGAGAGCCATCGCACAATGGAAGACGCAATACAATCTTCGGATGTCATTTGACCCGGTCGGAGTCTTCTCGCCCTCGGCTCTCTGGTTCGATGCCGACTCCACCGCCGAGTTTGTCGCGCCAGAGGGAACAAATGGAACCGATGCTCGTCAAGTCTTCGTTGGATGGGCCGGGGACTACTCAGGCACTGCCCTCAGCGGATCGATAAACATGAATGGTCCGAAATCTGTGACTGCGAAGTACAAAGCTGAGTACAAGCTAAGCGTCGTCTTCGATCCTCCAGAGACTGCGCAGAGAATAGTGCTCTCCAATACAACTTGGTACGATGCGGGTCAGAGTGCCGCTCTAGGTCCAGTCCCTCAGATCATCTCAATCCCCGAGAGTCCAGCGCAACGGTTTGCTTGGTTCTCGTGGAATATTGATAACATGACTCAGCCCGGAACATCTATTGAGGTCCTGATGGACAGACCGCATAGCGTGCGACTGATATATCAGACGCAGTACTACCTACTCGTGACCTCTCCGCTTGGAGAACCCACGGGTACAGGGTGGTATGCCAGCGGGCAGAAAGCCAAGTTTGGAGTTGCCTACAGCGGATCAGAGCTTCTCGTGAAGCACTCTCTTGCGGGATGGCGTCTCAACTCCTCAAATATAATCGACACTTTTCCTCCGACTGTGACTGAAGTCACTATGGATCGTCCGTATGTGGTCGAAGCACAATGGACGACCGACTACACGCCGATGTGGGTTTTCACTCTTGCCCTGGGGTCCGCAGTGGCTGTATTCGCGGTTGTAATGTTCATCATCGTGAAGCGGCCCGCCTCTCTTGGAAGACTGCGACTATCGTTCAGGTCCGGATTGGGAAGACGCAAGATTGCATCCCCGGGCGCTACCGCTCAGGTTTCATTGGTCTTTTGTCAGAAGTGCGGTGCTGGGATTCCGAGCACAGCTGCTATCTGTCAAGCATGTGGGGCTGTTCAGGTGCGAGGGCAGACATCAGCCGCTCCCGAGGTGGAGAAGCTTGACAATCGGGTTTATGACTATATTGTGAAACGAGGCGGCGAGATATCGCTTAGCCAAGCTTCTAGGGAACTCGGTTTCTCAGTTGAGGAACTGCGGCTGTCCACGGAGCGACTGAAGAGAAAAGGACGACTAGGGTAGATAAGAGCGTCTTCAGCGTCTCTGTTGCCATGCACCGGCACGCGGCGCAATCGTCCAGTAACACTGTGGGCATATCGCTAGTTGGCCGTAGGGCCTCGCACAGGAGAAACATATCTGCCTCTCGCACTTCGCGCAGACGCACGATGCTGGGAGTTCAGGGTGATAGAAGCAGGATCCGACAGTCGTTTGTGGTCGAGCCACCGGAGGAGAAGGCCATGGAGCTGTCTGAGCCAGTGGAGTGATTGTCCTGACAACGGGAGTAGGCTTTGTGATGCTGCCTACTGGCTGCATGGATTGTTGGGCAAAGGAGCTCCCACACATGCTGCAGAACGTTGCGTCATCAGCGTTCTTGCTTCCACAGGATAAACACTGTCGCATTGTCCAGACCTAGTTTGATACCATCTCGGTGATGTAATAACCATTGCTGCGGTCAGTCATGATCATTCATGGGTCGTTCGCCATCATGAGGACGCATGATCTAGCGGGGGCCTATGATCTTGAGAGTCTGACTACCGCCTCAGTGTAGTCGGCTCCATTCTGTGCAACCGCGGTGACTATGTTCCCCGCTCCGATGTGTAATCTTCGAAGAGACCGCTTCTTCTCGATCCTCGCTGTCTTGTTGCGTCGTTGCGAGAAGAGCATGATTTGCTGCTCCGCGAGTTTCATCTCATGGGCGACGATATGATGCAGTTGGGAGGTTGAGTCGTGGAGGTCCTTCACCGGGATCGTTAGAATCGTTACAGGCTTCTGTACCAACCCGTTGTCTCCGCATACGACGCAGTTCTTGCTCCGCTTGACATCCATGAGGCTGTAGCGGTTGTACTGCAAGTCGATCATCAGTATCCCTTTCAGCGGTTCCCCGGTCTCTTTCGGCCACATGCCATTCTTCAAGTAGCTTTGGTGCCCAACGATCAGTTTCACCGCCTCCTGGCATTGGATGGAAGATACCAAAGAGATCGTTGTCGGCAACGATGGAACCTTCGTTTCTTCTGCCGGTCCATCGCAGGGGTTCCTCAGTCCCGCGATGCGGCCGTACTGGCCTGATGGATACGTACAAAGTGGGCATGGCATGTTCGGGGGAACATATACTTGGACGCGCCCGCGATATCCAACGATCCCCCCGTCTATCATCGGAATGGAGTATCTTCTTGAGACCTGTGAGAGGTATATCCTAGAGATGACATTGTCCAAGCCGCAGACTATCACATCAGCGCTGAGCAAGTGTTCGAGTGGAAGGTCTTCGAGACTCCCCGTCCACGCTATTGCTTCGACATAAGGAAACTTGGAGGTGATTCCCCGCGCCAGTACTCGCGCTTTGTTCAAGCCTTGGCTCTTGCGGTCGAAGAAGATCATTCGACTCGTATTTGAAAGCTCGACGATGTCATTATCAACAATCAAGAGGCGCTTGATGCCTAGCATCGCGAGGTTCTTCGAAACCTCATTGCCAATTGCCCCGGCCCCAGCTACGAGTACTGTTGCTTCTCTCAGTCGCTTCTGCCCTTCCGGTCCCCAGAGTATTAGATGGCGGGCCCAGAGGTAATCTATCGTGAGGGGTTTCCGCTTGAGATGTAGGGTGCTGAGTCTTCGATTGTCTTCAATTCGTGTTCCGTCATGAATGATGCTCGTAAGGTCAGGTTCGATGCCTAGCTTCTGGCAGGCCTTCCTCTTGACGAAACCTATGGTTGCGGTGGAGGGAACACTGAGTTCTATATCGCAGACAGACGGCATCGAGAGATTTGCTTTCAACTAGTGTTCCTTTCGCTCCCTGTCAAGGATTCGAAAACGTATTACGTCTCCCGGAGGCGTTGACTCTCTCGGTCGAGCCTGAGGGATAGGAACGATGTTGAATCGGAGAAGATCGTCGTGCTGCGAAGTCTTCCGCTTGGTCATTCTGGGAAATCCATACGATCGGCAGACACTCGCCGCTTTCAAGCAGTTGGGGTGATCGAACACATTGTCCGGGTTCGGATCAGACAGGAGGTAGTAGAGCGCGTTTACAACAGACACAAGCTTCAGGTCGGGGCGCCAGTTCTCCCCAAGGATTGAAACGCAAACGGCATTCATGACCTTTGGGACGATGTTCGGATGGGATATTTCGGAGACCCACATCGCCCTAGGAGGTTTCAAGGGATAATCATCAGGGAGTTCGAGTCTAAACCTGTTCCAGTCAACATACTCAGTGAAGGGCCAGATCCCCTTCTCGGCGAGTGTCCTAACCTCCCCCTTCTCACACCTTAGCATACCCTCATATGCCGTGGGGGGATCGTTCAGCGCCGTCACTGTTGGAAACTGGTGGTTTGTGAAATTCTTCTCCTTGTAGAGAAGCGGGACATTCACCTTCAGGTGCCACCGATGATGTTGTAAGGCATGAGTGCCAGTTGCGCGTTCTCGGGAATCCCGGCCTTGCTGACCGTGCTCGACTCATCCAGTATGATTCCACCATACATCAACGCGACCGTCATAGAGTCTACTCCAAAAGAGGTGCACACTTGCTGTTTGATCTCTCCGATTGTATGGTCTGGAATGACATCGATCTCAGCCAAGCCTGTTTGTGGTCCGATGGGTGCTTGAACGAAGAGCTTCAAGTTCTTCTCTCACCTCCAGTAAGCGATCAAAGCTGCCAGTTAGTCCACGATCTCGAATTGGAGATTATCCACACTATGTGTGATGGTTCCCGCCTTGACCACCACTGAGAAGAGGTACTTATCCACAATGGCATCTGAGTGAGCGCGGATTTCGAGATTGTAGGTCAATGTCTCCGTCCCATCCGCGGCAATCTTGTGGTCGAGCAGTAGAATTTGATAATATGCTTTGTCAGGAAGCCCAGTCAGGACGATGTTGACTCCGCTCGGAGAAGTGAAGCCCTCGTAGACTGTGAGTGTCACAGTGTACACTGCGTGATAATTCGATTCATCACAGCTTTCACCAGAATAGCAGCGCAGGGTCTTCTGATAGGTTGGCGAGACAGCGATGTCGACATCAGTCACGGTCAGTTCGAGTACGGTGGAGCGTATGATCTGCACGGCGTGAATGATGTAGACAGCATCGATCTCAATGTCGTACTTGCTAGTGATCTGTGCCGTGTCAGTGCTAGTTATCGTGAGGACAGCCGAGTTCGGCGGCCGAACCTGCACGCTAGCTGGAACTACCCTCACTCCTAACGGTGGTTGAGTGACGATTCTGATCGTCACAGGATCAGTGAAGCTGTGAATTGAATCTAGGGGAAGTGTCACGCTGCTCTCGATTTGTCGAAGAACAGTTATCTCGGTCTTGTCATCATGCCAAATGAAGTCTCCCACGTCTAGAGTGTAAACGTCAGTGCGAACCACGTTAGGGGGGGAGGCAGTATCGAAAGCCGAAATATAGTACTGAATGTAGAGACCGGACACCTCAGATGATGGTACGGTGTACGAGTACGTGCAAGTGGAGGAGGTTGAACACGCGGCCTTCAGAAGCATGGGCACATTAACCAAGTCTCCAACGATCACTCCGCCTTGCTGGGGAGCGGATTCGACGATCCTGTACGACAGCGTAACGTTCAGCAAGTTAGAGCCGGTGACGTTTGCATCGAAAGTGATAGGATTCCCGATCGTGAACGGTGGTGCCGGGGGATTGTGAGTTATCGTGAGGGTTGTGGTACCACCACCCAATGGTCGATAGTATGCTAGTGCAGCAATGCCACCAATCACCGCCAGCGTGATGAGAATCACCACGAGCAATATTGTACGAACCGATACTGGCGCCGGGGCGGGCGGTGTTGGAGCTTGCGGGTACATCGCTTGCTCAACCACGTAAGGTGCGGTCGCTTGCTCAACCACGTAAGGTGCGGGCGCAGGTGTTGTTACCGCTGTGCCGGCGTTCTGTGAAGGTACAGGTATCGACTCCTTCGTCTTGGCGTCAGCTCTAAAGAAGCCTGATTGCCCGGTCTGCGAATCAATGACCATAGCCGTCACCAATGGGGAAAACTGTTGGAGTTTGAGTTGAGTCTCCACATCCGTCTCCGACATGAAGACGCCACCACGGACATGGGAATGGTACCAACCCACGATACTACCTCTTATTCTCTTGTTTACTATATCATCCGCAATTCTCGCAATCGAATCTCCGGTCAGAGTCGCCCTTGTGGCGTCAGCCTCGAAAGGTCCAGTAACCGCGTCCTCAACGACAATGTTGCCGCCGGACTGCCCGCCGAGCAATACGCCGACGACCTGTTCGTCCGGGTGCTCTCTCGCCTCCATGACCACTTTCTCGATTACTTGGCCGGAGATCGCCACATGCGACACGGAATACACGACCAGACGGATATTAAGTTAAAAAAAACTTGGGGTGAGTTGAGGACTATCGCCCTATCATGGCTAGTATGGCGCCGATGATTCCTAGGATGAAGCCTGCTATGAAGCCGCCGCCTATGATTAGGCTGAAGATGGCTAGTGGGAACATGACGATGCTGCCGATTGTGCCGTATCCTAGGATCATCATGATCGAAGCGACGATCATGATCAAGCCTATGATTGCTCCGAGCACGAATGTGATGTTGCCTGTCGCTGTGGATCCTGAAGGTAGCGGGCACGCGTACCCGTCGATCTTGCAGATCCAGAAGAATATGTTAGCCCAAAGGAAAGTTCCGCCATAGAACTGCCACGCAAGCAGCATTCCAGCGTTCAATAGTACCAGTATTCCTGCAACGAGCGAGATGATGAATGCCCAGAGGGACCTTGCAGGTCCCATAGGACCGGGTCCAAATGGACCGTACATTGGTCCTGGCATTGGCGCATAGGCTGGTGCTGGCGCGTATTGTGGTGCTGGCGCGTATTGTGGTGCTGGCGCGTATTGTGGTGCTGGCGCGTATTGTGGTGCTGGCGCGTATTGTATTGCTGGCGCGTATCCTGGTTGACCTGGTGGACCTGGTGGACCTGGTGGACCCTGCATACCTTGCATACCTTGCATACCCGTTAGGCCTTGTGCACCTTGAGGAGCCATAGCCATTGGTGGCACAATTCCTGCGTAGCATTGTGGGCAGAGGATTAGATCCATGTAAGACTTCGAGTCGTCACGGCAGATAGCTCGACCACAGCGGTTGCATATGTATACGGCTGGTAGGCTTGGGTGGTAGAAGCACATACCCGGTGCCGGTACCCTGGTTGGCACCCCTTGCGTCACGGGCGTCACAACTCGAACTGACGGCACTGGTTTCATCATTGGTGCCCCAGCAGCAAGTGAAGAGCCGCAGCTTGAGCAGAAGACGGCGTCATCTCTGTTGTTGTATCCGCATGATGGACATCGCTTAACCAATATTCATTCTTCCTCCTTTATGATTCGTTGACAACATGACCGTAGGAGAGCAGTCTTAAACGTTTGGTAAAAGCGATTGGCGAACAGAGAATGCACAAACCTCTGCTTGAGTAATGGGACCCCGGAGAGTGACGATGTGCGCACGTTCTTGTCATTTCGGGCGCCAAAGGTTGCAGCAATATGTTAATGAAAATGGCCTGTCCTTCCCGGTCGAAACTTTATTAGAAGATCGCTCTGACTCCACCGCGGCCCCGGTGGCTCAGCCTGGTAGATGTCGAGCAACAACTGAAAGCGTTGCCTTGGTACGAGCGCCTCTGTTGAGCGCTCACGTAGAGGCAAAGGTCGCGGGTTCAAAGCCCGCCCGGGGCTCCACAACCTCCAAGTTTCTGGTGAATGAGGAGGTTCGACTTGTCTGTGGAGCACGCCGGTCTGCCAGCGAATATCAGCTCTTGGGACAACTCGCAGTTCTCGATATCCATTCCTCAAGCTCGCCTCTCGTCGGCGAGCCTCTAGTCTCGGACTTGGTGGCTTTCAACGCGCCTCCCCAGTTTGCCCAATTTAGAGCTTCTTCATCGCTGAGCTTCAATGCCTTTGCTGCCGAGAATGCTCCTAGAAAGGCATCACCACACCCGACAGTGTTCACGACTCTCAATCCCCATTCTGAGAGATCGATTCCCGGAATTCGAATCGTTGCCTTCGGTCCGAACACCTTGAATCCTTCCTTGCCGGACTTCAAGATTGCAGTCATCTCCGGGTTGATCGCCAAGAGGCGTTTTGCTGCTTCTTCAGGTTCCCTGACCCCGGTCATATATTCGACCTCAGCCTCGTTCAGGAATAGGTAGCTTGTGCAGAGAAGGGCGCGCCGGAGTTTTTCCATGCCCGCTTCTGCCCTCACGCCAGGATCCCAGGCCACGAGTCTCCCAGCTTCATGGGCTATTTCAGCTACCGTCTCCACAGCGAGTTGAGGTGGATCCGTTATGACGGCAATTGCCGCGGATCGTATCATTTCTCTGACTTCGGTGCGGAAAACATCCGTCGGCTCCAGCATCCTATTGGCTCCAAAGTAAGTGTGGATTATGTTCTCCCCGGATTCCTCGGTAATGATGTAAGCCTGTCCTGATTCTGCATTGGCCTTGCGTCCAATTGCGGAAGTCTCGACTCCCTCGTTCTCGAAAAGACGTATCTGTTTATCTGCGATGTCGTCTGAGCCAAGTGCGCCAATGATTCCAACTTGGCCAGACCCGAGGAGTCTAGCCGCAGCCACCGACACGTTTCCCGCTTTTCCGCCGGGCACTCCCGTAATTCGAGCGACCGGAATCTCTTCGCCGGGTCTGGGAAACCTCTTTACGAAGAGGTTGGTATCCCAGTTTATGCCACCAGCCACAACGACTTTGACCAACGGCGTCACCTCGAAACTAGTTGATCCAGCATCAGATAAAGACAGGTGAGTCGAAATCCTCATGATCAGCCGGAAATACTGGTCGGTTATCTACTACGTAAGCAAGGCTAACCCATTTCGCATGAGCGTCCATAGCAGAGGGTTCGATGTCAGCGACCTGTGAGATGTAGTTCATGAGCTCTAGAGCTTTGCTTCTGGAAGCTATGCAGGGAAGAGCAGCTAGGATCCCGCTCTACTTCTGGCTTGCCGATCCAAGGCTCGAAGCGGAGATGGGTGACGTAGTAGGCGTTCGATGCTGGTTCGAAGGCCTGAATTTTCTAGAGAAAGGCGGTCCTTTCAAGAGGGGTGCAGAGACCCGTCGGGAATGGCGCGAGAGGATTCAACCAGACGCATACGAGTGGCCCACTCCTGATGATCTCATCACAGAGATGGATGAGATTGTGGCCGATACACTTAGGGTGGATCAAACGAAATCGTTTCAGCTTGAGATCTTGGGACCTAGCGAGTACTCGGAGTACTCGTGTAGCACCGGCAAGACCCCCCAGGGAAGCAGGCTAGATCAGGTATCACATGAATTCGATTTCTCGGTGCTTACTCTATTGGATCGTCGGAAGGCAGAGAATATCCACGCGCGGTTCTTCAGACTTCTTCTTGAGGTTGTCAAACGGGCCACTGAATATGATGCGATCGATTCGGTCAGAATAGCAGACGACTTCTGCAGCTATGCAGGATCAGTCTACAGGCCAGACTTCACCCGAACGATCGTTCAGCGACAAGTCGAACTAGGACAAGCGATCATCCAAAGAGGAAAGTACTCAGTTCTGCACAGCGACGGTGATCTCACAGAGTATCTGGCCGAGCTCACCCAAGGATATTCGGGTCTTCATCCACTCGACATCAAGTCCAAGTCGACTTTGGCAGATTCTCTCGATTGGGCATCTGCTCTAGCGGCGGTGAGGCGACTATTGCCGCGTACAGTCTTCTTCACAGGCATTCCGGTGGATCTCTTATGCAATCCTCAGGTGTCAGCAGACGAACTTGTCGAAACTGTCAAACAGGTAATTGAAGCAGTGGGGCCAGAGCGATTAGTGTTGACAACGACCCATAGACCTTATCCAGGTTGGTCGTTTCGAGACTTCGAAGCAAAGGCGGCCGCGGTCAAACGGTTCCTACAGGCCTTTCGCCGTTCACCTTGAATTCGTTGGGTGACTCTGCATGCTAGCTGCGCGGTACGTAGCTTAGCGAGGGAAACCAGTTCTTCTTACCTTTGGCTTGCTTGTCACGATCCCACTTGTCAAGTATCTTGACGGCTTCGACGGCGCATCGGCAGGATCTGAGAATGAATTCTGGTTTGGGCTGAAAAGCCTCTTCGACCGACAAGTCATGAACAGGCTTCTGTTCGTTGTCCGCCATCACAAGATCAATGATTGAGCAAACCGAGCCTGCCCGTAGGTGGAACAGGCTCGCGAGAGTGAATATCGTTGACGCTTCCATCTCTGCGCTGACGACGTTTGATCGTATGAAGTCCGCTTCTACGTTCTTCATCCAACTCTGCTGGTACCCTCCAAACGCCATGCCCGCGTAGAGGCTGTCCCCGGACTTGGTTATGCCGACATGGTAGTTTACGCCAACTCTCTCGGCGGCCTCAACAAGCGCCATGACAATCTCTGGTGTGCTGAAAGCCGGGTACTCGATGGGGACGTACTGTCGAGTGGTTCCCTCCCATCGGACCGCGCCGGTGGCGATTGCTATATCGCCGATCTTCTGATCTTTCTGGTATCCTCCGCATGTTCCGACGCGTATGAAAGTGTCAGCGCCACATCTCGCCAGCTCCTCCACCGCAATCGCAGCAGATGGGCCGCCAATTCCAGTCGATGTTGTCGAGACATTTATGCCAGAGACCTTTCCCGTGTAGGTGACATACTGACGGTTCTCGGCCACCTTGCGTGATTCATCCCATAGTGATGCTATTACCTTCACTCGGGCGGGGTCCCCGGGCAACAGAACATACCGCGCTACATCTCCTTTCATGCATTTGACATGATACTGCAGAGTGTCCCCCAACTGCTCATTTGCCTCCCTGTCGACGTTTCACTCGAATCGTCTCTCATTGATGAAATAGGTGTTTCTGCTCACGGTCTCGCGCAGTTTCCTATCCTGCCAATTGTCCCACCTGGAGTTACTCCCAGAGACGAATCTGGTTTTATCTAACTCAGGCCTCTGTTTATGGAGCCAAAGCCAAGGGACCAACACGATGAGTGCCAATGCGATCACTGTGTCCGGCCTAGCGTTCCGTTATTTCTCGGCAAAAAACTGGGCAATAGACGGGCTCTCGCTAGAAGTCGCTGAGAGAGAGTTGCTGGGCATATCCGGTCCATCAGGGGCAGGCAAGTCGACACTCTGTCTGTCACTGAGCGGCCTCATCCCGAACGTAGTGGAAGGCACGATGCGTGGCACCGTGAATGTGAGAGGCATTGATACACGCGAAAGAGATGTCGCCGATATCACCAGTATTGTTGGCGTCGTGTTTCAGGATCCCCGTTCTCAGTTGACTGGATCCGCAATGACCGTGGAGGAGGAAGTCGCATTTGGCCTTCAGAACATGGGAGTGCCACGGGGCCTGATGCGAGAAAGAATAGCGGAGGCACTTGGCCTCGTTGGTCTCAGCGGATTTGAGATGAGGATACCATTCGAATTGTCCGGGGGAGAACAGCAGAGACTCTCTCTTGCCACCGTGATCGCAATGAGACCTCAGATCCTCATACTCGATGAGCCGACAGAATTGCTGGATCCCGAGGGTGCGGTTTCCGTGATGCGGGCAGTTCGTTCCGCTCACGAGAAATACCAAATGACAACGGTCTTAGTCTCGAATCAGCCGGAAATACTGGTTCGACATGCGGAACGGATTGCTGTTCTAGACAGAGGCAAGATAGTCTTCACTGGTACCCCGCAGGAATTCCTGATGAAGGTCAGGTATCTTGAGAAACTAGGAGTTAGGTCCAGCCAAGTGGCACAGCTAGCTTGCCAACTCGACGAAAGAGGCCTCTGGAAAGGGGACTACCCCATTGATGAACGTCAAGCAGCAGCGATGATTAGAAGACAATACCTGGGTGACTGAGTAGGTGTCTCTCGCCATATCTGTGGAGCATCTCACGTTTCGGTATCCAAGCGGGCACGAAGCTCTGACAGATGTGAGCCTTGCGATCGAGACAGGAAGAATCGTTGCGATCATAGGAAAGAACGGGGCTGGCAAGACCACGCTTGCAAGGCACTTCAATGGTCTTCTGAAATCGACTTCCGGCAAGCTCATGGTGCAAGGAGTTGATCCTTCAAAGGAGTCCGCGAGCCAGATGGCCCGGGAAGTGGGCTACGTCTTTCAGAACCCCGAAGATCAGCTGTTCGGATCTTCGGTTTTTGAGGAAGTGGCGTTTGGGCCAAGGAATCTGGGAATGGGTGAAGAGCAGATCAAGCGGCAAGTCGAAACATCTCTTTCGATGGTTGGCTTGCTCTCGTATGTCTCAGAGCATCCGTACAGCATGACCTATGGCCAGAGGAAGATGTTGTGCCTTGCTTCAGTCCTTGCGATGGACACAAGCATTGTGATAATGGATGAACCGAATGCTGGACAAGACTATCAAGGATTACGCCTTCTGGGATCGATTCTTCAACAACTGAGACGAGTTGGGAAAACGGTCTTGATCATTTCTCACGACATGGAGTTCGTTGCTAGGTATTGTGAAGACGTGGTGCTCATGTGCGATGGAATGATCATGGCGCACGATTCTGCCAAACGCGTACTTTCGGATCAGTCGAAGCTTGAAATCTCGGGAGCACGCCCACCGCAAGTGACGAGACTAGCTCTCAGTCTCTCAGCCCAGGGCATAAGGTCCGATATCATCACCGTGGAAGAAATGGTGGAAGTGCTCGTTGAGCGGAAGAGGAAGGCAGGCTAACTCAAGCAAGTATTATTACCCGCCTCAACCGACCCTAATCTCGTGACAGGAATGACAGAAGCGAAGCCCTCTAGATGGAAAATAGAGTTTTCCACGTTCGGAATCGCCATGATCCCATTAATGATCGGCATCAACATCGCCTCCTCTTACTTGGCCGCTGGAACGCCGATCTGGGCGGACACACTGGGTTCAATGCTCGCAGGGATAATCATTGGTCCCTTCAACGGGTTGGTCGTCGGAGCCTTGACGAACATCTTCAAGTGGGTTACTTTCGACCCATTTGCTCTACCTTATGCGATTGTCAATGCTGCGATTGGGTTCATTGCTGGCGTCTGCGCGTTGCTGGGGCTTGTTAGGAAAGAAACAAACGCCTCGCAGGTAGGAAGAATTCTTGCTATCGGCATTGTGCTTGCCGTCGTGGCAACGCTAACTTCAACACCCCTTAACGTGTCCCTCTGGGGAGGATCTACAGGCAAGGCATGGGTTGACGCTATCTTTGCAGGCTTCATGGCCGGTGGATGGCAGGTCTTCCCAGCTTCAATGGCGGCGGAGTTTATCTCGGACATCGCGGACAAGATCATAACGTTCTTTATCGCATGGTTGATCTACACGAGAGTGCCCCCTCATTTCATCAAGACGATGAGGCGATAGGACAGGTTACTGGTGTCCATTCGGATTTCCTTTGTTCCCGGTTTTTCACCCATTCACCGACTTGACCCGAGAACCAAGGCCGCTATGTGGATTGCAGTCGCGCTTCCAGCGATTGTTACAAGTAGTATCCTAGTTTGTCTTGCAATGTTCTCGATTACCGTCGTTCTTTCCTTGGCGGCAAAAGTATCATCGCTGTACATCAAGAATCTGACTAAGGTGATACTTCCAGTGTTCATACCAGTTTTCCTTATCCAGGGACTGTTCAATCCAGCTGGAAAGACACCCGTCCTATTCATACTTCCATGGCTTTACTTCAAGCGGGAGGGGCTAGTCTTCGCGGGCGTTCTGTTGGCGCGTCTTCTCGCGGTCTTTGGAGGAGGATATCTGCTTACTCTGACGACCCATCCGGGGGATCTCATGGCGTCGATGCAGAAGCTGGGGCTGCCCCTGAGAATAGCATATCCTCTATTCTCAACCTTGCAAATCGTTCCGACGATAGAGTCAAGACTGCAGGCCGTGAAACAGGCCCAAATGTCCAGAGGACTCAGACTTGAGAACGTCGGCGTGCTTCAAAGACTGAAAGCGTATGTTCCACTCATTACGCCTGTCCTCATGGGGGCAATCGAGGAGGCCTACAGAAGGTCAATCGCTCTAGAGGCCCGCGGGTTCTCATCGAAAGCGAAGAAGACCTACCTTAGAGACGTGGAAATGCATAGGTTCGACTATTACTTCGCTGCTCTTGTCGTGCTAGTAGTGATCTTCCTGAGCTCAGCGATTGTGATCGTCGTACCTCAGCATGGTCCATGGGGGCTCTAGAATATGGTCTTCAGCCCTGATTCTTGCGAAGCGTCGGAAAGCAGGATATTATGGCTACTGGGCAGATTCCAAGAACTCTTTTAATGCTACCAGCGCTCAGGATAGTCGGGCATGAGACTTGACAAATCGAATCGATGATACTGATTATCATATTCTCACTGCGCTTGAGGAAGATGGTAGGCGTTCGCTCAGGGATATCGCCCGCACAGCAGGCGTGAGCACGCCCACCGTTGAGAGTCGACTTAAGAAGATGCTCGACATGGGTTTCATCAGGAAGATCGCGCCCATAATTGATGCTTCTAAGATAATGAATGGCCTCTTCGCGGTAGCGACGGCGAAGGTGGAGCCTGGAAAGACCGATGAAGTCCTGACCGCTCTGGCAAAGGTTCCGGAGATTCGCAATGTCTATGGAATGACCGGCGAGCACAACGTGCTCTTCACCGTGTTTACGGCCAGCCTGGATCAACTTCAAACGCTCTTGTCGTCGACGATCTCGTCGATACCGAATGTGTCATCTCTCACCTACAATGTGGTAGCACGTGTCGTGAAGGATGAACCGAACGTTGCCGTCCGACCGGGTCAGTTCGTCAGGCTCACTTGTGATACGTGTGGGCAGGAGATTCATGGTGACCCAGTCACGCTTCTCGTCGGAGATCGAAACCGATACTTCTGCTGCAAACCATGCCTGACTGAATACAAGGAGAGATACGGCGGAAAAATCACGAAGCTCTCGCTGGAACGCAAGGACTAGACTGCTCAAGAACCCGGCGTATGCTAGTCTCGCAAGGACGCTAGGTATTCGTCACAGGGTTGAAGCGCGAAAGGAGAAGGGAGTTGCCAACCACGGTAACCGAGCTGAATGCCATCGCTCCCGCTGCAAGAAATGGAAGGTAATCGTACATTCCCGCGCCCAGAAATGGAACGAGCGCTCCCGCTGCGACAGGTATCAGGATAGCATTATACGCGAAAGCCCAGAAGAGATTCTGTTTGATCTTCTGCATTGTCCGCTTGCTCAGCTGGATCGCGGTGACAACGTCTCTCGGATCGTCTCGGATTAGGACTATTCCACCGGTCTCAACTGCCACATCAGTCCCGCTTCCGATCGCGATCCCAACATCAGCTGCGGCTAATGCGGGGGCATCGTTCACTCCATCACCTACCATAGCGACGCGCCTACCCTCGTGTTGAATCTCTCTGACGACTCGTTCTTTCTGATGGGGGAGTACCTCTGAAAGCACTCGTTCAATTCCGAGTTTTTCCCCGATCGCACGGGCCGTTTTGTCGTTATCACCAGTCACCATGATGACTTGAATACCCATTTCCTTGAGTTGCTTGACCGCCTGGGCTGAGTGTTCTTTGATAGTATCCGCAACCCCGATCAAGCCAACGATGCTCTTGTCGACTGAGAGAATCATCGCCGTCTTGCCCTGTTCTTCAAGAGTCGAGATCTGTCTCTCAGCCTCGACAGACAAGGTATCGCCGGAGTCGGACATGAGTGTCGTGTTCCCAAACGTGATATCGTGCCCATCATAACGGCACCTAACCCCCATTCCCGGAACTGCTTCGAACGATTCAGGTTCAGAAAACTGCAACCCCATCCGACGGGCTTCGGACCGAACCGCTTCGCCCAGCGAGTGTTCTGACCTCCTCTCAGCCACCGCTGCATATCGCAGCACGTCTTCCTTCTGAAATCCTCGGAAGGCAACGATGTCAGTAACAGTAGGTTCACCTCGTGTCAGAGTCCCGGTCTTATCGAATACGACCGTGTCCACTTTCTGTGCGGATTCGAGATGTTCGCCGCCCTTGATCAGTATGCCTTGTTCTGCTCCTTTGGCGGTTCCAACCATGACAGCTGCAGGGGTCGCAATCCCTAGCGCACAGGGGCAAGCTATTATCACGACCGAGACGAAGGCCAGCATGGCGAAATTCAATCCAATATGCCCGACGAAGTACCAAGCCAGCGCTGAAATGGTGGCAATCATCAACACCGCGGGCACGAAGTACCCGGAAATCCTGTCAGCCAGTCTTTGGATTGGGGCTCTTGCCATTTGTGCCTCCTCCACGAGTTGGACGATCTTAGAGAGAACAGTGTCTGTTCCGACCTTCTCTGCTCTGGCTCGCACGAAACCGGTCTTGTTGATGGTGCCTCCAATCACTTGGTCAGCAACTTTCTTCTCGATTGGCATGCTCTCCCCTGTGATCATTGACTGGTCGATCGATGTGTGGCCCTCAAGCACTACTCCGTCAACGGGTACTCTCTCGCCAACCTGCACTTCCTCAACGGGAACGTCTATCTCATTGCCATCGCGTACAATTCGTGCAGTCCTAGACTGAAGATCCAGCAGCTTCCTTACAGCTTCGGAAGCCTTGCCTTTGCTCATATACTCAAGCGTATTCCCCAGCAAGACGAGCGTTATGATCAAGACAGATGTGTCGAAATACACTGCATTCGAAGGGAATGCTGAAGGCTGCACAGTCACGATGAAGCTGTAGATCCATGCTGCGGTCGTTCCTATCGCTATGAGCGTGTCCATGTTTCCCATGCGGTTCCTCAGCGCATCATGCATTCCTCTATAGAATCGGAGGCCCACGCCGAACTGCACAGGGGCGCTCAACAGAAGCAGAAGATAGTTGTTCAGTGTTTGCGGGAGGGCTGGGATATAGGTCAATATCATGGTAGGAAGGGTCAGGATTACTCCTATCGACACGAGGGTCTTGAGCCTACGCAATTCGACCTCAGGTTTCTCGAATTGCCTGAGGCAACTCTCACTGCAGAAGTAGTATGTCGTGCCTCTGATGGTCTTCTTTATCTTCGCTGTATGTTCGTCGACGTACATTCCGCATATGGGGTCTTTCATCTGATTGCTCAGTCCCCTCCGGCTTACCGGGGCTGCCTCGCTTGGTGTGTCTGCAAATCGATCAATATCGGGAAGACCGCGCCTGGAGATAAAGGGGTGACCGATCTGCTTTCCCAAGATATTCCGACCGAATGTTGACAATCCGTAAGGATTTGCCCAGTGATAGGAAGCAGATGCCCATCTGCACAGCAAGCGCATTTATAACGTCACCCCATTCTGATAAGCGTCTCAGAAGAGGGCGATTCGTGACCAGCTCGATGCTGCCGCGACTTCTTCCCTTCCTCGTCTCTCTGGTCTTTTGGAGGAAGAAGCCAAGGCAGAATGCACCAGACGAAGCCGTGGTGCCTAACGTCGAGATTGAAAATTCGGTCACGGAGTCCGACGCATCCCATTCTCGCGAGATTCTGAAGGTCCTAAAACTGGAGCGAGACATTATTGGAACCGCGCTCACCACCATCTACGAATCAGAGATACAGAGGATCATAACCCGCGACGAACGTGATCGCCTTCTCGACAAGTATTCCTCGGACTTGAAAGCGCTCGAGTCACGAATTTCTGAACATCAGCGAATCGTGGACACATTCGACCTGGAATCAGCAAAGAAGGAGCTCTTGCTCAGTTACCGCACGAAGATTTCGGAGATAGAGAAGAAGCTTGCAGATCTGCGGTCAGGTGCCACGTTTGCACCTTCTATTGCCACTCAATCCAAAAGCGATCAGGTCCCCACACCAGACGGGAAGGCAGAGATTGTGCCTCAGTCTGGCCTCAAAGTCTCGGGAGCAGGACTGCAAGAAGCTAAGGCAAGGACCGAAAAGAAGATCGAGGCCATCAAGGAAGAGGTCCTAAAGGCCATGGAGAGACTTGAACAGATAGAATCAGAGGGCTAATTGTTGAGCTGGGTCGAGGCAGCTAAGAAGGCAGCAATCGCAAAGGCGCTTGAAGAAGTTCGAGACGTACACATTGTGGGGATAGGAAGCGGAACTACCCTCGAACTTCTGATCCCTGAACTCGCAAATCTAGTAAAAGCGAAAGGTCTCGAACTGAAACTGATCCCTACGTCTCAGCAGATCGAAGCAGCAATCGCCAAGACTGGACTCACTATTGTGAGCCCCAACGATGTCTCACAGATTGATTTGGTACTGGACGGGGCTGATCAAGTGGAAACAGAAACGCTGGATCTCATAAAGGGGGGAGGCGCCGCGCTGACGAGGGAGAAGATTGTAGACTGCGCGACGAAGAAGCTGATAATAGTGGTTGACGAGAGGAAAATAGCTCCTATGCTCGGTAGCGGTCAGGCCGTTCCCGTGGAAGTGATCCCCTTCGCACAAAGACTAGTCATGGTGAGACTCGCTGAGTTGGGCGGAAAGCCAGAACTCAGGCGCAGCAGAGAATCGAGCCCAGTCATGACAGACAACGGTAACTTCGTGATTGACGTGGATTTTGGTCCGGGCTCTTCCTTGACCTAACAGATCGCGTCTACATCGGGCTAAAAGATGGCAAAGTCAAGGTGCTCGAAACCAAATAACTCGTGTTGGTAGCCTTCGAAAAATCGCTTGCTCCATACGATGAATACGGGTGGTGCCGGGAGGGGGGATCGAACCCCCGACTTCTGGGCCCTATGCTCTCCAGATTATGAGTTTCGCCAATCTGACTCTCGCTGGCGCTCTGCATACGGTGAGCCAATCCGTACATTAAGCCTTGCCCATCTTCTCAGATGTCAGTATCGGGAATGTGTTACGAACAAACTTAAGGCAGGCATCTGAGAAACAGCCCGTCAAATCGAGGACTCGAAATTGAGCGACGACGCCGATTTCCGCTTCCAAACTCTAGATGATGTGTCAATGAAAGGGAAGACGGTTTTTGTCAGAGTTGACGTGAACTGTCCGCTCGATCCTTCGAGCAAGCAGATCATCGACCATACGCGAATCCGAATGTGCAGAGATACACTCGAGTCGCTCAAGGATGCGAAGGTCGTCGTTGGATCTCATCAAGGCCGACCGGGCGACGGAGACTTCACGACATTGGAAGCTCACGCGAAGCTTCTTGGCAGATACGTGAGTCGACCTGTCAAGTTCGTGGAGGACACGACCGGTCCTGAGGCACTAAGAAGTATCAGAGCTCTGAAGGGTGGGGAAATCCTGGTGCTGGACAATCTCCGTCTTTGCGCCGAGGAGAATATCTCAGGAACTGCTGAGCTTCTGTCGAACACGATAATGGTCCAGCGACTAAGCAAAGTCATTAACATTTACGTCAATGATGCGTTTGCCACTGCGCATCGCGCTCAGGCATCAATCGTGGGTCTCCCACGAGTAGTACAGGCGGTTGCAGGGAGGCTAATGGCGGAAGAACTCAACGCTCTCAAGAGAGCATACCATAGTCCTGAACATCCAAGCGTATACGTAATTGGTGGAGCAAAGGCCGACGACAAACTCCCGATAATCGATAACATCCTTCAATCAGGCAAGGCTGACAAGGTACTCGTCGGCGGTGTTGTTGCAAACGTCTTCTTGCGTGCATCAGGGACTGATTTCGGCGACTCAGAAAACCGTAAATTGGAAAAGTCCTCAGCCGTCTTCGAGAAGGCTCGTTCGATCCTTTCAGAGTACAAAGGCAAGGTCATACTCCCCAAGGATCTGGCAACTCAGCAAGGGGGAAGCCGTGTCGACCGGCCGGTCAGCAAAGGGCTCGCGGGAGCCGTGGTGAAGGACATTGGAAGAGAGACTTCCGAGGAATATGCGAAGATCATCAGTGGGTCGAAGACTGTTGTCTCAAGCGGTCCTCTAGGTGTGTTTGAGGAGAAAGGGTTCGATCTCGGAAGTAAGACTGTTCTCGAAGCCATGGCCAGCCAGGAAGCTTTCACGGTCGTAGGCGGAGGACATATGGGAAGCTATGCAACTATGCTCGGGCTGGATCGGCGCCTCTCGCACATTAGCACTGCAGGCGGAGCAATGCTGGCATTCCTGGCGGGAGAGGAACTGCCAGGCGTGAAAGCCCTCGTTGACTCGGCTCTTCGCTACACAGGAAAGTGATAGATGCAACCGCATTTCGCATTTAATGACGATCAACTCGAGGGTTCATGACTTGAAGGCATGAGAGATGCGATCATGAATTCCAGAGAGAGGGTTCTGCGAGCTCTCGCTCTTCAGAAGGGAGACAGGATCCCAGTAGTCCCATTCATCATAACTTTCGCGGGCAAGTATGCGGGTTTCAAATTCATTCAGTATGCAAAGAACCCAGAAGTGTTGGTGGAATCCCAGATTGCCATGGCTCGGAGATTCAAGATCGATGCCGTGTACGTGGACTCGGATCCTATAATTGAGATAGAATCCATGGGCGCCGAAGTGCAGTATCCCGAAGATGAGTCGCCCATG
>JBEKGZ010000018.1:0-18072 GCA_050012535.1 Bathyarchaeia archaeon | reverse complement strand
TCCGTGACCTTTGTGAACGCGCCGCAAGACGCGAGACCGAGACTGGGCGTGAACAAATCCTCGCCATCGACTTGGACACACAGACCTACAAGCATTCGTGCCCAGACTGGATAATGGAATCGGTCAGAAGTAAGCTCGAACCGGAGGTTAGAATCCGGGTAAACGACTAATTGGTTGGAAGGTGGCCTAGGCGGTGGGCGTTGCTTTGAATATGCTGCTCATTGTGATTCATGTTGCCTATGCCCCTCTTTGCGTGGGCTTCTTTTCTTGAAGTATTCTCCTAGTAGTGCTGTCGCCGTTTCAGCGGATGACCTCAGCTTGCGCCTCTCTCGTTCCTCTTCCAAAGCCTTGACCATGTCGTCAGACATGCCAATCATAATATCCCTCCCATCTTGAGTCGCCTTGAGTTCCTTTGCTATTCGGTGTTTGAGTTCCACGATCTCTTCGTCACTCAGCTTTGGTCTACGGCCGATCGAAAAGATAGATAAGGCCAAAGCGAACTAGGTGTTTGATCGGTTTCTCTCCGATTGTGACTTGGTGGATGACGCTCATACAAAACGCGAAGACCGATAAGGGATGCATCATCTAACGCGAACACTAGACTTGATGAGTGCTCGCAGTTTAGAATTGTTCACGCCGGTGTAGAGGATCTTCTTGTCATTGAACACGATTCTGCCCGATGCCTCTAGGTAGTTAAGTATGTGCTTGAAGGTTTGGTACTGAATCTGGGTAGGAAGGCTTTTCCAAAGCACAGTTCTAGTCGGGTAATCCTTCGAGTCTAGGATGGCCTTCTCTACCATTAGAATTGTATCTAGTCTAGGCTGATGAATGACGGCCACCCACGATCACCGAGAATAGGTAGTGTCTGGGGAGTTATATAAGTTTGTATGATTGATTTTTACTATCTCCATCACTTGGGCTAGCGATGTCCGAAAATCCTAGTGTGCTCTCTGTGGTCTTTGAGGTCCAATATCAATGGACACACGAGTCCATCAAAATCGACAAGAGTATAACAGGATCGAAATCCTTCGGGATGATTATAGTGATATAGGTTGTTTACCTCATATCGCCTTGTGTAGTATTTTGGAATCTCGTTCTTTGGAACATAGTACCCCGCAAACATGTTTGCCTTGAGAACCGACTCCATATCAGTAATCCATTTGTTGAACTTATGAGCGGAACCAAACCTCTTCAGAAAGTTCACAAGTTCCTCTGCTCGATGAACGGCAGGAGAAGGTTTGGAAACCATGCCAAGATGAGGGCTTTGGTACTTTAAATGATCGTTGTGCCCTCCCCGACACGCGACCCGACCCCCCTCTGGTTACCAGCGACGGTTTTCCGACTCGACCCCCTCTCAACTTACCAGAACCTACCTCCCCCCTCCCCCTCGAACGAAGCCTGAAACTGCGACAACCTCTGAAATGTCCTCCTGAACCGAGATAGCGATTTCGACGATGACGGAGCTGAGGTCACGGTGTTTTCCCGTTATCCCATGCTCGGTAGGCTTGATGCGCTAACATCACGAAAGACTAGGCGAGCATATCCGGCAAGAGTCAGAATCGAAGCACGTCTGCCGAAAATCTGATTAGACATTTAGCGTCTGAAGTTCTGGACAAGAGAGTCATGACTAACATGTCAGACAATGCGGTTCCCAGACGGCGTTTCAAGAGTGGCGTGGAACTCTCCGTTATCGGCTTCGGCGGGATGATTGTCGTCGGCTTGGCGCAGAAGGAGGCAAACCAAATCGTGGCCGACGCTGTCAGTCAGGGCATCAACTACTTTGACGTAGCTCCCCAGTACGGCGAGGGCGAAGCTGAGCAGAAAATGGGCCCAGCTCTTCAGCCGTACCGCGAGGACGTTTTCCTTGCATGCAAGACACTGCGGCGGGACGCTCAAGGAGCCAGGGAGGAGTTGGACCGATCGTTGAAGCGCCTGCGGACCGATCATTTCGACCTCTATCAGTTCCACGCGATCGTCACGATGGAAGAAGTAGAACGCATCTTTGCGCCTGGCGGTGCGATTGAAACATTCATCCGCGCTCGCGAGGAGGGCAAGGTGCGCTTCATCGGCTTCTCCGCCCACTCGACAGAGGCGGCTCTGGCCATGATGGATCGTTTCGATTTCGACTCGATTCTTTTCCCGATCAACTTCGTCTGTTACGGCCAGGGGGGCTTCGGCCCTCAAGTTGTTCAGCGAGCGAAGGAGAAAGGAGTCGCAAGGCTCGCCCTGAAGGCTATGGCTCATGGGCCGTGGCCGGAGGGCGCGGAACGGAAGTATCCGAAGTGTTGGTACCTTCCCCTAGACGACCGTGAAGCAGGGCTGAACGCGCTCCGCTTCACGCTTTCCGAGGGCGTTACGGCCATCATACCCCCGGGCGACGAGCGGCTCTACCGTTTGGCTCTTGAGTTGACTGACTCACTAGAACCGCTTACCGCAAAGGAGCGCGAGCTGTTGCTGGCTAGCACCCAAGGCTGGCAGCCACTATTTCGCACCGGCTCAAACTAAGATATGCATAGACCGAGAATACGACGCCGAAGTGTGACCGCGCGATCAAGTTCAGTCAACGGAAATAGGGCATTGTACGTGAAGGGTCGCATGGGGGCCGGATGTGTCTTCTCACCAATGCTAACTGGACTGGGTCCGACGGTACTCTAGTCTGAAGCTGACATTACGCGCATACATTCATGGCCAAGTTCAGGGGCGACGAAACGGTTTACCGCTGCTTGGTCTGTGAGGCCGTTGTTTCCTCACGCGAGTTGGATCGGGGCGACGGAATTGACTGAAGAACAGTCCAAATCCGACCTTGCAGGCCTGATCGCAGACATTGCCAGAGAAGAATGCAGGAAGCTCTACGAGAAGCGGCTGGCAGGCTTGGAAAGGCGTGCCGTGAGCCCAAGGGGTGACGTGACTCAGTGGGCTATCCATTGATGGTCAAGTTCAAAGGCGAGTACGTGAGCCGGTACCGGTGCCTAGTCTGCGGAACCGTGATCACTGTGGCTGAGCAATTCTAGAACGTAGGCAGGTCAGCTAGCCTTCCCAACTCTTTTACCTGGCCGTATGCCAAGAAGTGCTGATGACAGATTGTCACTAGCGAACGACTTGAGGGGCAATCTAGCAGTCTGCATTGACACATCCGAAACTCTGATCGCCTTGTTGTCGAAACGACTTGTGGAAATATCAGAGCCGTTGACAGGGGACAAGATCTGGCAGTTTCTCACAATAAGGCAAGCGGAGAGAGAGATTGATCAAGATGCCGTTGTCTCCATGCCAGATAGTCTTGCGGATTCGTATCTTTCGGGAAGATTACAAGCACAAGACTTCTCCTTTTTCTTTGATTGAGCTCCCTTTCCATATGCGCAGTTGCCTCAGAACACTCGCACCATGTTTTTCAATCAGTACCTGCCGGCTCTCTTTTGGCGATCGATAGGACAGATCTTCGGATTCTTCTTCTGGATGCTTTCTTTCTTTTTCCTATATGGAGCCGTTGCTGCCCCTAACTTCGTACAGGCAATTGTAGTCGCAACAGTGTTCTCGGCAATTATGACATGCGTCATGTTGCTACTGGTGCTTCGGGGTGCGGGCAGACGGTTGCGCCCGTTTCCATACGAGGAACTCCCTCCAAGTGATTGGCGCGCCTTCAGGTTGGGAGTCATTCAGATCGGAGTGCTCGCGTTGCTCGTCTCTCTGGGGATACCCGTTTGCCTTGTCGGGTATTGCGAGTTTGGCTTCTTTCTCGCCTATGTATTGATGGGATCTCTGCTCGTGTCGTTCTACCTTGCCACAGACTACCTAAGAGCGCGTATGGGATCCGACATTCTGCGTAGCCTCACGCTCCATCTGCAATTTCTCGCATCGATCAGATTCATTTTGTCCCGTCAGGATTCGTCGTACCAAATGGAAAGGGAACGCATAGGTTGTGATATTGAGGCTGTCGAAGGACTATTACGCTCTCAGAAAAGACCTACTCAAACTCGATCTCTGGTCAAAGGAGCAGTGACAACTGCTCTTGCTGGATTGATTGGAACCGGAATCCAAATGATGCTTTCCGGAGCGGCATCCCTTGCTGACCTGATAGGCAAGATGTTGCCTTCTTCTAGTCTCATAGTATTCCTTTTCATATCTGGGGGAATTGGAATCACCTCGTGGTTCTTGTTACGAATCCGATCACGCGCGCAGGTGAAACGGATTATGGCTGATGAACGTCGCCTGGAAACAGTGATGAAGACCGGAACTCAATGGTTGCTCAACAATGCTCGCAGCTAGCACACTATGGGGGTATCACTCTAGGTTTCTGCGTGTCCTTAGCTTCTGCGATGACCTGAACCATGTCTTGTCGGTCTTGGAGTTGTGCTCGGTGGCTGCTGATCTCTGCCGTTTGTGTCCACCGGCCTGAAACCGCTCAAGAAGTGGAGCAAGTGACCGCGCGAAGGTGAGGACAAGTGGTTAACACTGATTCAGAACGCTACTAGCCACATTCGCTCAAATCGTCAAGGTACTGGATTATCTGGTTCTTAGATTTGCCTTGGTTCATCAAGTCAATGTAGTTGACCATTCCTACTCGCAAGTACTGTTCGATATACATCACGAACTGATCAGGAAATGCTGCTTCAGCTAGGTTTTCAGATGAGAACTCCCCTTGGTGAACTAGGTCGTTGCGGAGCCTGTAGGCGAGGTCAAGTTCCTCTGCTGCTCTTTTCTCGAGGTGGGGTATCTGTTCTTTTTGCAGCTTTCCAACTCTACATGCAATCTTCGTTCTCTTTTTTCTCTCTTCCTTGTCTTCTATGACAAGAGCTTCACAAGCTATCATAAGGTCAATCAGTCTGTCTTCCAACGCGGTCTCGTCCTCACGAGCTTGCACCAGCAAGAGCCTACTTCCAGCAAGAAGTAGAGACTTGATATCGGATACCTTCAGATGATAGCCGTAGAAAGACGTTGATTCGTCAGCATGAGCCATTTCCTCACTCCTTATGAGGGGAAGCCGATCTGACTGCCATAAACTGCCACCCCCCGACCTCAAGCGAAACCACGCAAGCCTATCGTGCAAAGGTCTATCGTAGTGTTTGAACAATAGAAGAGCGACGGCGAGTTTCTTGATAGTTTCTCTGGCATCTCGCGCATTACGTGCAACACAGTCTATTACAAAGGATAATGGACCGTCCAAACCCCAACCTAGCCCGTGGTCCTCGTCCCATAATTCTCCGTAGGACTCTTTCTCAGATTTCTTGACTCTGCGTATTCTCAACTGGCTGCCTAGATCAAGAGTGCTCGAAACCTCGGCATCAAAGTAATGGAGCCTATATGTACGGAGACACCAATCGTCCAACACTCCGGACACCAGCATGAGTTCCGCAAAAGGATGCTTATATCGCTCGTTTAGCCGCGACTTAGTTATCATCAGAATTGCGGTTCACTCTGGCATGTCCCGACCGTTTACAGTCGCTTTCATGTCCCGAAGGTTTGACAGAGCGCAACAAGGCAAGCCTCATCGCCAACGTCGTCGCCGTTCTCATAGTCGTCCAAGTAGAAGCCGCCCCAATCTCCGAGGTTCTGTTAAGTTCTAGGGTGACGTTTTCTCTGTTAAGCATCGGGTCTTGCGCCTATTCAGTGCATTCTGTATCGTGGACGGCATAATCCTAACCTCACGCTAACGTACGTTGAGTACGCCGTATCTCCATAGGACGAACCAAATGTTGATGAGGAGCGGCACCAGCGTAACAACAATGACCAAGAACGTCAGTACGCCATAGCCGAATCTCCTTATCTTCACGTGGTTTATTGATATTAAGTAAAATATGATTGCGTCGGTAAGAGCAATAATGATGATTGCGCGAAGAGTTAAGTCATAAAGTAACGAAAGAGCCATTCAACTCACCTCCTCTCATTTCGGCTTTGATGGATTCGATTGACGAAACTTGACGAAGATAACTATCTCCCCAGCTTGAGCCCGCATCTTCCATTCTAGTCGGTCGCCTTCACTTAGTCCGAATTGTCGGACGATTCCTATTGGAAGCGTTGACCGTAGGGATTTGCTCTTAGAGGTTGCCCTCGTGAGCACCGTGACTTAACGGAACCATCTCTGAATATCCTTATTATCGCCTACTGTGTCTTCGAGTTCCACAACATCTATGGTAATATAGGATTCTGCGGCAACGGGAATCCTAGTTCTAACTTGTAGAGCGACAGTGATAACTAGAAACATAGGAAATCATAGAAGAAAGCTTATTAGTACATCGAGTGATCTAAGCAGACCCGCCAATCAGGAGGCGCTGACATGACAGGATTCGACGTTGGCAGAATATGCGTGAAGCTCTCAGGCAGAGAGGCCGGCAAGAAGTGTGTAGTGCTCGACGTCATTGACAAGAACTTCGCCTTGATTACCGGCCCACCCAAGCTGACCGAAGTCAAACGACGCCGAGTAAACGCCCAGCACATCGAAGCAACCCAAGAACACATCGAGATAAAGAAAGGCGCCACCGATGAAGAAGTCATCAAAGCGCTCGATAAAGCAAAGAAAACTGACTTCATGAAATCCCCGGTTAAGCCCTGATGTTCGGAACAATCCCCGAGGCTCCTAGCCAACGGGTACTTTTTTCGCTTTCGTTGGCAGATCAAGAGCGTCGCACGGGCTTCTCTTAATATAGCGAAATGCACTGTCTAGTCGGTGCTAGACGTGAAAATCTCGCCTCCATGGAACCTCAAGCGAGCCATCGTGAAGAAGTGTGAGGAGTCAACGGACCCAAAGTGCGGCCACAGACCCACCGACCGACCGATCAAAGACCACCTCAGACTTGGCATAATCAATCTCGATAAACCGGCCGGGCCTTCAAGTCACGAAGTTACGGCATGGACAAAGAAGATCCTCGGAGCGGAGCATGCCGGTCACGGTGGGACCCTAGAAGCAATCTCTGCTGGGAAGATCCCATAGTAACCGGCGTACTTCCAGTCGCTCTCGAGGATGCCACGAAGATAGTGCAAGCTTTCCTCCAATCCGGAAAAGAGTACATTTGCCTCATGGTCCTTCATGGCGAGGTTCCCGATGAGGACCTAGAACAAGTTCTGGAAGAGTTCACAGGCGAGATACACCAAAAACCACCGCTAAGGGCCTCCGTCAAGCATGAATCGCGGAAGCGGACCATCTACTACGTTGATCTGCTTGAGAGAGACGCAAACAGAGTGCTCTTCAAGGTAGGCTGTCAGGCCGGAACCTACATTCGCAAGTTGTGCTCTGACATCGGGGAAGTGCTAGGGACCGGTGCTCACATGCAGGAACTGAGAAGAACGCGCTCCGGCCCGTTCACGGATGAGGCCGGGCTACACACGCTGCATGAACTAGTGGACGCGCAGGCACGGTTTCTCGATGAAGATGAGACCATGATTAGGAAACTCGTGAGACCTGTCGAGGAGGCGCTGGAGTACATACCTAAGATTTGCATTCGAGACTCCGCAGTCGACGCGATCTGCCATGGCGCTGCTCTTGCAGTGCCGGGTATAGTTAGTGTCGAAGATCCCTTCTCGAGAGACTCAACAGCGGCCATAATGACACTGAAAGGCGAAGCTGTCGCACTCGCAAAGAGCCTCATGTCGAGCGAATCCATGATTCAGCAAGAGAAGGGAATCGCCGCCAAGGTCATGAGAGTCATCATGCCTCGAGGAACATACCCCAGAATGTGGCGCGACTAGTAACTGGGAGTATTCTTTCTAGCTTCATGAGAATCTTTATGAACTGAACAGTAGGCGACATGCGTTGTTGGCTGACGCCGGGATTCCCGAGCCTGGTACGGGGCAGATCCCAAGTTGAGGAGCCTAGGCCTGGAATCGAGTACACAAAGCCTGTGGTCCTTTGGGGCCGCGAGGGTTCAAATCCCTCTCCCGGCGCCATAACTTCGGCTTGACTTCCGCAGTTTGGCTGAACGGGACCTGGCTGCTACAAATGTTACTGGAGAATGATGGAGTTGTCTTACGAGAACGCCAATGGGTCGAGTGTGGTTCAAGTCCGAACCTGCCCGCAGTCGACACATGCGCATCTGATCTTGTTAATTAGTACTTCAGAAGTCGTTATGTAGCAAAAGAGTCGGAAAGAAGGGCGACGGGAAATGAGAATGAGGACAACGGCAATTGTTGTGATGCTGCTTGCCGTGGTGTTCGTTGTTCATTCTCCAGTTCCCGCCATTGCACAGACTCATCCCTCTCTAGCAACTGACCAAGCTTTGTACACGTTACGTGACAAGCAAATTCTGCTTCAAGGTGACGGATATGCCCCGAAAGGAGACTACGTGGTCTGGGTTCAGAAGCCTCTCGACAATTCGACCCGGAATAGCGGGCTCACATTTAACACAACAGACAAGGGACAGGTCCCACCAGCAATTTCCCTACCGATTGAACCGTCTTCTCCTCTGGGAACATACTTAGTTAGCATCTCGAACTCGACCCAGTCTGATGCCGCAATCGCTCAAGCACACTACGGGATCTGGGACACTGACAAGTACGTCTACCAACGCACCGAGGTCCTTCAAACGAAAGGAGGCGGCCTCCTGCCCAAAGCAGCTCTGAAGGTCACTATACGCGACCCTGCGGGCAACGACGCGTACAAGGCGACGGTTGCCGCAAATGAAACCGGGACTTTTGTGACAACCTGGAAAATACCTCCGACCGCACCGACACAAGAGTATACAGTTTTCATAGATGGTACAGGAACCTACGATTCCCCATCCGCGGAGTTCGTGTCGAAGTCGAAGTTCTCCGTAACTCCAGCACTTCTGAATGTCACAGTTCAGGCACCCCCGGACATGTCGTACAACAGGACGCAAACAGCTTCGGCGGGATTCGTGATACGATATCCCGATTCGACTGGGGTCACAAGCATGAAGGATGGTCTCAAACCGGTTGCGCTTTATGCCGGGCAATTCAAGATAGCCGATCTTAGCCTTACAGTCTCGGGAACGACAAGCGGAATCTGGATCGCTCAGTCAAACATTCCGGTAAACGCGTCACTCGACGTGAAATACAAATTCCTACTGTCGGCTAACGCCTTTGATGATGGAGAAGGCAACATCGGGCCCGGAAAGGATGTCGAGACAAGTAGTTTTAGTGTGACCCCGGCAGTGCTTCTTGTGAACGCGGCCCTCAACTCAACTCACTACCAAGTTCCTTTTGACACTCTCATTGCCTACACCACCGTCAGCTATCCTGATGGTACATCAGTCAACAACGCTACCGTTCAGGCATTGTTGACCGCTGCAAACTCAAAGGTCAACGCGACCGTCAGTCGGGATAAGGTGAAACCAGTGTGGGTAGTCAAGTATGCTTTCTCATGGGGCGACCTGCTGAGACTTGGAAACTGGAGACTCTCTGTTGAGGCTACAGACATCTACGGTAATGCGGGTTCAGGATCCGTTGAGGCGACCGCAGAACCCTACATGTTGCTCGAAATCCTAATCGCAGCTGCAATCATTGTTCTCATAGCTAGATGGTTGCTTCTGAGATTCTGGCGACGTCTGTACCTAGGGACGAGGCGTGTAGCGTCGATACTTAGAGCTCGCTTGAGGCCGCGGCCTGTCGGTCGCTACTTGAATAGTTCACCGGTCACTCCGTGAATTCTGAGTTCCTTCTCTCTGCCGAGATATCTGTACCTGAAAACATACACTGGCAACTCGAGCAGGCTGAGTTCGGTCACTTCGAACCTATTGGTCAGTATCTTGTTGAAGACCAGGGGTGGCTTGACGACTCTGCTGTGGAGAAGGCGCACTGCGTCCTCTGCTTTCAGAGATAGTGGGACAAATCTAGTCTTGGATTCTTCGTCGGCGGGTTGATTTGTTTTGCTTATCCTGTGCATCTGCGGCTTCTTTTCAAGAAGATACTCCATAGAAATGTCCTCGTTCCCCTCTCCGTTGACGAGTACCGATGCTTCCCCGAACTGGTAGGCAAGTTCGGTGGCACCATCCAGTGTGAAGTATCTAGGCTCCGGTCGGGCGAGCACTCTCCGCCTTATTCTACCCATGATCCTGCTCAGAGTGGAGCGCCTGGCTTTTGCTTGGGATGTCAAGCCTCGGATCTGCTGTCCTACTTGAACGGCAATGACATCGTCCGGGACAGTTGCCATGTATGTCTTCCCTCTGAAATAGAAGCATTCGTGATAGCCTCGCACACGCCAAAATGGGAAGAATGCTAGGGTGGGTTCGCCTGTAGCTTGAATTCGTCCGGAACGTAGTCGGACCCAGCCCACGGGTCCAAAGGCTCTAGCCTTTCTTGACTCTGCAATCTTCGTGGCCTGATCCAGTGGCATTGCGTCGAGCGCATATGTCTGAACGGGAATGCTTGAAGGCGTCCAACCGTTTCCCACTCTTGATTGATCGAAAGTCCCTGCTGACTTGAACACGGACTCGAATTCTGCAAGTGTGGAATCGAGGAGCTCCTTGATCTTGGCCAGTCTCTCGTCTTCGCTCACGTCGAACATTGCCCCTTTTTGGTGCTCCGCGATCAGCGGAGGGAGATGTAGAGACTGTGAAAGTCGTTCGTCGTTATTGTTGCTTTGGAATGAGGCGTCCGTACCTTCCCACGTTCAGCTGCGCCTCGCCTCTAAAGCTCGTAACGTAGCCGTTCTCGACGCGCACTTCGTCGTTTACTTTGAAGCTATCTATCTGTTCGTTCCACAGAGACATCTTGATCGAGCCGGAATCATCCGTCAAGACTGCGTCTGCGACCGTACTAGTTTCTCCGAAGCGGGTTTGGACCTGTCGAGGCTCTCCCTTTTCGACAATTCTGCCTTCCGCATCGACTTTTCTCATCCCCGGCTTCAGCTCGATTACCTTCATGGCAAACCGCTGTCCTAACAAAACGATGTTGCGTATTAAAGACTTCGCGCCTAGAATTCTGCTGATAGCCGAAAGTCTGAGTCTGTTTGCGGGAGTTCTTTGCCATCTCTTCGTCTAATCGGCACGATCTCAACTTGTTCCACGACAGCGATCTGCTGAATGGCATCTCTCTGACTGACGAGGGCGGTCGCCGCGTCTTCTTCTAGCTCAATCTTCAGCTTCTTGATAGGGGCCTTCATTGACAGTCGCTTCTCAGACTTAATACGACGGATCTCCGAGAGCACTCGGATAATGATCGATCCATTTTTCTCCGATATCTCATCAATAAGATTGATGTTTGGCTGTGGCCAAGCCCCCAAATGTATACTCTCGTTCTTCCGGTGATCGGACCAAAGTTCGCGATAGAGTGCATCTGTAATGTGCGGGCAGATGGGGGCAAGTAGCCTTAGAACAACGTCGAGAGTGTGGAAGAGTGTGTACTGAGAGGCTCTTCGGTTCTCATCATCCTGAGCGCGGTCCGCATACAATCTGTACTTCGCCGCTTCAAGGTATTGATCGCAAAGATCGTGCCAAGTGAAGTTCCTTACGGATTCTGTTGCAAGGCTGAATTGAAAGTTCTCAAAGGCATCTGTGGAGGTCCCGACGAGTTTGTTGAGCTTGCTTAGCAGCCATCTATCTAGCAAGTCGAGTTTCGGAGCTGGCAGAGTCGGATCGTAGTCCCGAAGAGATGAGAGTATCAGCCGTGCAGCATTCCAGAGTTTCGTGAGGAACTTGCGGCCATACTCAACGTCAGCCCACCTGTACGGGATATCGTAGCCCGTGGATCCTCCTGCGGCTGCCCATTGTCTTACGGAGTCTGCTCCGTACTTGGTGATTGCCTCTGTCACTTCCACGTAGTTTCCGTACGATTTGTGCATCATTCTGCCATCAGCGCCTCGGACCATGCCGTTGACGAGAACGGTCTTGTATGGCGCTTTTCCAAAGAGGGCGAGATGTCGTGCCATTAGGTAGTAGTCCCATGTCCGAATGATGTCCAAGCCGTTGGGTTGCAGGTCGGCAGGAAACAACCTCTGAAACTCATCCGGCCTGTCGGGCCAGCCAGCGTGGACGGCACAAGTGATTGATGAATCCATCCAAGTGTCCATAACATCTTGGTCTCCGACGAAATCCGCGGATCCGCAATGCGGGCAGGATCCTGTTCGAGGATGTTGTGAACGCGGATCCACTGGTAGCCAGTCATCCTCTGCAGGTAACGTCTGACCGCACTTGCGGCAGTACCAGACCGGGATAGGGGTTCCGAAGAGTCTTTGTCTGGAGATCACCCAATCCCAGTCGAGCGATCTTGCCCATTCTATCATTCTATTCTTGGAGAAATCTGGAACCCATGCCACCCGGTTGGTCCAGTCGACAATCTGGTCTGTCATATCCTTGGTCTTCATGAACCATTGCGGAGCTGATAGAATCTCAACTGGGGTGTGGCATCTCCAGCACGTTCCAATCTCGCGGCTGATGGTTTTCGAGTCGCCGATCCCCGAGGCGTTTCTTAGATCTTCAACGATCGCTACTCGTGCTTTCTGAATCTGTAGTCCGGCGTATTTGCCGGCTTCTTGTGTCAAGCGTCCCTGTGCGTCCAGTAGCTTCACTACTGGGAGGTGGTACTTGCGTTGCCATCGGACATCAGTCTTGTCGCCGAAGGTGCAGATCATTACGACGCCACTGCCGAAGCTAGCGTCTACAAGTTCATCCTTGAGGATGGGGATCTTGCGGTCACAAAGAGGAACCGTTGCCACTTTTCCGACATATTCTAAGTAGCGGCTGTCGGTCGGGTTCACTGCCAGGGCTACGCAAGCTGGTACGAACTCTGGACGCGAGGTCGCAACAATTAGGTTGCCTTTTTCAGTGGAGAAACGGATGTCTATGAGCGTGCCTTCACTTCGCACATACTCTACTTCTGCCTCCGCAATAGCGGTCTCGCATCTGGGGCACCAGTTGACCGGATGTTCTCCCTTGTAGAGAAGTCCGCGTCGAAGTAGTTGTAGGAAAGAAAGTTGGGTCAGCTTATAGTATTCTGGGTCCATGGTTCGGTATTCTAGGCTCCAGTCGATGGAGTATCCCATCGACTGCATCGCGGCCTTCATCTTCTCGATATACTCGGTAGTGAGCTTCGCGCAGATCTCGCGGAACTTTTCAATCGATACGTCGCGTTTCCTTATGTTGAATGTGCGTTCTGCCCTAACCTCTGTCGGAAGGCCGTGACAGTCCCATCCCTGTGGGAAGTGGACGTTGTACCCACGCATTCGCTTGTAGCGGGCAACGAAGTCGAAGTAGCACCAGTTAAGGGCATTTCCCATATGGAACTCCCCGCTCGGATAAGGCGGGGGAGTGTCGATAGAATAGGTCGGCCTTGAGAGGTTTTTTCGATCATACTCGTAGATGCGCCCCTCTTCCCAGTCCTTCTGCAAGGACGCCTCAAGGACAGATTGTTCGTACCTGGGAGGAAGTCGCATATCTTCCTGTCTGACCCTTCCCTTGGCACCGAGTGCTGACACCTCTTCATCACTCTTCATTACAGGAACTCTCCCCACAGATGTTCTCTCGATAAAATCGCTGTGCCTACTGCGGATTCTACAAACGCATATGGACTTGGCGGTGAGACACACTCCGACACCTGCAATAGTACACTGTCAGGATTCGATTCCTTATGAAACATTCGGAGAATCGCCGACATATGCTCGCTCGACAATAGGCCTCCGGCGCCTGAGGAGGTCAACTCGAGCGAGATAAGTCGCAACTAGGCCCGCAGCAAAGATGGTTCCAGCGCCGAAACTGAGGAGATCTATTGCGGTTGCCAGCGTGTCTGCACCGGGCAGTTTTAGTTGTGAGGCCAGATCAAATGCTCCGAAGTAGTAGTTGAAGAACCAGTGCAGGAGGACGGGAGCATATGCACCATACCGAAGATACACATAGCCCAGTGCAAGTCCTGACAACATCGCGGTTGAGATCTTGCCGATCTCCCACCCACCTCCGTACAGATAGTGAGCTGCCCCAAATGCTCCTGACGTGAAGAACAGGGTGACCCACTCCAATCGTGAGATCCCTCTGACGCCACAGTCGCGGATTGTGCGGAAGCCCAATAGTTCCTTCGCTCTCTCCGGTTTCCACAGTGCGATCACCAAGAGGCGAAGTGCGCTCTTCGTACCTTCGTATTGTGAATGTCGCCGAGTTTTCCACATGAAATAGAGTCCGTCGAGAAGTCCTATGGTCGTTATTCTGAAACTCAATTCTTCAACAAAGGGCGCGTAGGAGACGGAGAGGAAACCGAGCACGGGGTTCTCAAACGAAAGGCCGCCGGTTTGAACTCCAGCAGATTCCTGCAGACTCTGCAGGAGCACGATCGCGACAAGAACCATCGTAGCAACTTGCGGTAGAACGAAGAGGTAGTTCGAACGAGTCATGCTCGCTTCGTCGACAGCTTTCCTGAGCGACACAGGGAGCCCCGGAGCATCAGACCAAGCCAAGAAGAATGCTAAGACGTAGAGAACCCAAATCGCAAGAAAAAAAACTCCCACGTGAGCGCCCATTGGGATCGAGAAATTCGCAATCATGAACACGCTCAGCGGAAGCTCAGCGACGAACTTAGATGCAGCCTCAACTCCTTGCGGCGACCCGTAGAAGAGGAGCAATCCAACTGCCATCGACAAAAGGTAGGAAAGTAGAACAGTCACCACAATAGCCACTGTGACCTTTCTGAACGTGGCTCGCGCCTCTTCTCTCAAATTTGATGGCAATTCTGTCTCGCGTTCCTCGTGGCTCTGGCTCGATTCGATTGTCGTCTCAGGGCGACGGCTAGGCCGCCCCCTTGGCTAAGTTCGTCGCCTCTTCAGCAGACCGGCATGCGACCGTGAGCAAGTTCGTCGCTGAATTTGTCGATATTTGACAGTTCGGCAGCCACCAGGTCTTGAACCTTGCTTGAGACTTCTTTCAGGGTAGTTCCGTGGTCGAGTATCAGTTGAACCGATGCAATCTTGGGCTCGTTGATGGGTCGGCCGATCTCGCTCAGGAGCCACACGTAGACTTCGCGCACTCCGTTTGTCTCGCTCTGAACGCGCTTGGCTATTTCATAGGTTAGAAAATTATAGATCTTCCCGACATGGCTCGTTGGATTCTTGCCAGCCGCCGCCTCTGAGCAGGTTGGTCGATTGAGTGGAATTATTCCATTTACACGGTTGCCTCTTCCGACCTGTCCACAGTCTGCTCCGTCGGCTGAAGTTCCGAGCACTGTCAGGTACATCCCAGGAAGTCCCCTTCCGGGAACGTCGGCCGTGTTAATGTTGACATCGATTGAATCGATCTGTGCATTCGCATGAACAAAATCGAGTACTTCCTGCTTGATCTCTTCCTTTCGCTTGAAGTACCTCTGCTCACTGTCCACATAACGATCCACGAATGCAATTGCTATGGTTAGATCGATGTGCCTGTTTTTCCTCATGCCCATGATCTTGATGTCTTCGCCGGTGTCTGGATGCTGCTTCTTGAAATCTGCGGAGTTCAGGAATTTCTCTGTCTCGAGAACGATGCGTTCAGTCGTCGTCATTGGGGCGAACCCGACTGCTGCAGACGTGTCATTCGCGCCAAGATACTTGCTTTTCCTGTTGAAGATGTCAGTCAGCGCATCCGACCCGCGTTTCAGTTCAATTTGATACTCGAGATGCTTGTCCGGGTCAACCATGTGCAGGTTCTGCTTGAACCATTCCTTGGCAGTTCTCTTTACGATGTCTTCCACTGGTACTGTGTCTCCGCCTACGACAAATGTGGCTCGGTCCCCGAAAACCATCAGCATTGGCTTGACGACTCTTCCTCCACGGAGTTTCGTCTCAACTTCCCCTGCGACCAGAAGTCCCTTGTCGATGTTGTGATGCATGATTCTGCCGAAACGTTTCAGGTATTCCTCGCAGAGAGCAACCGAGATTCTGTCCATCATGGAGTCGCAGATCGAGTCAGGGTGACCTAGGCCCTTTCTCTCGCAGATCTCAATGGGTTGATCCTGCACGGGTGTCTGATTGAACAGATTAACGGATATGTCCCCCATCGCGAAACCACGCGGGCACAACAGTTACATCGTCTATTAATACAGTTCTGATCAAGATATTCCGAAAGGAATACCGATATCGGAGCCGCATCTAATGCTTCCAAGACTCGAGGAGATCTCGAAACGAAGACGCATTCTTGGATTGAGCCAAAAACATCTTGCACACCTCGCCGGCGTCAGCCAGTCGATGATTGCGAAAATTGAGGCCGGAAAAACTGAGCCATCTTACCTGAAGACCAAAGCCATCTTCGACACGCTTGAGAAGATGCAGAGGGAGAAGGAGCCACGTGCAAGAGACCTCCTGCAACCCAAAGTTGTTGGAATAGACGAGGATGACCCAGTGTCAAAGGCCGCAACTATCATGAAAGAGACTGGATTCTCGCAGCTGCCGGTCTTCAGTGGACGTAATATCGTTGGGAGCATTGCCGAAAAAGCGATCATGGATCGAATAGTCTCAGGCATTAGCCCGCGGGAACTTTCTAATGTGCCAGTGTCTAAAGTGATGACTGAAGCTTTTCCCCAAATCGACGAAAAGGTACCCTTGTCCTTGATCTCAACCCTTCTTCAATACCATCCTGCGATACTAGTCATGAAGAGAGGGCAAGTGGCAGGGATAATTACGAAAGCGGATCTGTTGAGAGTTTTCTCTGCTTAGTCCCTTCGCCTTGATCGAGGCTCAGCCGCTGCAACGACTTTGATCACATCTCTATCCCTCACAATGTAATCTGCAGGCAGACGGACGCCTGTCCTAGCATCAATTCCATGGATCATGCTTTGAGCAAGGTCCGAGTGGACGTGGCCAGCCACATCTGATAAATTGGCGTTGTATGGTACGAGGATAACATCGGGCAGAACGTTCCCTTTCTTGTCGCTGAATTTCGCCTCATCCTCTACTGGATAGACACAATTCATGTTAAGGAGCTTGAACACGCAGGAATTCAGTGCGAACTGTACGCCCGTCCGTATCCATCTCGAGAAGACTCTCTGTTGAACATATGCAAGGGCCTTGGACTGCTCGGCAGTGAGTCGTCTTGTGGGTGCGAGGACTTGAAAGGTTTCTTCGCCAGGGACGTACCTGATGTGGCCCTTTTCTTCCGCTCTCCGGAGCGCCAATTCGGCGTCGGCCGAGCATGGTATAACTAGTGCTCTGCCGAACTCTTGGCTAAGCCGGCTATAGTTCTCCTCCGAGTATGCAAGGTCCATCTTATTCGCTATGATCATGGTGGGTTTGGAGATCTCCCTGATCTTGACAGCAAATCTCTCTATGTCGTCGTCCTTCCACCTCTTCAACTCCACGTCAACGAGCTCAGCCTCGCGAAGGGATCGTTGTATCTGATCGAGGCGCACTTTCAGCCCGGCGAGCGCTTCGAATACGGCTCTGTCAACGGCCTTTTCGCCGGTTTGGTGGCTCACCTTCGAGATGCTCTTCTCCACTATTCTTGTGAACCATCGGGTCAGCTCTTCTTCGATATCGTAAACATCTGAAACCGGACTGCCCAACCCTGGACGCGTGAGCTTTCCATTTCCGTCTACACTCCCCGAGGCGTCGACAACATGCAAAAGTGCATCAGCTTGAGATGCGACACTGAGAAACTGGGTTCCCAACCCCTTGCCTCTCCACGACCATTTGATCAGTCCCGGGAGGTCAATCAGCTCGACAGGGATGAATCGCCAACCATCGATGCACTTGGAATTTCGTGGCCGATCCTGAACGCGAGCTCTCTGCACACGCAAATCGTCTGAACATAGGCAATCCCTCTGCTAGGTCGCTTTGTAGTGAACGGATAAGTGGAAACCTCTGTTCACAACAGAGTGGATGCATTGAAGAACGTCGTTTTGCCCGTGTTAGTCTTACCGATGATGCCTATGCGAATCATGTCAGCTCGATGATCTGTGTCGCCTGCGGTTTATTATCCTTCAGTTGTCACAACCATGCAAGTGTCGTGTGAAACATTAAATACGGTGGCCGCGTGCGAGTCTAGCGCGGTGGGGCCAGAGCGTCGTCGTCCAGTGGGGCCGTAGTCGACGGGTGAATGTCGGCGGTGTCTAGCCAGGGATGACGACAGGACAACCCCGTTAAGGGCTCCAGAAGCCTTTGGCATGCAACGGGTTTGCTGACCATGTGGGATGACGATCTTCCGGAGCGCGGGAGAAACCCGTAGACGAAGAAAA
>JBEKGZ010000017.1:0-38173 GCA_050012535.1 Bathyarchaeia archaeon | reverse complement strand
GATCGTCTTGCTCGTGAATCTCTATCTGTTCATCAGGCCAACCCGAAGGAACGCCTATCGGGCGTTCAAGGTGTCCAGTCCGTATCTCTTCCTGCTGTTCCTCAGCATGGTCATTGACAGAGTGCTTCTTTGAACGTGCCTCACACAACTCAGTATCCAAGTAGTCTCATCAGAATGCCAACTGGTCCCGGTATCTTACAAGTGATAACCTTCTTGATTCCTGTGGTTCCAAGTATCCTCAGAGTGCAATCGTAGAGCACGTCGTACGGCATGAAGACGTCAGCAAATCTTCTCAACCGTGATGAGGCAGTGAGCTCGCGTCCAAGGGCCTTCTTCCACATAGCCTCATAGGTAGAAAGGGGCTCGTTTTTCTTCACGTGAAGGGCTGCGACTTCTCCCGCGATCCGGCCTGATACCATCGCGGTCGGAATTCCTCCCCCGTTTGTCGGCATCACCATTCCAGCCGCATCTCCCGCCAAGAGGATTCTTTCGGAATAGGTCTTCGATACTGCGCCATCAACCGGCAGAACATCTGCGATCAAGGTTCGAATCTTACCCGAATTCAACTTGTCGGCTGTGAGAGGATAACTGTTTACGAAGTGGTCAAGACAGTCTTTTCCTCTTCCGGGTTTGAACGTTGTTCGGACACCTATCCCGATATTCGCCGTTGTGGAGGTCTTCGGGATTATCCACCCGTAGCCGCCTGGGGCAATGGAAGTGCCCGTGTACATCTCGGTGACGTCCGATTCAACATCCAAGCCATCCATGACGTATTGGTAGTTTACCGCAACGTTCTCTGGAAGAGCATAACGATCACAAGACAGCCCTCCTGAGGTGGCTGCGACAGATGGAAAACCATCTGCAGCGATGACTACTTGAGCCTCATACGAGTCCTGTTCGGTTGCGCCGACTCTGACCTTACTGCCGTTTTCAAAGACACGAACTGTACGTCCAAGCTTGATCTCTGCACCGAGCTTGTGCGCCTCCTCTGCCATGTGCTGCTCAAGGACGACTCGATCAAGCACGTCCGCCTTGAACGGAAACTCCCAGCACTTCCCGCGGGGAGAAAACACCCGAACCCATTCACACGTGTTCGTGATAGCATCGGACGGCATCTCGAAGAGTTCAGCAAAATCCCGAGATCCCGGCAGGAGATCGAGCATCTCCTCCTTGCAGGGAAAGAACTCGCCGCATCTCACAGGCGCGCCGATTGTGGTCTTCTTGTCGAACACTAGGACAGACGCTCCTCGCTCCGCCGCAGCAATAGCTGCCTGCAACCCGGCGGGACCGGCTCCTGCGATGATGACTTCGAAACATCGTGAATCTTGCAATTCTCATTCAGACCATGGTGCACGGGAATCCGCCGGGGCAGTAGTTGGATTGGGTGTTTAAGCGCTCTTCTGGATTGGATTTGATCAGTTCGAAAGCGCATGATATATAAATCTGGCTGGCAGAATGTTCAATAAATACGATAAAGAGGGCTGAAGTTTGGAGGCAAGAAAAGTCCAACGTGTAGGATACTCGACCCTCACGGTTTCCCTTCCCCGTAGCTGGGTACAAGAAGTCAACCTCAGACAAGGCGACGTGGTTTCAATCAAGAGAGAGGATGACGGATCCCTCAGGGTTTTCAGCGGCTTAGAACAGAAGCACGAGGAGGCAAAGAAGTGCATAATCGATGCAGATCTCTGCGACAAACCCGACTTGCTAACGCGACTCATCACTGGGAACTACATTCTGGGCCACGATACGATTCAGGTGGTCTCCAAACGGGAATTGAAACCTGAGCACCTTGAAGAGACCAGGCGAGCAACACAGCGCCTGACAGGTCTTGGGATAGTAGAACAGACTTTGAAACAAGTGACGGTTCAGAGTTTCGTGGATCCGACCAAGTTCCCCGTCTATGGTCTGATTCGTAGGCTTCACATCGTCATCTCGTCAATGCAGGAGGCTGCAGTGAAGGCGCTTGTTGAGAGACGGCCAGATCTAGCTAACGAAGTATCACACATGGAGTCAGAAGCTGACCGAATCTATTGGCTCGTCGTGAGGCAACTCCTTCTTGCGATCCGCGACAGGAGCGTAGGCGCGAAGATTGGAATAGAGTCACCGACTCATGTTGCTGGAAACAGAATAGTGGTGAAGACCTTGGAGGAGATGGCTGATTCCGCCGAGAACATCGCGAAAGAAGTGTTGTCTATGAAGGATCCGGCTGGGGCCAGCGAACAGATACTGGAAGCAATTTCGAAGTACAGCGTCATGGTTCAGTCGGTGTCTGAAAAGGTGATGAAATCGCTCATGACTCTGGACGTGAAACTCGCCAACGATGCCATTGCAGGTTCCGAGCTTGCCATCAAGGAGCAGAGAAAGTTGACGGAGAAGATACTTACCTCAGTGAAGGAAGTCAGCCTCGCGGTCAGCCTCCGGACAATCGTCTGGAACCTTGCCGAGATCGCCAAGTACGCAAAGATCATCGGCGAGATAGCCATAAACCGCACCCTCGAGGCGCCCAGCGAAATCTGCAGGCTCGAGAAAGCCTAGAGTCCGGTGGCAATCCGTAGCATTAGCGAGAAGAACGGTTCGGGATAGACGCCAATTAGGATAATGATCGCACTCGACAGCGCGAGCACGCCGACGAAAAGACGCGGTTCCTTCACGGCAGCCATATTCGGCGGGTCGTCGAGATACATACGCTTTATGACCCATCCGTAATAGGCAAGAGAGAAGGCACTGTTCAGCACACCAGCCAGTGCCAACCAATAGAGATGCGAGTCAATAGCAGCGGTGAATAGAACCAGTTTACTCATGAAACCATTGAGCGGGGGCACACCGGCAAGGGCGAGCAGAGACAAGCTCAATGCAAACGCCGTGTAGGGCATCCTCTTTCCTAGACCGGAGTAACCTGCGAGATCCGTGGTCGAGAGCGTCATCAGGACAGCTGCTGCGGCGAAGAAAGCGGCTGATTTCATGATCGAGTAGTTCAGAATATGGAATAGGGCGCCTGCAATGCCGAATGCTGTGGGTGCTGCAAGTCCGATCATGATATAGCCGGACTGAGCTATGCTTGAGTAAGCAAGAAGACGAGTGAAGCTCTTCTGCATCAGCGCCCCAACATTGCCCAACGTCATAGTTAGCAAGGCAACGACAGCGAAGATCGCTGACCAATCACCTCTGAAGAATACCAGGGAGACCGCAAAGACCCTGAGCAATGCCGCGAATCCACCGCTCTTTGTCCCTGCCGCCAGCAACGCCGCAATTGTCGTAGGAGCACCCTCGTAGGCGTCTGGTATCCACATATGGAACGGAACGGCTGCGACTTTCATCCCGAAGCCGGCGACGAAAAGCGCGATTGCCAGTACGGTCAGAGGCTTCAGCAGCAAGTTCTGGGAGAGCAGGGTCTCACTTACGGTGATGATATTGGTGCTTCTGGTGACCCCGAAGACTAGCGATATGGCATAAATGACTAAGCCAGAAGACAACGCGCTGGTCAGGAAGTACTTGACGGCAGCCTCGTTGGAGGCGGGATCCTTCTTCCGGATACCCGTAAGTACGTACGTCGGGACACTCATCAGCTCCCAAGAGATGAATAGCACAACCAAGTCCACAGATAGAGCGACCAGCATCATCCCGAACGTTGAGAAGAGGAGCAGGTCATAGTAAGCGAGCTGGTTATCGCCCTGCCTCATGTATGAAATCGACGTGACATTGACAAGCACCGAGATGAAGAGAAAAACAACGGCAAAGAACAGCGAAAAAGGATCGACCACAAGCACATCATAGAGGAACAGAGGTTGACGTTGAGTTTGGAGAAGCATGCCTGAAGCGGAACCTAGAGAGATCAGCAACGCTGCCAATGTCCAGTACGGCATGAGGTTCCTTCCGGACCGATGCAGCAGTTGACCAACAGCCGGGGCAAGTAAACCAGAAAGAGGCAGAGGCAGGAGGAACAGTACCAAAGACAGGTCCAAGACCTCTACCCCGCAGAATGTCGTTGTTCAATCAACGACCTATAAAGAACTTAGTTCGATCACCTTTAGTCGAACTCGCCTAAGCTCGCAAAAAGCTATTTGTTCCTCCGATGGAACTCATGCGAGAAGGTCCACAAGAGAAGAAGGGGTCGACATGTCCTCGCCGGCGATCATGAACAAGATAGTTGAGGCAGAGAAGGAGAGCCGACAGATGCTCGACCAGACGAACAGAGAGATCTCCGAAATGAAGCGAGATGTCTCGAACAAGATCGTCTCGATGAGAGAGGATACTCTCCAAGAAGCAACCAAGCGAAGAGAGGATGCGCTCGCCCAAGCCGAAAAAACTGGTGCGGAGGAAGCAAAACGGATAGCCTTGGAATCCAAGAAGCAATTGGAGTCAATATCACAGATCCCAAGCGCCAAGCGGAGACAAGCAGTTGACAGAGCCATCGAACTGCTTCTTTCGTAACACAGGGAGAGATGTTGCGTGAGCGACGGCTTGGACAGACTCGTCGAGGACATTCTCAGGGAAAGCAGGACAAGGGCTGAGGAGATCAGAAAGAATGGCCTGGCTCAAATAGAGCACAGATTGGCAACGGCAAGAGCCGAGGCGAGCCGAGAAGCAGATCAGATCACTCGAAACCTCAAGACCGAGTGCGACGCCGTTGTCAACAGGCGGGTAAGCCAGGAGAAACAAAAGGCCCGTCTTGCGTACCTAGAGGAGAAGAACAAGATACTCAAAGATGTCATGAAAGATGTGCAGGCAAGCCTTCTCGAATTCTGTCGTAACGATTCATCCTACCGCACATTCCTGCTGAAGTCCATTGCTCAAGGAATAGATGCAGTCCCGGTCGAGAGAGTAAGAGTCGCTCTATCCGAGAAAGATATTCGCCGATACAAAGGCACGAAGCTGCTCGAAGACGCGCTTTCAATCATGCAGACAACCAAGACGGCTGTGCTTAGCGATGAGCCTATCGAGACGACTGGCGGAGCCGTTGTGACATCGCAGGACAACAAAGTTAGAGCTTACTGTACCTTGGAGGCGAGACTCGAATTGATGAGACCCCAATTGCTGGCCGAGATTTCAAGGATACTGTTTCCTTCCTAGTCAGTTATCTATTGGTTTGAAGCTGGGCAGGCATCCGTGTCGGCAAGACGAGCCTCAAAATACGCTCAAGTCTCAGCATCTGTCCGCGCCATGAAGTCCAGGATGCTTGGAGAGAATGACTACGACCGATTACTCAGATGTTCGACTTCGTCAGAATGCCTGTCAATCCTGCAAGAGAACGACTATTTCCAAAGTACAGCCACCGCAACAGAGATGGCTGATCCGACTTCTTGGCAGAAGTTGTCCGATGGCAAGATGATCGCACTTGTGCATAAGCTAGCGAATCTGTCACCTGACGATTGCGCGCGACTTCTGACAGCCTTTGAAGGCCAACGTCGTCTAGAATACCTGAAAGCCGGACTAAGACTGATGGCTGCAAAGGAAAGCAAAGAACTGCAGTCTGATGCCTTGCCTGGCGAGTATGTTGATGATTCTCTGCGCAGTGCTGCGGAGACTCGAAACGTAGAACGACTTGTTCAGGCTGCGGGCGCCCCTTCCCTTCAAGGTGAGATCTCATCTGCCTTGGCTGAAAAGAGGCCTCTGGCCCTCGTCGAGGCAATCGTGGACAGGTACGCCTTCTTGAGAACGTGGGCGGCGGCAGACATGCCCGAACGGATGGATAAGGAATCTGTGCGAGGTCTCGTTGGCGAACAGATCGACTTGACAAACATGCTCCTTGTAGCGCGATCGAAGGTTCTCGGGGTTTCAGGTGAGGAACTTCAGCAGGTTCTAGTGCCTGTAGACTACCATCTGGGAGGGACGCTGTCCGATGCTGTAAGTGCGGGGTCTGTGACAAATGCCTTGAGGGCCTTCGCAAAAACAGCGTATGGCAGTTCAATTGAGAGATTCCTTGATACTGTCAAGGAGGGCGACTCACTTCATCGCCTGGAAGTGTCGCTTCGAAGACGCCACGCAAACAGCTGCCTCGCCGTGTTCGGGGGTTTCCCATTTCGTGCGGGCTTGCCGCTCGCGTTCGCATATCTCACGGGCTATGAGCTGTCGGATGTGTCTTCAATTGTGTTTGCCAAGCGTGACGGCTTTCCGATAGAAAGAATCCAGCAATTCCTTGTACTCCAGAAAGCGTTATAATGGACTTTCGATGTAACCCGCCAACCTGTGATTTCAGTGTCCGCCAAGTCGCATCGAATGTTATTTGCCGTTCTCGCGATGATGATCGGAGTCGCTGCGATATCACTCATGGCGGCGGTCGCGTATTCTCAGCGGATTTCGCCGCAACAGGCGCAGAGTGTTCCTGAAAAGGGCCTCTACCTTATCGGAGCAGGCATCGCAGCGGGCTTGGCGGCGTTTGGAGCTGGCATCGGCCTTGGCACCGCAAGTGCTGCGGCGATAGGAGCCATCGCTGAGAAGCCCGAAATCTTGGGGAGGACTCTTCTCTACATCGTGCTCATTGAAGCCATCGCAATCTACGGACTCGCGATGTTCTTCATCATTTTCAGCCTGCTATAGTCTGAGGAATAGGACGCAATGCTGGCAATGATACCTTAGTGTGCTTGCGCTCCAAGCCAAAGGGCTTGAAGGCTGTACCTGAGCCAGCGTAGAACTTGAGAAACCATTCGACCCAGTGAAGCCTGAGGTCTTGGAGGAAGACAAAGGCTCCCTCAAGAATGATTATCATCAGCAGCGTCAGTGCCACAAAGATAGGTGCACCAATGAAGATCGATGTGCCGAGAAGGATGCCTAAGAAGAGACGACTGAAGACATCATGTATCATCTTCATGGCCATTATTCGGATGTAGGAGATCGTGTGAGAGATGGAGGCCAGCATGGACTCCATCCACTCGCCGACCCCCTCGAACGGCCCTGCATACCTTACCTTCGCAGCCAGCATCAACCCCGAGGGCAAGCCCAGCAACAGGAGCACCGTGGGAAGATTGGAAAAGGCATATGTCATGAGACGGAACCCATGTGCGAGGATTAAGTAGCCAAACGTCAAGTAGAACCAGAGCCAGAGAACCGGCCCCCCCACCAACTCTTCGTATCTCCTGTTCTTGACTTTGTTCACGATATCTAGGACCAGCCCGGATGTTACGTGAATAACCCCAATAGTGATCGAAACTTTGACAAGCGTTATTGGATGTGTGAAAGGATCAAACCATAGTGCGCCGCCGAGGCCTGTCAGCTGACGGAACCATTCTTCACTTCCCATCACGGTACCGTAGAGAAAACCGCATACAGTTGCCGCAACACCACCGAGTATGAGCAATCCGGACCCATCGAGTATCATGTTGAATAGGCCGCCAAGTCCGGCAATGCTCTGTTCCTGGAAGTGTGTCCCTTTCCTCTTCGCAAAGAATAGTCCGATTGATAGCAGGACGAAGATTAAACCGTGGCCTACGTCTCCGAACATCAATCCGAAGAATAGTGGGTACGTCACAAGCCAGAGGATGGTAGGGTCGAGCTCGCCGCTGGCAGGAGTCCCAAAACCAACGGTCAGCCGCTCGAAGACTCCTGTCCACTGGGGGTTTCGAAGCATCGTCGGGCTTCCCTTGCCAGACCAGTCCTGCACTATACAGTGGCCCTTGGACACGTCATTCAGGGCAATCTGAAGCTCTTTCATACGGTTTGCCGGTAACCAGCCTTCAAGCACGTAGGTTGACTCGGTCTTTCCGCAAAGTCCCTTGGCCTCTTCGACGATTCTTTCCGCATCAACCAACTCTCCGTTGACCCTTAGCCATTCAGCGTTCCGAGACATCAGGTCCTCTGTCTTTGCTTTGAGTTTTCGTTCCCGTTCTCTTGTCTTTTCGATCCAGCTATCGGGGAGAAAGCGAAGATTCTTCGATGTGGAACCTTCCGCGATCTTCAGGTCCAGGGCTTGGCTGAGAACCTTGATGACCGCGCCTTCTCCCTTTCGAGCTACGAGTGCATCGGCCACTTGATCGGATATCACTCGCGTGATCGACTCAGCAACATCCTTCCTCTCTATGGAATCCCCAAGCCTTTTGACTTGCTCAAGCTCCGGTGGGCGAAGGCCGTCAAAGATTCTGGACATTATCTCTTCAAGTCTATGTCTGCCCTCCGGAGAGTTTACATCCGTGATTCCTAGCATCTCACGAACGCTTGCGCCTAGGTCGGTATCGGCAAACAGGGTCACCTTATCACAGACTTGCATCTCCGATGAGAGGGCACTCGTCTCTTGCTCCAGAGCCGAGATTCGATTTTCGATTTCACGAATCTGCTCGTCAGTAAGCGAAGCACCGACCTGAGCAGGTTCGATCTCGCCCCCACTTGACATGAGGGCTGTGAGCGCCGCAATCTTCGAACTAATCGCAACGAGTCCATAGAGCCTTTCGGATGTCCCGCAGGAAGAAACCGCTCCCTTGTATCCCTTCAACATGTTCTTTACATCAAGCAACTCGACGAGCCTGGCGTCGCGAAGGTACCTCATCACAGGATCAAAGTAGTCCTTGTGAACTATGATCTCGACGCGTTTCATTTTCGCGGGGAGCAGCATGCTGAAGGCACCCTAGCGGGAACTATCTCACGGACGTGTCTGTCCTCTTAAGAATTCACTTTTTCGCGTCTGCAGGAATGCCACAAGGCAGGACCAACTCGTGTCGCGGTCCTGTCTCGCCACAAAGACAACAATCGCGAGTTCCCCCGTTAAAGATGGCTTTTATTGTTGGCGAGCGGTTTCATAGTTCAAGGTCAATCCGCTTATGCCAGAATGCGACAAGTGCGGTGACGACTCCAAGAAGCTAGTCAAGTGCACTTACTGCGGAAAACACTTTTGCGAGGCGCATTACGCGGATCACATGTCGTGGGAAAGAAGACACGCAGGGTTGGCGTCTGAACGCGGCAGGTTTTGGAGAAAGAGGACCTCACAATTCGCCTAGACGGGCGTCCTGTCACACGAGCCGCAAGTTGGCTAGGCTCCGAACTGTTGAATCGATTACCTGGAGGACCGGGGCTGGATAAATGCCGAATAATAGAAGTGGGACAAGAAAGATTGCTAGAGCCACCAGCTCGAATACAGGTGCTTCACGCTTCACGGAGGTAGACTCAACCGGACCGATGAGGACTCTTCGGAGCATCCACATGAAGTAGCCTGCAGTAATTGCAGGTACAAGCACTACGAATGCCAGCAGCAAGTTCACCTTGATAGCGGAAAGTATTACCATGTATTCGCTGATGAAGCTCGCAAGGCTAGGGAATCCCATAGCGCCCAGAGACCCTAGTACTAGCAGAAATGCGGTGATGGGCATTGCTCGCCCTAAGCCTGAAAGCTCTTTGATAGTCCTAGTTCCCATCTGGTGGTGTATCACGCCAGACATGAGAAAGAGCATTCCAACAGCACAGGCATGGTTGAACATCTGAAAGACGGCTCCGGAAAGCCCAATTGCTGTGAAGGAGAAGGCGCCCAAGAGGACGTAGCCCATGTGGCTGATGCTCGTCAACGCGATCATACGCTTCAGATCCTGCTGGATCATGGCCACAATTGCGCCATAGAACATGGTCAGCACAGCCAACCCAATCAGGACAGGCTCGAGGAAGTGAGAAGCATCGGGAAACAGCCCTAGCATGACGCGAATGAAACCGTAACCGCCCATCTTCAGGAGCAGACCTGCGAGCAATACGCTGATTGGAGCCGGTGCTTCAACGTGAGCGTCCGGAAGCCACGTGTGGAATGGGACCACTGGAAGTTTCACAGCAAATCCAAAAAACACCGCAACAGCCATCGGTAGCTGAAGAAGCAGCGGCAACCTCAGGTTCGACAATGTCATGAAATCGAAGGTGTGAGGTTGAGAGTAAACGTAGAGTGCAATGAATCCTAATAGCATGACAGTGCTCCCGACGTGAGTGAAGATCAGGAACTTCATAGCCGCGTATTTCCTCCTGGGCCCTCCCCACACTCCGATGAAGAAGAACATCGGGATGAGCACAAGTTCCCAGAAGACGTAGAAGAGTATCAGGTTGAGTGAAGTGAAAACGCCTGTTATCGAGCCCTGGAATAGCAGGAGGAGTGCATAGTAAGGACCTACCGAGAACCGGATCTCACGCCACGATCCAGCTGTTGAGAGTGTCGTCAAAAGCGCTGAGATGATCAGCAGGGGCAAGCTTATGCCATCTATCCCGAGCGTGAACGTTAGGCCTAGGGATTCTGCCCACGAGTAAGTTTCGATCATCTGAAAACCCGCACGCTCGGGCATATACCCGGCAAATATCCACAAAGCGAGAAAAAGCGTGGTTATCGATATCAGAAGACCAAGTATTTTGGCTGCTTTCTCACTGAGACGCGAAATCAGGAAGACGAAGAGAGCTCCAACGATCGGAAGCAACACCATCACGGAAAGCATGCCAAGCATGAGTGATCACTTCCCTAGGAATGTCAATGCGAGCACGATCAAGAAGACCCCGAAGGCAAAGACCAGCAGGTATTGCTGAGCAATTCCAGTCTGGAGTTTTGCGACAATGCTGGACAAGCGTTTGCCGGTGGCGGCTACTCCATTGACGGCGCCGTCAACAATTCCAAGGTCAAACCTGTCACCGCTCTTCGAGAGACCGACAGACAGTTGAGAGACCGCCCCGTTAATGCGATCGAAGAATCCGATTTCGACCCAGTGACTTAGCGACCCGCTCAGCGCTAACGTGCCCTTCACAAAACCGATGTAGTAAGCGGGATTCACGTAGAGCCTGTTCCATAAGAACCCGTACACGGATCTCAGCAGGGGATTCTGAAGGAGCTTCGATATGTCGATCCTTCGCGAAATGTAGAGGACATATCCGATCGCTCCGCCGGAAAGGAGGACGACTATTGTCGTGAACGCAACTGCGACTTCAGGCGAGATGAGCTGGAGACTGGCAGCTACAGTTTTGCCGGATGTCGCGCCGGTGGGGCCTAGACCTCTGCTGAGGAATTCGGAAAGCGCCTGCTCTACCATGGGTCCAGCGACTCCGATTACAATGGTCGCGGCGGCTAGCAAGACGTATGGAATGTAGACAAGCGGGCTAGCCTCATGAATGATTGAGCCTTCCTGTTCCAGTTCTTTGATGTGCGCGCTTTTGGGCCCAAGGAACACGGATCCTACGATCTTCAGGCTGTAGATGAATGTCAGCATAGCCGTCACTGCTGCGATCAAGAAGAGCCAGAACTGTCCCGCCTCCCAAGTAGTCGTCAAGATGGCGTCCTTGCTCCAGAAACCACTGAATGGGGGAACTCCTGACAAAGCCAGAACGGAAACTAGCATTGCTGCAAATGTGAATTTCATGTTCGATCTGATGCCGCCCATCTCGTTCATGAATCGGGTTTCGCACGAATGGATGACGGCACCCGCTGCCATGAAAGCTGCGGCCTTGAAGATGGCGTGGTTCATCAAGTGGAATAGGCCTGCGGCGTATCCGGTAGCGAATTGTAGACCCATTCCGCCGGCGCCTATCGCGAGCATCATGTATCCTATCTGAGATGCTGTCGAGTAGGCGAGTGTCTTCTTTAGTTCCTTTGCAACTATCGCCTGCGCCGCCGCGGCCAGAGCTGTGATCGCTCCGATCCACCCGACGACCTCGAAGAATGTGAAAGGCTGACCGTATGTGATAATAGCGTTATAGAAGATCGGCCCCATCCGTGCGACCAGATATACACCAGCTTTCACCATTGTGGCAGCATGGATCAGCGCGGAGACGGCTGTCGGACCGGCCATCGCATCTGGCAACCATTCATGCAAGGGCATCTGAGCCGATTTGCCAATTGGACCCCACAACATTAGTAGCGCCGTCGGCAATAGGAAGCCTGTCCTCGCGAGATCGCCCGCCCAGCTGATGTTGCTGGAGAGCTCGACCAAGTTCATTGTTCCTGCGGTTGCATAGATGATGAATATCGCGATGAGTAGGCCGATGTCACCTATTCTCGTCATCACGAATGCCTTCAGTCCCGCGTGGCTCGGGGGATAAGCCATCGGTACCCCCCAGGTCTTGTGCCCTTCAGATCCTACCCACTTGTCAGGCTCGTCCGTGTACCAGTATCCTATCAGAGCGTAAGAGCATAGGCCGACTCCTTCCCACCCGAACATCAGTTGCAACAGATTGTCCGACAAAATCAGCAGCAACATGTTTCCGATGAAGTAGTTGGTGAAGAACCAGTACCTTGTGAGCGTGGTTTCGCTACGCATGTAGCCGATACTGTACACAACGATGAGGAAACTAACCCATGCGACAACATTCGACATCAACACGCTCAATGGGTCGACGAGGACTCCGGCCTTCACTCCGAGAGATGGAATCCACTGGACTTGCAGATCGTGTGTCTCACCCCCGAGGACGTCTGGGATCATCGTTGTTGCCAGTATTGCAGCGAGTAAAGGAAACGCGGCGGCGATCCCGTCTCCTGCTTTGCGGTTGATCCGAGAGATTGGCACGACCAGTAGTGAGCCTACCATCGGGAGAACCCAGACCAGCCAAGGCACTATTGTGTTCATCATTCAGCTCTCATCTGATCATGTTTGAAATCTGAGCGAGCAAGCCGCCGATCACCGAGTCCGGGAAGATGCCCACCAAGATCGCAGTGGCGGCGAGGATGATGAGTGGGACTGTCATCGTCAAGGGCGCTTCATGCACTTCCGCCATTTCCGCAGGTACGGGTCCGAAGAAGACTCGCTTCATTGTCCATAACGTGTATCCGGCTGTGAGCGCTGTAGAGACGACGGCGCCTATCGCCACAACTACCTTCAACAGAGTAACGGGATTCATTGCTGAGTTGATGAGTCCGAAGAAGATTAGGAATTCCGAAATGAAACCGCTGGTGGGCGGGACGCCCAGAATCGTTAGGAATCCGATTAGTGCTGCGGAGGCGGTCACTGGCATCTTTCTCGCGAGTCCCCCGAGTTTAGATATGCTCCTAGTTCCATGACATTGTGCTATGATTATTCCGGCAACCATGAATAGGATGCCCTTGCCCATTCCGTGGCTCAGGTAGTGAAGCATTGAGCCAGAAACGCCGTCGATTTGGACTGAAGCTATCCCCAGTAGAATGTATCCCATCTGGCTGATGCTGGAATATGCCAACAGGCGCTTGATGTCGTCCTGAACGAGCGCCATCAGCGCACCATATACCATGGTGATCAGCGCCCAAATGCTCAACTGAAATGACACCGCGCCGATCAATTCGGGGGAGATCGTCATGAGGATCCTCACCATCGCATATCCTCCGATCCCGATCATTGCAGGCGATAGCAGAGCACTGATTGGGGTAGGTGCCTCCGCATGCGTTTGTGGAAGCCAAACGTGTACTCCAAAGGCCGCCATTTTTACAAGAAGCCCGGCGAGGATCATCATTGTGATCCAGAACCTGTACGGCGTGGGAATAACAGCAGAAGACAAAGCTGAGAGATCGAAGGTTCCGGTGACAGCCCACAGAGTCAGTATTCCAGCCAAGAGTGCAAGTGCACCGACATGAGTCCACATGAAATACATGAACGAAATTCTGTCTCGATCGCCGTATCCCCATCGAGCGATCAGGAAATACGAAGGAATCAACATCAACTCGAAGAAGAGGTAGAACTCGATCAGGTTGGTGGCAAGCACCGCCCCGATCATTCCAGTCGAGTATAGCAGATACAGCGCGAAATAGAGCCCGTACTCTCTTGATTCCTTGCCTAGCCTGTGAGTCATATACGGCATTGAATAAACTGCGATCACTGTACATAGTAGGCTGACTGTGAAGAGAATCGGTATACTCAGCCCGTCAGCTCTGAAGCCAAAGAAACCGATCGGTTCCCATTGAAACGCCTCAAACACAGTTCCAAGCCAACCCGAAAGTATCGCCGCGAGCGTCGAGATCGCCAATGGAACGGCTGCAAGCCATCCGACGCGTGCACCGAAACGTCGCGAGAGAAACCACACTACAGGAACGATCACCAACGGGAAACAGACACTTGCGATAAGCAATGGAAACAAAAACTATCCTCTCAGGCGGTTGAGTTTCCGCACGTCAATAGTGCCATTGAGCCTGAACGCCACAAGTATCAAGGCCAACCCCACTGTGGCCTCCATGGCTGCCGCGGCGATAGAGAAGAAAACGATGTTCCATCCGTTCAACATCGGCGGGTTCGCGTATCTTGCGAATGCAACGAAGTTGATGTTTGCCGCGTTCACAATTAGCTCTACAGAGAAAAGTAAACGGATGGCGTTCCTCTTGGAGACTAGGCCATAGATGCCAATCCCGAGCAACGCCGACGAGAGGATGATGTAGCTACTGAGTGGCTCCAGTGGATTTTTCCTCCCGCTCCACTTTAACCAAGGTTAGACCACCAACGATTGTGGCCCCGACCAGAAGCCCAAGAATCACAAGCGCAATCGCGTAGGACGATGCCAACAGGCGGCCGAGTTCTTGTAACGAAACATGGGGGAACTCTGGCGCCCCCAAGGAGACTGGGACAAGTAAGAGAACGGCCCCTGCCACTGCGAGAGCGACCAAGCCAGCGACAAGGATACCTGCACGACCTAGGCGACCTGGTTCTTCCTCATCCAATATCCTACCGGACTCTCTACGAACAAGCATGATGGTGAAGAGGATCAAGACCACGACCGCACCTACGTATACGGACACCTGAAACATTGCGACGTACTCAGCGCCTAAGAGAATGAACAGGCCTGCCACGCCGATTAGCGAGAAAGCAAGCCCGACCGCGCCGTAAATCAACTCCCTAGCTTCTAGCGCAAAGATGGCGGATATGATCACCAGACCGCTTAAGGCTAGGAAAGCAATGTCAGGCATCTTAGATCCTCCAAACCCAGTCAAGCCCAAGCGAGATCAATGCCACGGTAACGAAGACGTTAGCGAGCGCTAGCAGCAACAATCTGGTCCAACCCGTCCTTAGCAGGATGTCAACTCTGACTCTAGGAAAAGTCCCACGGATTACAACTATCACGCTTGCGACAAGAAATGTCTTCAGAAGAAACCATACGGGTTGAGGCAGAAGACCGGGGCCGGACCATCCTCCAAGAAAGAGGGCGGTCATCAATGCCGACATCACATACAGCTTAGTGTACATCGCAAGGAATCCCATCATGAAAGGGACACCACTGAGTTCAGTCATCCATCCCATTACAAGCTCAGTTTCAGCCTCGGGCAAATCGAATGGGGTTCTCTCAAGCTCGGCCAGTGCAGCCGTGAAAAAAACTGCAAAGCCTAGTACTTGTGGCACAACGAACCATAGCCTTTGTTGGGCCTCAACGATCTTGGTAAGGTTCAGTGTACCAGTAAGCATGACTATGCCGAGTACTGAAAACCACATTGGAATCTCGTAAGCGACCTGTTGGAACAGCGATCGTAACCCGCCTAGGAGCGAGTACTTACTGTTGCTCCCCCAACCAATCAGAAGGATCACACTCGGAAACAATGACATGACAGCGAAGACGTAGACCAAACCTACGTCCATGTTAGCGATCACCAAACCCTCACCAAAGGGAATGGCAACTGCAGGTGCAAAAGCGAGCATCATCAGACCGAGCGCGCAGAGCATAAGCAGCTTCGTGTCGGCAAGTTCAGGAAATATCGTCTCTTTGAAGATCAGTTTGACGCCGTCCGCTATGGGTTGAAAAATCCCCGAAAAGCCCGCGTACAAGGGCCCTATCCTCAACTGGACGCGCGCAATCACTTTCCTTTCCAGCCAAGTGAGAAAAGCAGCGCTTATCATCACATTCAGGAAACCGGGGAAGAAGACTATCTCGAGAAAAGTCCGTGAGGTAATGATCCTCAGGATGAGACTAATGATCTCTTGAGGTGCCGGCGCTGCCTGCAATAAGGTTACCACAACTCCCGCTTGCCTGCAAGATATGAGGCGTAACCCAACGGGGCAACGAGAATCGCGATGAAGATGAGAAACAAGTAGTTCTGGCTCGACGACATACCCGAGAACGCCAGCCCCCAAGTGAAGAGAAACATCGCGACGACATCGAAGACAATGAACATGATCAGGTACGGGTAGTATTGCATCATGTAGCGTTGCCTTGCTTCGCCCAAGTGAGTCTGGCCGGATTCGAAAGGCGCGTCCCTAATCGGATTCTTTCCCCTAGCACCCATCAGCCAACCGAAAACCAAGAGCGGAAACGCGACAAGGAAGACGACAACCTCGAATATTGCAAAGAGACTCCAAACATCAAGCCCCATGCGACTCTTCCTCAGCAAAGTCGTCGGCAGACGACGAGGTCACTCACCGGTACCGATATAAAGCGTACTGCTCAAATCAATTGAACGAAATGTCGACTCAGACACGATTCACTGAGCCAATAGTCGATCATGATCAGACTGGATGAGACCCCAATGACGTGGAAATCGCCCGGAATGACGCACATGTGGTGCCCGAAGTGCAAGCAGCAGTACGCCACGGACGTCGAATTGCTACTCAGGAATGGAAAGATCGTCTACAAGTGGAAATGCAAGGTCTGCGGAAGCGAGAACTTTTCCGAAGACTGATGACTGATTAGGTCTGTCGCTCTAAAGCGAAAGTAGCAAGTTCTTCCAGCGCGGCCTTTCCGTCGCCGCCCTTTAGAATGGCGATCTCAGATTTCGCTTTCTGAACATGTTCTGCTGATGCGCGCCTTGCGAAGTCCACCGCCTTTCGACGTAATGCTTCAGTTGGATCACCTTTGTTCCCGTTGGGGTTCATCATTTCAGCCACGCGATCCTCCTGTCGTGCTGTGTCCCCTAGGTAGTGAGCTAGCACTAGATTGGCCCGTTCTTGCTTGGAGGAGTTGCCATTGCCGGTTAGGTCCATTATGTCGTCTCGGATTTGGAAGGCGACACCGACCGCCCTTCCGTAGTTGTACAGGGCGCTGACTTCCTCAGGAGATCCGTCGCCAATGAGAGCACCTATCCCGGCAGACGCGCCGAAAAGTGCTCCTGTCTTCAGGTCTGCGATGTTGAGATAGTGCTTGACATCTATTGCGATCTCGGAGATGACGTCGAGTATCTCACCTTGGCTGAGGTCGACGAGAGCCCACCCTATCATCTTCATGACCTTAGGGTCCTTGTAATCCGATAGAACTTGAATGCCCTTTGACGCCAGAAAAAGTGCCGCGCTGATCGCTCTATCGTTATTGAAGGCAACGTTCAGTGTAGGGGCGCTTCTTCGGACCCTGTCCTTGTCAATAAGGTCGTCGAAAATCAACGAGGCTGCATGCACGAACTCCACCGCAACTGCTGCATTCACAGCGACTTTTTCCTGTCCTCCCACGGCCTCTGTGGCAAGCAGAACCATTGTGGGTCTGAGGCGTTTGCCCCCTGTCTTGAACGTGTATCTGACGAGCTCGCTTGCCTCGTTCTGCTCGAATCCAGATGAGAGGATCTCGTCTATGCACTCGTTGACGACCTTTCGTTTCTCTTCTAGGAGTTGCTGAAATTGCACTTACGCCACACCAGAGGGATCACACATTCTGATAACAGCCCTAAACAAGTAAACAACCCATTTCGGCAATTTCCATTAGTATTGCTCACTCGACTCGTCGGCAGGCTCCAGCCAAGTCTTCGATGGCTGCTGCTTGATTCTTTGCCTTGACGACTCCGCTTGCCACAAGAACGCCCTGAGTGCCGAGACGGAGCGCTTCTCTGACATCCTCTCCGGACGTGATGCCTGCACCGCAGAGTATGACAACATCATTGTTGATTCTCCTGATTCTTGAGACGGTTTCGGTGATTATCTCTGGCTTGGCCTTAGAGACAGCTATTCCGCTCCCAATGAGTTCTGGCGGTTCCACCGCTATCATGTCGGGACCTAACGATGCAACCGCGGCAGCAATTGCAGACGTGTTCGCGCAAACCACCGTGGTGAGCTTGAGGGCCCTCGCTCTTGCAATGGTATCTTCGATTATTCCAGCTTCGAGTCTTCGTTCGGAGTGGTTAATGAGGATCCCAGAGGCACCTGCCTCAAGGACTGATTCAGCGAGTACATGACCGGTACCTGATCCTGGCCTTATCGGGTCGATGTGTTGAGCGAATATGGGGATCTTGGTCTGTTGCGAGACAAGCCTGAGATCCGCCGCCTGAGGAGCCACTGCCACCGTTACACCGAACTTCTTGCTCACCTGCTCAGCGTGCTTTGCTAGCTGAACTGCCCTGTCTCCCGTCGCTTCAAGATAGCATTTGAAGTTCACGAGAACGAGAGGTGGAGATACCTTACCCTGACTCATCTTGGAACCAATCCTGAACAGACACGGACTCACGTGCGTTAACTTAAGCATTCAGAATATCCCATGGCTTGGAATCATGACAGTGACTTATTCCGGGATCGATGCGCTCTGAGACAAGGGCTTTTTTGGGCTGAGACCGCTTCGTGAGAAGCCACCAGTCCGGCTAATCCTGCGTGCGGAAAATGATATTACAGCAAGCAGATCATGCTTGACAAGGTCAGATCTATGCAGCTCAGAGTCTTGATCTGTGATCCTATTCACCAAGATGGCGTGAGGCTCCTGCGGGAAGCGGGTTACGATGTTGTTGAGAAACCGAGGATAACCAAGGAGGAGCTTCTGGCCGATGCCAAGAACGTCAATGTGCTCGTGGTCAGAGGAAGAACCAAGATTACGGCAGATGTCATAACCGCTGCGACTTCATTGAAAGCCATCGCTCGATCGGGGGTTGGACTCGACAATATTGACCTCGAAGCAGCGAAGAAGCGTGCAATCCCTGTCGTTTCTACGCCTGGCGCCCCTGTCACGAGTGTGGCTGAACTCGCGATAGGCTTGATGATTTCACTGCTCCGACAGATTCCCATTGCGGACCAAGCAATGAAGCAGGCGCAATGGACGAAGAGCCAGTTGATGGGACGCGAACTTCATGAGAGAACGCTCGGAGTCGTCGGTGCCGCCGGCCGCATCGGAGCTGAGGTGGCACGGATTGCAAGACAAGGATTCGGAATGAAAGTCATTGGATATGATGTGGTTGATTTGACAAGCAGGGCCAATGAGCTTGGATTCGAGATCTGTGGCGATCTTGATTCTCTAGTTGAAAGAGCCGACATCGTGACAATTCATGTTCCATATCTTCCTTCCACTCACCACCTCATCGACAGCTCGAGAATTCGTCGTATGAAACAGGGCGCTATTCTGATCAATACGTCTCGTGGAGACATCGTTGACGGAAGAGCCTTGCTTGAATCTCTCAAGGATGGAAGAATCAGTGGAGTAGGACTTGACGTCTTCCATGATGAACCTCCGAAAGAGGACTGGGAGAAGGAACTTGCTGCAATGAAAGACGATCGTTCCGTCTGTACCCCACACGTTGGCGCTCAGACACTCGAGTGCCAGCGATTGGAGAGTGTCACAGTGGCAAAGGAGATCATCAGACTGCTCGGAGGATGAGGCGATTGAGTGTCACATTCAAGGACTTCGAGCGACTCGACATTCGCGTGGCAAAACTGGTTGCCGTGGAGAACATACCTGGGATGAAGAAGATCATGAAAGCCAAAGTGGATTTGGGCGATCGAACTGTTTACGCGATCATGGGTGGCGCCGAATACTACAAGCCAAGTGACCTTCAGTGGAACCAAGAACTGTGGCCGGAGTCAAGTCTGAATGCATGTTGTTGGCAGCCGATGACCATGGCAGACCGATCTGGCTCACTCTGACCGAAGACACTCCACCCGGCACCAAGATACGGTGAGAACCAACAAGATCTCCTCAACGCGAAACGGCTGAACCTTATATATTCACATGATCAATGGGTGCGCCACACCACGCAAAAGCCACGGAGATTCGTCCATGCAAAGACAGACAGTCCTCGCGATTTGCCTGCTCACAGTACTCTTGTCCTCCTGGTCGGCCTCTACTGCCTATGGCTCATCGGTGAACTACGCGATTCACGATGGGAAGGTCTCTGTTCAGCTGTCCCTGCAGGTCTTTGAGAATGCCACTGCAATACCAAGCCTTAGCCAAGAATTCACAGGTGCAGCAGCTCAAGATCTGTCATCCGCGATAGAAAAGAATCTCAGAACCATAGCTGCGAACGTTTCAATCTCCTCGCTTTCAGGTGAGCTACGATCTAGCAGTGACTGGGTAAACGCTTCAATTCGGTTCGACGTGAATGGCGTTGCCTCCCGAACTGGCAACCTCTTGAATGTCAACTGCTCGTGGGTTCACTTCAAGGTGTCCGATGATCTTAGAGTCGGAAATGTAAGCTACAACCTGATAGGAGCAACATACGTTGAACCTGTGTTTGAAAAGTACGTGGACTTTGCGCAGCCACCTCTGAACGAAACGATCCAGTCAGTTGCATATCAACTCGGCCACCAAGACACAGAAGGCCCAATCGCTGTTCAAAGCGCTGGGAATATGACGCTTCTTGACTTCAGCAAAATCGTCCCGACGATCGAGAATTGGAACAACACGTACAGTGTGACGAAAGGCGCAACGACATGGAGCTACGATCTTGCTCCTGCTGCTGATCTAGCGATGATGGTCGTTCCAATCGGGGGCACGCCATTCGTCGCCGATGCCTTCTACAGGTACAACGCCACGTTCTCCGTTGACGGCTTGGCTCAGGCACAGGCAGACACTATAAGAATCGACGTCTCCAGCGGCCTTGAACCGTCCCTGATGTTCGTGATAGTCATAATCGCTTTCGTAATCGCTGTAGGGACCAGCTGGACGTACAGGTCACGACGAAAGCAACTGCCTCGAAGGCGGAAGTAATTCTCCTAGGAACCTATGCGGTCTCGGACCATTCGATCAAGTACGTCTTCATCGAACAGAGTCGAGAAGTGCTTTCTTATCATTTGTCTGTACAGGGTCGCTTCGTCTTCACTCATGTACTGGAACATGTATGGACCATGATACGGTGATGGCTCGCCTTCTCTGGTGATAAACTCGATGTGCATGAGCGGCTCGCCCCGCTTGATGGTTATGGGCGTACGATCGTTGCTCAGATTCACCAGCTCGAGTGCCAATCGTCCAACGAAGCCGCTGTGAACTTTAGCAGCGTTCAGGAACGATAGTCCCAGTCTCCCATACCGACTTTTCGCGGTTAGGTGGGCCACATAGTTCGGGGGAGTAAAGACTACTTCATGAGAAATCAGATTCTTATGTTCCAAGTAATTCAAAGTCGTCTCGTCTTTGACTGTCAGAACGTATCCGTCACCATCTAGGAGACTAAGATCAAACGGGTGAACGCACTTGAAGGAGTTGACCAGCTCGATGAGCTTGTCTTTCCCCAGTATGCCCAACGTTCACTTACCACCTTGGGAATGAATTGCTCCATCAGGGTCTTCTAGGTTTCGGGACATTGAGCGTCATGGAGATGGATTCGCAGAGACACCAGTGAACGACAACTTCAAAGTCACCCCGTCAGTGGTTTTCTGAATCTCCGGGGAGACCTTGAGCGTGATGACTGTGCTCGCACCGAATTGTGCAAGGAACGAAACCGGGATTGTAAACAGCCGCGAATCGAGCTGGACTTTCTGCGAGGTGCCGTTGATTATCACTGTCGCGTTTGTCACTCTCACCCTTATTGTCTCGTACTGCCCCAAAGGCAAATTGCCCAAAGCGACCGTCTCGCTGATGTTTGCCATTGTGAGATCAACAACGGTCGACTTGTTGGATATGGATTGCCAGGCCGACGTGCCGCTAAGGTCTGTTCTATGTCCACTGATTTCCCCGATAGTCAGGTAAAGGTGGTCTGCATGGACTGAGGTTGTCGAAGACATGGTCACTTTCACGCCGCCATTCAGAAGTGGTGGAACGACTATGAGTAACGCCACTACTAGCAGAACGATGACAGCAACGATTTGCTTTGCGCGCATCGGCTTCAGCTTCAGCGCCCTATCACGGATGAATTCCATATAATCGTTTCAATTGTTCTGGCTAGTTAGCGGGCTGGCTGGGGGATGGAGAGGCCGAGGCGGTTATTTCGCCGCACAGCCGAGCAACCCTGTTCCAGTTGCTCTCCACCTGCCTCTTCAGTTCTTCAAGGTTCTTGGCGAATTCGGGTGCGAACAGGTGCCTGAATCGTCCCTGTGGCTTGAGGAATTCTTCAAGCGGGGTTGGGTTCGGTACCTTCATGCTGAGCTTGTAGTTGCCCTTTTCAACCTCGTATAGAGGGAAGTATCTGGTCTGGACAGCGAGCTTGGCAAGCTTGATCGTCTGGCTGGTGTCAAATCGCCATCCAAGCGGGCATGGTGCCAGCACATGTATTACTGCCGGGCCTTTGACGGCTGCCGCTCGCCGAACCTTGGTTATGTAATCGTTCCAGAATGCGACAGAGGCCGTCGCCGCAAACTCGACGCTATGGGCAACACAGACTCCAATTAGATCCTTCTTCGCATCTGTCTTGCCGCCGATCTTCGAACCTGCAGGGGTAGTTGTTGTGGCAGCTCCGTATGGTGTCGCGCCAGATCGTTGTATTCCCGTATTCATGTAGGCTTCGTTGTCGTAGCAGATGTAGGTGAAGTCGTGTTTTCTCTCCAAGGCGCCCGAGAGAGCTTGGATCCCGATGTCGAAAGTGCCTCCGTCTCCACCAAATGCAACTATGTCCACAGCGTCGGTCTTTCCCTCCCTTCGCAAGGATGCTTCGATTCCTGACGCCACCGCGGCAGTATTCTCGAAAAGTGTGTGGACCCAAGGCACCTTCCAAGCGGTGTCAGGGTAGATCGTGCTCGCGACCTCGAGGCAGCCGGTGGCGTTCACTACGATGGCTGGTTTCTGGAGCGCCTTCATAGTGATACGTGCCATTGCTGCAGGACCGCATCCCGTACACATCCTGTGGCCGGGTCCGAACAGCTCCTGAGTTGAAAGCTCCTTCAACGTGACCATTATGGCCGCACCCCCACGAATGCAAACGGATCATCAACTGGTGTCCCTCCGGCATGCCGTAGCGCTTTTTCGAATATGCCTTCGATGTCAGCTGGTTTCACGTCTCTTCCACCTAGGCCGCATATGACGTTGAAGATTTTGGTCTGGATTCCCGTGAGCACTTGGGTTGAGGCGATGTCGCTGCACAGCGCACCGTATGGTGCCCCAAACGACACAGCTCGATCAATGACGCCGATACACTTGACCTTCGATAATGCTCTTGCGACTTCTTGTGTCGGCCATGGCCTGTACTGCCAGACTTTCAGAACTCCTACGCGCTTGCCTTCCTTTCTCATCTTTGCTGCAACAGTCCGAGCTGTCCCAGCGACGCTGCCCATACATACCACTGCAACATCGGCGTCGCTCATATTGAAGCCAGAAAGGTTGGAGTATTGTCTGCCCGAAATTCTGTTGAATTCGTTCGCGACTGAGGTTATGACTGGGGGAGCACTCTCCATCGCCTCGACTTGTTGGCGCTTGAACTCTGAGTAGTAGTCAGGAAGCGTCAGCGCCCCGAAAGTCATGGGATTGGCGGTATCCAACTTGTACATTGGGGTTCTCTTTCCCACAAACCTGCTGACTTCATCTTCTTCAAGAATGGACACACCTTCCATTGCGTGAGAGATGGTGAAGCCATCTAGGTTTACAGTCACCGGAAGTGAGACTTTGTGGTCCTCTGCGATCCTGAAGGCCTGAAGGGTCCAGTCGTATGACTCTTGTGCGTTTTCCGCGTATATCTGGATCCAGCCGCAGTCCCTGGAACCCATCATGTCTGAGTGGTCATTGTGAATGTTAATCGGCGCCGAAAGGGCCCTGTTAGCCACTGCCATCACAATGGGAGTGCGCAGGCCTGAGGCAAGGTAGAGCACCTCGTGCATCAGTGCCAAGCCCTGGCTTGAAGTCGCGGTGAAAACTCGAGACCCAGCCAGACTGGATCCCACGCACGCTGAGAGTGCGGAGTGCTCGGATTCGACACAGACAAACTGCGTGTCGACTTCCCCGTTTGCCACATAGTCGCTGAATCGTTCGACTATGATCGTCTGGGGAGTAATCGGATAGGCCGCAACGACATCGACTTGCGCCTGTTTTGCCGCAAAGGCAACAGCTTCATCGCCATTCATTCCAACGATCTTCTGTGAAACGGTCTTTGTCAACTCAACTCTCCTCCGTCATCGAGATGGCCTTCGTGGGGCACTCCGTCGCGCAGATTCCGCATCCCTTGCAGTAGTCATAAACGAACTGGATCGTCTTTGCCCCGCGAGCGATTGCTGGCTCAGGACAGTATATCCAGCAGAGGAGACAGTTTGTGCACTTCTTCTCATCCAACAAGGGGCGTTTGAGTCGCCATGTCCCGGTCTTATTTCGTACGGCAGCACCTGGAGTCAGAAGTACTGCTCCAATCGGCAACGAGCCCCATCCAGGCTTCTCTTCTTCTGCTGCGCTCATTCCTTACTCCACCATCTCATAGACACGACGTATCAACTCGACATTCTGCTCGCCCAAGCTCCCGGCAAAACGATCCTTGATTGCCGTTTCGATCGAGGCCAGCGCTGCAAGCGGTGCTACTCTTGCAAGTGCACCAAGCATTGCCGTATTGACGATTGGCCGTTTGGCTATCTCCATCGCGAGATGTGTGGCGTCTATGGTCCGAACTCGGCTCTGGTCCAGTGAGAGTTTCGACGCCATCTCGCTAGAACGCATAGGGGAATTGAGGATAACTTTACCATTCTCCAAGAGGCCTTTGGTCACATTGACTGTCGCAAGAAGCGATGGATCTAGGACTACAACGAATCCTGGATTGTAGATCTGGCTTCTTGTATCTATGACTTCGTCACTTATTCTCGTGAATCCTGAAATGGGCGCTCCCAATCGCTCGGGTCCAAATTCCGGAAACGCTTGCACATGTTTGCCCTCAAGAAGGGCGGCCTGAGCAAGCAACCTGCTGGACGTGATCACACCTTGTCCAGCGCGTCCGTGCCATCTTACTTCATGAAGCAATAACGGCTCTCCTACAAGTTTCGCGTGTACGTGAAAAGCTACATATTAAGGGCGCGCAATCCCATTTTCTATATATTCCCGGAATTTGATGCGACTCAACTAGTCAACAAAGAAAAATCCCGTTTCTTAATCACGCGGAGAGTTCAAGCCGACTTCGAGAATTCCCACTCGCACCATTTGTCTTTGGGATGCTTCGCTGGTGGACAGATGTTGCATGTGACGTTGACGGTTGGGTTTAGCTCTTGAACGAACGCTTTCAGGTAACCTTCCCTTACAGGTCGGCAAGGGAACTCAGCTAGGCCCTTCCGAATCCTCGTGAGCTGAGTGCTGCACGTCACAACTCGGAAAAGTGCGTGATCTTTCTGCACTTGCACTTTCTTGTCATGCTGGTCAAGTGCCCAGCTTGTGAGCTCTAGTGCCTCCACGATCTTGGGTATGGACCACTCCTTTGTGTGAAGAATCTCTCTGAGCTGACGAGCTTCAAGCGCCCCCATCGCCTTCCAACATCCCTCGTCGATCTTTGAAGCAGCTGAGGTGCCGAACTCCTTCTCAATGCCTAAGAAATACAGACCGTCCACGCGCCAGATGTTCCGAATTTGAAAGTGAAAGAGATCAAGCAGCCTCTTCTTGGACAGTCTGGATAAAGATGCGCGACTCTTTGTTTGATTCATCGGACCTTCCACCCACGATGTCGGTGCATGGCAGGAGTGCCTAGTGATTCAAGAACCTTACCGGGGTTCTCACAAGTACACGCAAAATAGAGGCATCCTGGACTTGGAGCATGACACAACTCGGCAATAGTAGCCAACTCCGTCCCGCCCCTTGGCTTCCCGAAAGGGTTATCGTGAATGAAACCTCTGAGGATGGCTGTTCAAAATGAAGTGTGTGACGCGTTGAAGGAGAATACAGTCACCTATTACGAAAGTCCGGGCGAGGCTGATACAGACACCACTTTCCTACGGGCAAAGGAGAGAGCGGAATCATTGGGAATCCGTGACATTGTTGTCGCCTCAACGACTGGTCGGACGGGAGCGAGCGCCTGTCATTTTTTCAAGGGTTTCAAGCTGATCGTGGTCCGTCACCACACCGGCTTCCGAACTCCTGGAGCTCAACAGATGACACCTGAGAACGAGAAGACTATTCTTGCATCAGGTGCTCGGATCGTAACAGCTGGGCATGCATTCTCAGGCGTCGAGCGAGCAATCAGAACCAAACGCAATACGATAGGGCCTTTGGAGCTGATGGCCGACACCCTGAGACTCTTCGGCGAGGGAACAAAAGTATGCCTGGAGATTACTGTCATGGCAGCAGACGCCGGAGAGATTTCCGTGGACCGGCCCGTTGTCGCCATCGCTGGGACCAGCGAGGGAGCGGACACAGCGCTGGTTGTTCGGCCTGCTCACTCGAACAACTTCTTTGATCTCTTTGTGAAGGAGATTATTACAAAACCCTCTGAACCATCGAAACCATGAGGAAACTATTGGCAACCGCATAGAACTTAAGACGGCAGTCATCACCTACTTGTCTAGGCGTCAGAATGCATCTTCGCCAAATGCTGTGGACTCCACGCCGAATTCCAGTCTGCGTGTTTGAAAGGACTCCCAAGAATAGCCTGATTTCCGATCATCGCCTGATCTTCTTGGGCCGGATGGCTGTCTCCCCCGTGCTCTTCCTAGGAGCAGTAGGATACTTCGCTTATCTGGCTGACCGGGATCGGTTTCGCTCGGTCGTGCTGTCTGAATTGAGGCGCATCATGTCGTTCGCGAATCTTGACAACACGTACCACATAGAGAATTGGTTTATGAAAAGGAACCGGCTGCTCATTCATGTAGCAAAGAAGGGCCAAGGAAGACGAATAAGACTAGGCCTGCCATTCAAGAGAACCGCGTCATCGCTGCGCCGGAGAATCTCTGGACCGCGCTAGGCGGATACGAGTTGGCGGGTTCCATTTTTTGCAATGATTCTTGACACTCCAAGAAATTGGAGTGCGGCCTTGATGCTAATGCAGATCCTTCGCGATGGCTGCCAACTGACCTAGCCGGCCTTGGGGTCGTTCTCCATTATTCCGAAGACATTCCCTTCGGTGTCGACGCAGTAGCTGAAGTAACCAACGCCCGGAATCGGTGTCTTGGGCACGAGGATCTTTCCGCCGGCATCAGCGATCTTCTTCGCGTATTCGTCGACCGATGAGACATTGACCGTGTTCACAGTGACTTTCTGAGTCTCCTTTGTCATGATCGCGCCATTGATACCCGGCTCGCTGTCTGGTCCCGTTGTGGCCAACCAATAGTCCATGGAACCCCACTTACGAACAGGCTTTTATCCTACCTGTTTACCTATAGTCCGCCTGTGATTCCTACATGCCTAAGCCGATAACGGACGAGCTCCTTGCGTCGTGGTTGAAGACGCTGAAGCCTCAGACTGCGAAGAATTATCACGCTTGCCTTCGTCGACTCTTGAGAGAAATGGGGTCGATCGACTGCAAGGCGCTCTATGAGGCCGCGAAGGTTGACCCTGTCGCAACCTGGAAGAACATCAAGCAAGCCTCAAAGAAGATTGAGAGCGACAAGGTCAGAGTCAACGGCTGCTATGCCGCGCGTCGATTCCTCCTCGATCAAGACGAAGACCTCATGCTGCCTGCCGCGAACATGAAGCAGCCTGAGCTCGTCAAGCCTCCAGCATATCTCACATGGGATGACGCGCAAGCGATCTGTGCCGCTGCTAGTTTGCCGTACAGTGTCGCCTTCAAGATCATGTTGTCTGCTGGTTGGGGTGCTGGGGAGTTTCTGCAATTCAACAAGGCTGAGACGTGGGCTCGTATCAAGGCGAACCTTGCCGCGAATGGTGAAGAGTATTTCCGGTTCGCGTTCAAAGGCCGCAAGAAGAATCGTCACCCATTCTATAGCCTAATTCCCATGAAGGTTCTCAGTGACGCAGTAGCACTTGAAGCACAAAAGAAGATCCTCCTCCCGCTCACGGGAAGAGGTAGACGTGGCCGCGTTGGGCAACCGCTTGACGACTTGAACATTGAAACCAACAGACGCTATCTCGAGAGCGCCTTTCGTACGGCATTGAAGAGAGCGCCTATCATTCTAGGTCAAGGCTCACCGAGTCTGCATGAGCTACGCGATACCTTCTTGACTCGAGCGATTCAGACAGGCTGTTCAGATAGTGCTGCGAACTTCGTTATGGGGCATGTGATTGACCGCCTGGGATACAACAAGTGCGATCGAGACGAGAAGTGGCTCAAAGCTGAGATTGGGAAGATCCATGGGCCTGCAGCGGTCACTGAGGAGGCGCTGACGGCTCGAGATGCTGAGATCAAGGTACTTCAAGAACAGATCGAGAAACACGCATTTGAAATGGAGCAATTGACTGAAGCCGTCAAGAGCTTAGGCCAGTGGAGTGTTGCCTTGGAACAGCAAGCGCCGAAAACAGCTAAGGCACTTAGAAAGAAGATGACCTCGAAGGAGTGGTGGCCTCACGGTGGCGTGGAGGCTCCACTGGACCAGAGGAAAGGACGCCGCAAAGGCTAGACGTCAACCTTTCTCCTAGACTCTACGTTCTCTGTACGCCTGATACGTGTTCAGTCCATGCGTGTATAGCATCAATGTTCAGAATCAAGCATTGAGGACGAATCACCTCCAATCAGGCTGAAATGGACCAGGAAAACGCTCAGCTCAACGTCCTAACCAATCAGAACCAAACTAGACACGAAATGAGCTCAGAACCCTCTATGCACGCACGAAGCCACGCCCCCCACTATCTCAAAGGGGAAGAACAGCCTCAGAACACCCTCAACCCTCAACCGTCTACCCTCCACCGTCTAACCGTCTAGCCCTCCAACAGGTACGTTGAGGGACACACGCGTAGGTGGGGGAACACGTTGTATGACGTATGTCATGTGTGTTGTAAGACTAGGAGTCTACTAGTTCACTAACACGCTCGCTTGACAATGCTGTGTGATGAGTAGAGCAGAGCACGAGCGAGGCGTCTCTGTCTCTTCTGTTCATGTCTTGGGTCCTACGAGTTGACTATGGGCATGACGCCCATGTGTGTGAGCACTCATGCAAGCAGCAAGAGCAGCAGGCAGAAGGGAAGGCAAGGAAGGCAGGCAGCCAAGCCAGGAAGCCAGGAAGCCGCCGAGCCGCCAGGAACCAGACGACAAGACGAGGGCCGCAGAGATCAATCAGGAGAAGAGGCGCAACCAGGCAACAGAACAAGCAAGAAGACAAGAACAAGAGAAGAAGAAAGTGAGCACAATCCCCCTCCCTACACACCTGTACTCCGCTGCGCTGTGACCTGCTCCTCACCAGCCAACCTCCTCCGTCGCCAAGGCTCCAGAGGATGAAGCAGAACAAACAACAAGACAACAACAATACAACAATATACTATACTATACATACTCTATACACGTCACGCTACCTCTCTCTCTCCAGTACATACTCTCTATACCCTCACCGAGTTGTGAGGTATGGGGAAGTGGTGGGAGTGCTAGTGATACTTTTGAGGAGGAGAGCCGCGCTTCAGACCGCGCGTAGGGGGGGGGTGCCGGCTTAACCCGATAGGGTACCGCACCATTCTACCTACCTACCATACCATACCACCATACCATATAGGGCTCCCCCGGCAGGTTGATCGTTTCAGGGTTCTTGATGATGATGATCTTGCCAGTTACGGGTTGTTAGTTTGCGCATGGCCTCAACTTGGCTGGTTACCTGTTCAGGTGACGGCTCCTTAGTGGGTGGTGACGGTAGGGGTGGATTGTTGAGGGTGCTTTGTCCTTCCATGGGTTCCGCGACCGTAGGGGTTGATCCTAAGTGGCCTTCCTTGTCCTTGCCGTAGACGGTGATGAGGGCCTTCTCAATCATGGGCGTCAACGTGTACCGGGTCACCTTGAGGTCTCCCTCCCTGATCTCTTCAGCCTTCGCGAACTGTAGGATCTCCATATCCTCAAGAGCATCGTAGACTGTCGCTCTTGCGACGCCTGTTTCGCGGCTGACCTCCGACGCGTTCAAGGAGCGATTGAACATGGCTTGGAAGATTTTCAGCCTATGGGGAGCGCAGCTGTCCTCAGCGATTCGAGCAACTATTTTGAACTCGTCAAGGGTAACTGTTGGCTTGCCGCGAATGAGTGTGATGGCTGCCGCTAGTTTCAGCATTTGCTTGACGGATCTCGTTGAATACTCAGGTTCAGGGTCGTAGCTGCCAGATCCTTTGTCGCCAAGGTGCCTTGGTAGGATAGCGCGACCGAAAGCAAGGAGCTCCGCCAGGGCCCCTATCGTGTCCTCAATTTCCGGCGGAACCAGTGGAATCTGGTCAGGCTTCAAGTTCTCAAGTTTCAAGGTATGTATGAACCTGTAGACTGCCATGCCGAGTTGTCTCCGCATCTCCTCCTCGTGGCCTCGCCACTTCCGCGCCATCAACTGCGACTTCTCACGATCCTGATGGTATCGGATCTTGAGGAATCGCTCGCCTAAGCTACCGAGCACGCTAGTGAAGATGTCAACGGCAGGGGTGACGCCGATGATGAGGCCGATCCTTGAGTGAACCGTCAGAATCTTATCCTGCGATCCAAAACGACGCGAGACGCTTCCATCATACCAGGTTCTGAATTGGCCGATGATTTCTCCTCGCTCATTATGTTCCTTGCTTAGAAACTCCGTGAAATCCTTCATCACCACAACCTTCCCATCTGCCTCAACAGCGAAGCCTCTCAGCACCTCACCCTTAGCGTTAGTTAGTCCACTAACGATTGACCGAGCCGTCAGACCGTCCGCCTCTATCGTCATCTTCGTCAACCATAGGAGTGCTTTCAGAAGCTCCGACTTCAAGCCGCCGGATGCAACGATCAGCATGAGCCACACCGGATCTCCCGGGATCTTCCGATCAATCGCGCAGGCTAACAGTACCTCAATCAAGTCCGTGTCTTCAATGTAGAGCCACCTTTGGAATATCCTATGCAGATCATCGAGCGTAAGCGGCTCCTTCGCCTCCTCTATGGTGGCCTTCCATCGCTCCTTCGCCTTCCGTTGCTCCTCAGTCAAGGCCGGGCCGTCGACGTCAAGGTGAGAGCCGAAGAAATACTCATCAAGCTCGTCTGGAGGATTCTGCTCAGTCAATGAGCGGTCACCTTGTCCTCTTCCTTGACGTGTGGCAGTCCGAGAAGTCGATCACCACATCTCCGACACGAGTAAGTCCTCAAGCGTTCAGGTCCAACGTCACGCCATGAATTGCCTTCTCGTGTGCCGCAGAACCAGCATCTCCCATCCAGTTTACTAGCACTCTCCATGGTGGATTGGTATAGTTGAACTCGGTGTCTGTGACAGAACTCACTCTCGCATGACTGAACCGGAGAGGAGCATAGAAGCGGGATCATACCCCAGGGACATTTTGTTTTCACCCAGGCCGGAAGTTTTCCGATGTTGATCTGGAGCCTTCCCGGCAGGGATTCGTCAGTCATGGCTTCACGTCCTCCTCATGCCCTATTGGTGGTTCAGTCAGTCGCACCCTCCACTCAGGAGGCGCCGGCTTCAAACTGCCAATGACCTTGAGTTGACTCAGGTCCTGCTGTGGAGCTGCTGCCGCTCGAGCCGTAATTGGCTGATTGGTAGGATCCACCTTACGCCTCACGAATGGACTCCTAAGTTCAAACGGCCCGAGTTTCATTCAGTGTTGACCTCTTCTTCTCGACCGAGCACGACATCTTTAGGCCCACGCTTCTCCCACTGCTCGCGATTCCACATGCTGGTCGACCCGTTTTCATGGGTAGCCATCACAGTGCCATCCTTAGTCACATAGGCGCCTGCAACAGGGCTTTTCGCCTGTAATTCGTCCGAGAGACCGCTGTCCTCAACGGTCATTCCGGTTTTGGGGTTGGCTGCTCCTTTGGCACCATTTTTCCTCGGCTGTGGTCAAACTTGAGCGCCACGCGTTCAGTCGACTGCTCGTAGCTTTCAGCAGCGACATTTCCGACTGAAGTCTCCGGAATCGGTGCCCTTTGATCATACGCGTGGTCGTCGAATAGAACTCCGTTGTCCGTCCTGACCATTGCGCCTCGCTTGTTCTTGATGAGTGAATCAAGAACAATATTATGGATGGATTGATCGTCGATGTGCGGACTTACGCCCTGCAGGTAGCTGTCGACGGCATTCGTCGCATCAGCCAACACTTCCAACTTCCCTTCCGCCAGCGTCAGAGCGGAATATCCACCCACCATCTTGATCGCGTCTAGGCCCTTCAATGCGTACTCCCGCGCGAACTGCTTGCGTTCTTTATCCTTCTTCATTTCATCCAGGACATCAGTAGCCAACTCAAGCACCCTCCGGTGTCAAGTGTTCGCGTATCAGCATCCTGATCACGTCGCTTCTCGAGATGCCGAGTTTTTGGCTTCTAGCCGTGAGGAGCTTCTTATCGAGCTTCTCGAGCACGAAGCTGGTTACTTTCGGTTGCTTTACTTTCTTACTCATTCCAAACATTCTCCTTGGATGAAGATATGATGGAGGAGGTAATATTCCTTACTCGTTTGTTGGTAGGTACGCGAAAACGGGTACACTCAGGTGAAAGTATTCATGCTATGGCTCGAGGATCAGGCTTCGTTTGGGCGGCCTCAACGAGCGCCTGCTGCTCTTCTCTGTCTTTCACTTTGGCTTTCAACGAGTCAAGTTCTCGAGTTGTCGCCTGCAGGGTTCGCGTGAGAGCCTCGATCAATGAGTTCTGTCTAGCAACCACTTCCACGAGTTGCGATCGGAGCTCTGATTCAGCCATGAACCAAGGAGCCTCCGCAAGCTGGACAATGAGCCTTGTGTGTTCTGATTTCTTCCATGATTAGTGACGCGAACTCTGAGTCTTTCTCATTCTTCCGCAGGGTCGCTTGCAATTCAGCGAGGCCGTCACAGTTGCTCAAGAGGTTGCCTCCGACGCCACGATGGCGATGGCCGGGTCAGCAATGGTCTTCTTGCGAATATCGGTATTCTCGATATTGTCTGATGTCGACTCAACTGATACCGCTGCGGTATCATCGGTTGCTGCTGAGTCTGCCACTGTTGCCACTGCTGCTTCAGCCGTCTCGTCTGCAACGATCGCTGTCCCGACGATCTTCTTGTCAAGCTCAGGCGATCTTTTCCAAAGGAACTCGCAGGGCTTTGTTGGACTGTTGCCTGGAGTCGTCTGAATCCAAGCCGCCCCCTCGCTATCGTAGTACACCTTCGCGCCAGGGCGAGATTTCTTCGGTGTCACGTGATGAGACGGGTGAGACGTCAACCTTTCCTCTTCGCCTTCTCGTAGGCTGCTAGAAGCTTGTCGATGAGTTCGACGTCTGCCTTGATTGTTGGAAGCTGCTTTCGAGCGTTGAAGACTACCTGCCTGATATGGAGATCCTTCTCACCGTTCCGTTTGAGGTAGGCGTGAATCTTCTGCCGCTCGAGTTCAGTGAGTATCTTCGGGTTCATGGCGTTATATGAGATATAACAAGCTTTATACGTGTTGTGTTATCTATCGGGTAACAGAGGGGTGTTACAGATTGGATAACGAGCAGAGTGGAGAAGTTCTCGAGGCAACGTGGCAGAGTATCTTCAAGCCTGCCCCCTTGACTCTTGTCCCAGGAATGAAAGCGAAGAAATGCCGTTGTGGCAATGGAAACTGCAAACGAGCGAAAAGAATCCTCTGCACGTGCTCGTGTCACAGCGCGAATCATGGATCTGCAAACCGTGTAGGCATGGAACCACTCGACAAGACACTAGGCCTCGAGAAGTTCCACCTCGTTCCTTGGCTGGAGGTCTGCTGATTGGTCATTACTCCGCAGACGAAACGCAGAATCAAGAATCCCCTCAATGCTGCTGCGTATGTGCAGAAGGTCAAGGAAATGCTTCCTGAAAGTGACGACGAACATTGTCCACAGTGTCAAGGCGTCCTGAGGCCTGGAAGATTCAACTGGCTCACGTGTCCCAAATGCAAAGTCACATACCAGAGAGCGCTTCCAAACATTCGCCCTCTACAGTTGCACCGTTGGAGCAGTGAATCCGAACATAATGTTCACATTGGTACAGCCAGTGTAGACGTCAAGCCTCTTCAAGTTGATCGAGTCAAACCTCAGTCGAGATGTGAGGATTGTCCTATCTATCATGCCTGCCCGTATGGTGAGAAGCGGAGGGTTGACGTGAGGAGTAGGCTTTGAGGAAATCGAGACCTTGGAGGAAGTGGAAGCGACATAGTTACCGGGAGGTGGGATTGCCTACTCCAGTTCGGCGTCGACGCCTCAACAAGATCAAGGGCATCTTAGCTTCTGGGGCTAAGACTCTTCGCAGGGTCTTCTACATGCTGGGCCATGGAGCCAGCTATAAGGCCGTCATCAAGGATTGTGTTTGGCTTAGACTTCACGGTGAGCTCCCATGGAGCAGCATCGTGGAGGAAGGCCGCCACCTCGTAGGGTACCCGAGTTATACGAGTCTATCCAGCTTCATTCATTCAATCAGTGACCAGTACAGGCTCAGCAAGGCAGCGGCGTTTAGCAAACACATTGAGGTTTGGCTTGAGAAAGCCACGTTAGAAAACGTGTTCAATGATATCCTCTACAAGTACGACATCGACATACTTGTGACTCGTGGAGATATCAGTTGGACGGCGCTCAAGACAGCTAGTGAACGACTCGACGAAGACAGTGTCGTCCTCTACTTCGGCGATAACGACTCTTACGGCCTCAAGATGTACAAAGGCATTCAGGATCGTCTCGGTCAACTTGGCTCGCACCCAAGCTTCCACCGAATCGCTTTAACCGACGAGCAGGAAGCCAGATTCAAGTTTCCGAAGGGTGAACATCACCTCGACGGCATGCCGGAGGATGAGCTCAGCAAACTGTTGGAACCATGGGTCAAGAGGTACTTGGACGAAGAATTGTTCAAGCAACTATGTGACCAAGAAACTGAGGACATAGCAAGGTTGGAGAAGATTCTGGAGGAATCCTAGTTGAGAGCAGTCGCAGTCATCGGCTGGTGTATCCTCCTGATGTTCCTGCTCGTGTGGCTGGTAAGGTTGCTCTCTCCGTAGACCGACGATGGTCTGATAGAGCTGGGGCAACTGTAGAACATAATGTGAGCGGCCAAAAAATGAGGGTTCGGTTCCGAGAGCCTAATCGCGTGACGGCTAGAGGCCGTACCTTTCCTTGAATAGCTCCCCGACGTGCCTCCCGATGATTTCGTGGGCTTTCATCACCATTTCTGGACTAGTGTCGTCAGGGATTTTCCTCGTTTCCGTGACCGCTGGGATCCCACCTGTACCGACGACGTCTTCCGCTTTGTAGTAGACACCTCCTAGACCCGCTTTTGACAAGTCATCCTTGACGCGAGTTGTCAGGGTGTCCAAAGCCTCCTTCTTGCTCACTCCTCTGTAGGTCAAACCATTCACCTCCAGAAAGGTATCGTACCTGAGAGATAATGACGCTTTCTGATCTCAGAGTCTTCCGAACTGTCTGCTCTGGATCTTAAGCGAGCGAGGCAAGCCATTCGCTCCACCGGCCTCAAACCGCTCAAGAAGTGGAAGAAGTGACGACCGCTTGGTTGTCCTGGGTGCGGTGTATCCCTGAATACTAGACTTCGATTTCTTTGAGAAACTCTGCGAAATTGGGGATAGAGTGTCCGCTAGCCAATCGCTGCAAGCCTCTTAGGAACTTTTTCCTGCGTCCAATAAGCGAGACAGTGTAGAGTGCCATCACTGAGAGGATACCCACCGTCACAAGGAACAACATCGCGAGAAGAGGGCCGTTGGTGTTGCCTGACAGAACCGCTCCTAGGAATGTGCCTAGAGAGACGCTGCCCATCACCACGGCCACATTTGACACCATACCAAGGGACGGGGCGCTGAACTGCGTGTGAACATCCAGAATGCGTAGTTGCCAATCGGGGTCTTCCGCTGAGACCAAGCAGACCTACCAGCTACTAACTTCCAAGAGGATCCATAAGTTAGTTTCAGGCATTCGAGGGAACCGACCAGCACGTTAGGCACTTGCCCAAGATGCAGCGGTCAGCCAGAAATGACAGTATAGTTTTTATTTTTTACGGGTTAACTAGACGCATAAGAAAAGGTTGCTAATACCCCATTTCTCGATCTTCCAGCCAAACACCTTCTGATAGAACTTCACCGCTCGACCCGTATCATCTGCAGGAATCTCGAAGTGTACAACTCTAGGCATGAACTTCTCTCACTCCCTCTCTCAAAAGCAAGCCCGGTCTCGCCTCAAAAGTATTGGGAGTACCTTCATGGACCTTCATGGCCTGTCGCGTGGGTATTATCGTTAATGGGGTAATTCACAGCCTTCAATATTGACCGCAACGGGTAGTCTGGATCATTTGGTGCACCCGGTGGTCCATTTACCCCATTTGGGAACGCTTATGCTATTGGGCACCATTCTATACTATGGGGTAATTGCGGATGTCGATTCCTGAGACCACGAAAGACAAGGAGTACTGGGCCGAATACATGAAAAAGCACGGCTTCGTTACTCCCCGCATCGAAGCCGATCGAACCAGCATCGGCGACTTGAAGGTATTCTGCAGCATACTGTTCCCATACAATCCAAGAAAGGCTGAACTGGCCGAAGCGATCCTCCGGGAAATGAGTCGAGTGCATCTCAGCAAAGTCGAGCTATACAAGGACCTCGCACCGAAACTGATTCGAGAGAAGCATTGCTCTGCCCGAACTCTAAGCCAGACCTGGCAATCATTGCTAAGGAGCGGGCTTCTGAGTCGCGTGAGAAGGAACGAGCCAGCACAACTGAGCGACAAATTCTCCAACAGATTGGAGATGCTAGCGCAGTATTGGCGCGAAAGAATTCTTGAGATACCTAGAGGAGAGCTAGCGTAGTCGTTCGACGTCAGCTGCACCATGATTGGTCGCAGAGCCTTACTTCGGCGCCGCAACACTCATAGTCTGTCTTTTTCATGAGGGGCAAGAAACAGGAATGTTTGAGAGCTTGACCAAGGCAACGCTAGAATGAGAGACGAAAGGTTCTCCGCTTAGCTAGTGTCAAGGCCTTGAGGAGAGTCTTCAAAGCTTCAGTTGCTTGGCTAACCACGTTCGCCTGTGCGGATGCAGGATGGTCGCTGTCCGCCATTCTATTCTCTGAGGAAATCATGCGCTATCCGTACTGGCTCCGCTTGACTGTCGTGTTAGGATTCTTTCTGGCATGCGTCGCCACAATAGCGATCGGAGCGATGGCATGCCATTACACCATCCCAACCAAGACGTATGGTTGACCGTCGGGCAACGCACGGCTGACTAGGTCAACGCCGCACGGCCCTCCAATTTTCTGGAGAGTTACGGAACCCTCCAGTTTTTTGGACTACGACGTGTACCGCATGTCCGTTTTTGCGGGCGCTTGATCGGCAGGCAGAGCAGGAATGGGCGGTAGGGGCGGGGGAATGTTAATCGTCTTTGAGATCAAGATCGCTTCCGCTATCGCCGTGCTCGCAATGGCTTGAAGGATTTGGGCTGGAGGAACTTTCTTCTCCTTCTGTTCCTGAAGGATCTTCTGCAATTCATCCTTCTCGCCCTGAATCCTTGCACGACCCTTGATGCTGATCTGTGCGATGGCGGGCGTGAAGTTCACGGTGAATACGAACGGTGATCGTAGGCTCCCGTCGCTCTGCTCTTCGATCCCCAGTACGTTGATGTTAACCGCTATCTGGATTTGGGCCGGCAGGTCCTTCTCGACTTCCCACAGGCGTTCGCCCGTTATGTTTGTCACGAATACGTTGACCTTCATCAAGGAAACCTCAACCCACTACCCAGTCCTTCACCCCTCTTTAACCTTGTCAAACCGTCATGACTAAGGCTCGTCACCTTGACAGGAAGCCGCGCGTTAGGATTTTATGTGTCCGTTCCAATTTCCTTTCCATATTCCATTCCACTTTGGAACGGAAAATCAAATCACGACAAGATGATCAAAATGCTGGAAGTTTTGGCAAATTACGTCGCGACGAGAAAAAGAGGAAAGAACGGAAAGACGTACGAATCGCCGCGGATCTACATTCCGACCAAGTTGGCCTGTGATTCGGGCTTTCCGATGCCTGGGAGGCTGGTTAGGGTGAGGGTTAGGGTAGTGGGGGGGCGCCTGCTGATAGAGAAGGCTTCGAGGAAGGATCTGGAGAGATTCGGTGAGTTGCCTGCCAAACGCGTGAAAGGCAAGAAACGCAGGAAGAGACGTTAGCACGCGCTACGCGTGGGTGGGTGCAATACGCCTAGAACGGCGAATCCGTGCCAGGTAGCCTTCGCGGTCTATCTCCCCTGCTCTTATGCGTGTGGATGAGATCGGTTCGAAGTC
>JBEKGZ010000016.1:0-20041 GCA_050012535.1 Bathyarchaeia archaeon | reverse complement strand
GTTGAGATAGTGAAGCATTCGATGATGTATCATGGCGCGCTCGGCTACAGCAAGGAAAGCCCCCTGGAAATGTGTATGCGAGGGCTCATGTCCTATGTAGTCGGGGCTGAGGGCGGAGCCAATATCATGAAGATCATCATCGCGCGAGAGCTTATGGGAGACATAGCTATTCCATACCGATAGTCGAATGAAAAGAGAGTGTAGGTCAGTCTGATTTAGTCAGCGTAGCCGGGGGCATCCCGTCCAGCTGGAGATTAAACGTGGAGCACGTCGATGTTGCCGTCATAGGCGCCGGCTTGGCGGGCCTATCTTGCGCATACACACTTGCGAAAGCAGGCTTAGACGTACTGGTTGTAGAGCGAGGCGACTACCCCGGAAGCAAAAACGTCACCGGGGGCAGGCTCTACATGAATCCCGTTAGACGGTACTTGCCCGACATCTGGGACGAAGCTCCATTCGAACGGCACGTCACGAAAGAACTACTCACAATGCTGTCAGACGACTCATCGATCACTCTGACTCTCCGTTCGGACACGTACAACAAGCCACCCTATCACAGTTACACCCTGACTCGACCAACATTCGATAGATGGCTTGCGGACAAAGCATCTGCCGAAGGCGCGGCAGTTGTGTCGAAGTACAAAGTCGAACGGCTTGTGCGAGAGAACCGAAAGATCACCGGCATAAGAGCGGAGGGCGAAGATATCGGAGCGAACGTCGTCGTTGCGGCGGATGGCGCAATGTCCTTTGTCGCCGAGGAGGCGGGCCTACGTTCCAAGCACGATCCGATGCACTTTGCAGTTGGAGCAAAGGAGATCGTTGAGCTACCGAGGAAGACCATTGAAGACAGATTCCACCTTCGCGGAGATGAGGGCGCCGCTCAGCTCTACTTCGGAAGCGTAACCAAAGGGATGACAGGCGGGGGGTTTCTCTACACGAATCGCGAAAGCCTCTCCATTGGAATCGTAGTGGGAATCGGCTCACTAATGGCCAATCCACAGCACCATGAGACATTCCAACTGATGGAAGAGTTCAAACAGCGGCCGGAAATCTCCGCCCTCATCGAAGGCGGAGAGACAGTCGAATACTCTGCTCATGCCATTCCCGAAGGAGGAATCGAATCCGTGCCCACTTTGTTTGATGACGGAATCCTACTTGTCGGCGATGCTGCGGGATTTGCGCTCAACATGGGCATCATTGTGAGAGGAATGGATCTCGCCATTGCGTCAGGAGTAATTGCAGCAGAGGCGATCAAAGCCGCGAAGAAGCGGGACAACTACTCCGCTGCCTCGCTTTCAGAGTATGAGAAGATGCTGAACGACTCTTTCGTAATGAAGGACCTTCGTACCTTCAAGAATGTCTGGAAGGTACTCAGCAATCCAAGAATGTTCGACAGGTACCCGAACGCGATCAGCACTATGCTGACAGACCTAATGTTCATCGGACCTGACCCCAAGCCAAAGCTCTCTTCGACAGCACTCAGACATGTCAGAAAGCATTTCCTCAACCTCTCAACCTTGAAAGACGCACTGGGGCTTCTGACCATATAGAGGGAGAGAACCATGAAGGTCGAAGAGAAACTCGGGAAGGACGTCTTCAAAGTCGACAAGGAAGGACACATCAAGATAAACCGCGAGATTTGCCGCGCGAGATGTGAGCCAAAGTACTGTCTGCTCGTGTGTCCTGCCAAAGTGTACTCGCTTGACGAAAATGGCGACGTGCGCGCAAATCCAGATGGATGCTTGGAGTGCGGCGCTTGCGTCCTAGCTTGTCTTGAAGAAGCACTTAGCTGGCACTATCCAAAGGCGAGCTTCGGGGTGCAGTACAGATTTAGCTGAGACGAAAAGGTCATCTAATTCCGATAGTCCTGCGGGGCACATTAGGGCCAATTGTCTGGGATGAGGATTATTGCATGTCATAGCGTGCATGAAGCAGGTAGTTGATCTTCAACAGGTCAGAATAAAACGAGACACGCGTGAGCCGGTCTTTGAGGGTTTGCCCGTCCTCTTCGGGGACTTTGATAAGAATGCGCTCGAGGAGGCGGTGAAGATCAAAGAGAAGCACGGCGCCAAAGTCACCGTTCTTTCCGTCGGGTCAGCCAAACTGAAGGACACAGTTCTCGAGGCGCTGGCGATGGGTGCTGATGAGGCATGCATAGTTGTCGACCCTGCCTGCGAAGGCTCAGACACCGCGGGCTCGGCTTTGACGCTGGCCAAGGCGATTGAGAAGATCGGCGCGCATGATCTGATACTTGTAGGCGAAGGATCCGCCGACAACTACTCGGGGCAGATAGGAGCGAGAGTGGCGGAAATCCTCGGCACCCCGCAGATAACCTACGTGAGAGAACTCACGATCGAAGGCAAGACCGTCACCGCCGTTCGGGACATAGAAGGAACGCTTGAGGTGGTCAAGACACAGATACCCGTGGTCGTCTCCGTCACCAGTGAGATCAACAAGCCGAGGCGAGCCCCACTTGCACAGATCCTGAGAGCCTCAAGAAAGCCGCTGAATATGTGGACGCTGAAAGATCTAGGAATCGACCCGACCAAGGTAGGCACAGGCGCATCCACAATCTCGGTCCTGAGCAACGTGGCGCCTGAACAGGAACGGAAGAACGTGATAATGGAAGGCGACCTAGACGAGACGGTCGGAAAACTGGTGGACGCTCTTCGAAAGGAGGGAGTACTACAATGAGCCCGGGCATCCTTGCATGTTCCGAAACGAGCGAAGGGACCTTCGAACTTCTGACGAAGGGACGCGAAATCTCGAAAGCACTCTGCATTGAGCTTGCCGCGGTGGTTTTCGGAAAAGCGGATAGCGACTGTCAGCCGTACTTTGAGTACGGCGCCCAGAAGACCATACTCGTTCCGCAAGACAGTGTTGGCAGGCTTGACGCAGAAACCTACGCCAACGTTCTGTTCCAGATCTCGAAAGAGAGCGGCCCTGACATTCTCCTGTTGCGGTCGACCCGGCTGGGCAAGGAGACTGCTGGACGTGTTGCCCAGAAGCTTCAGGCCGGGTGCATCACGGACGCGATCGGCCTAGATATGAAAGGCAGCGATCTCGTTGTGAATAGATACGCACTTGGGGGAAACACCGTATCCTCAGAGATCATCAAGAGCCCGAAGAAAGTCATCTCCTTCATGCCCCGAACATTTGAAGCTCAGAAAGCGCCGGCTCAGGGTGAGGTCGTGAAGCCGGACCTTAAGGTTCCGAAGACGCGTGTTGAACTCGTGGAACTGAGGAAGAAGACCGGCGAGGCCGTTAACATCGAATCCGCGGAGACCCTAGTTTGCGTCGGGAAAGGAATTGGCAAGAAAGAGGACCTCGAAATGGTGAAGGAACTTGCGAGCTTGCTTGGAGGGGAGCTCGGGTGCACTCGGGCGCTATCGTCTGACTATCACTGGATCTCGGAAGATAGAATGGTCGGAATCTCTGGCAAGAGATGCAAACCGAAGTTGGACGTGTCGATAGGAGTATCGGGACAGATCCAGCATACGGTGGGAATAATGACCTCGAAGCTCATCGTCGCCATCAACAAGGACAAGGAGGCGCCGATCTTCAAGATGGCCGACTACGGAATCGTAGGAGACCTCTATCAAGTCGTTCCAAAGCTCGTCGAGAAAATCAAGAACACAGGAAGATAGTCGAAGTCAGGATTCCTCGAGGTTCGCGAACGCCCACTCAAACCCTCTTTCCAACGCTCGCGTATTCAGCTCCCTAGACGCCTTCGGAGCCACTTCACTAACGCTCATCTTCAGACTCTCAAGCCGTACAATCTTGGTCACGGCGGCCACAGCGCCCAGCATGACCATGTTGGCTGCAAGCGTTTTCTTGAACTCGTCGGCCGCGATCTTCGTTGCCGGAACACGATAGATGGTGCCTCCGGATGAGGCTGACCCACTTGTGACCAAGTCTGCGTCGACGAAGAGCGCGCTTCCCGGTCTCGTGGTAGCCCCGTATCTCTCGAATGATTCCTGTGACATTGTGATTGTGATGTCGGCTGAGATCACTTTGGGGTAGTCAATCTTCTCATCGGAGACTACGACTTCCGCCCTAGCGGCCCCGCCTCTTGTTTCCGCTCCGTATGACTGAGTCTGAACCGCTTTCTTTCCTTCGTGCACCGCTACTGCGTGGCCGAGCACGATGCCGGCTAGGATGACGCCCTGGCCTCCGAATCCTGTGATCCTGATTTCAGTTCGGCTCACGTTTGGCTGCCTCGAAGAGCTGCTCATACATTTGATTGAGATTGGGCGCCTCGATGTCAACAAACTCGCCGACAACGAACTTGCCGGCGAGTTCCTGCTCGCTCATCCCGCGGGCTTTCTCGATTGTGATGGACTGTTTCTGGAACCATCGCAGCATCTCAACAGGATCCGAGATGCCGATTCTGCGGCCATAATGAACCGGACAATGAGATAAAACCTCGAGAAAGGCGAACCCGTTTCTTGTCAATGCCTTTTTCATTGCGGCAACCAGCGCGGCGATGTGGTATGTCGTCCACCTTGCCACATAGGTCCCGCCTGCGCCGATGACGAGCCTTGAAAGGTCAAACGGTCTTTCCAGATTCCCAAACGGCGTGGTTGTAGTCTTGAGACCGCGCGGTGTCGTTGGTGCCACCTCCCCTCCCGTCATGCCATAGATCATGTTGTTGACGCAGATCACCTTGACACCTATGTTCCTGCGAGCGGCATGGATGAGATGATTGCCACCAATGGCGGATGCGTCTCCGTCCCCGGTAAATACGACGACCTCAAGATTCGGGTTTCCCAGCTTCACGCCCGTTGCGAAGGCGATTGGCCTGCCGTGAGTCACATGGAGCGTGTCCACATCAAAGAACGGACTCGGGATCCAACCGCTGCACCCTATACCCGCGACACAGACAAGCTTCTCCTTAGAGATGCCCACCTCGTCCACGGCGCGGAGAAAAGACTGGGCGATCATACCGTTGCCGCAGCCCGAGCAGTGTGTATGTGGCTGCGCTCCTTTTCGGATGTACTTCGAGAGCGGATGAAGTTCCTGCCCAGACATGTTCAGCCCACCTCCTTGGCGACCTCACCGAGAACATATGCAGGCCTATGAAGCGTTCCGATGACTTCCGGCGGCAGGAAGACAGTTTCCGCACCTTCCGGAGCAAGCCTCTCAATTTCGGGAAAGAGCTGACCAAGGTTGTTCTCCAGCATAACAACGCGGCGAGCTGACTTCAGTGCCTGCCTCACGCCCTCGTGCGGAAACGGCCAAATCCCCATCAGCCTTAGCAGTCCAACCCGCAGGCCCATCTGTCGCGCCTGTTTTACCACATATTCCGCGGTTCTCGCACAGCTGCCGTAAGCAACGAGCATGGTGTCGGCATCTTCGAGCATGATCCTCTCAATGCTCGAGATTTCGTGAGCATGCAGCGCTATCTTTGCGTGGATTGTCCTAACAATCTTGTCGATCGCCTCGGGCGCGCTTGCTTTCCGCATGCCGTATTCGTCGTGGGACGAGCCGGTCACATGGACGGCGAAGCCTCTTCCGAAGATCGGCATCGGAGCAACCGAGGCGCTCAGGAATGCTCTGGAGGCCTCCTCGCGGCTGGAGGGAACCTTTCTGTTGACGATTGTGAGTGAGTTCTCGCTGGGGATCACGACTTCCTCGCGCATGTGACCCACAGTCTCATCCGCCAGCACAATCACAGGCGTCCTGTACTGCTCCGCGAGATTGAAGGCGCGCACCGTCATTTCGAACATTTCCTGGGCCGAGGACGGCGCGAGGGCGATGATCTCGTACTCCCCGTGACTACCATGCCGGGCCTGAATCACGTCGCCCTGCATCGGCGCTGAAACGATTCCTGTGCTCGGCCCCGCCCTTTGCACGTCAACTATGACGCAAGGCGTTTCCGTCATCACGGCGTATCCTATGTTCTCCTGCATGAGGCTGAATCCTGGTCCTGATGTGGCCGTCATTGCCTTCAGCCCCGTCCACGAAGCCCCGATCACGCTTCCGATTGAGGCGATCTCGTCCTCCATCTGGATGTACACGCCACGAGCCTTCGGCAAGAGCCACGACATCTTCTCCGCAATCTCGCCGGCCGGAGTGATTGGGTAGAATGCGAAGAATCGGCAGCCGGCGGCTACTGCGCCGAGGGCGCACGCTTCGTTTCCTTGCATGAAGTATGTGCCGGGCTCTACGAGCGCGAAAGCCTGGGCCCCCCGACGATGAATATCGCGAAATCAGGACAGTAGTGCTGGCATATCTTGCATGCGGTGCACTTTGCCGGGTCGACGACCTCAGGCGGGAAGACGCCCTTCTTCGTCATGCGGGTGCTCGTCTTGAGTATCTTCATTGGGCAGAGGTCGACGCATATCCTGCATCCTTTGCAGAGGTCCTCCAAGATCACGATCTTGGGCGCCTGAACAGTTGAGGTCATCGCTTCTACTTGAGAGCTGGAGCTGCATAGAGAACTCATAACCTTGCCGTATAGAGAGTTAGAGTGAGAGCCCGTTGACTTCCAAGCCTACAAACCGCATGAGTCAGCCAACCCACACCAAAACGAGAAGCACAACAGAAGACAATCTTTCATTGATGCGGGCGTCGCAATTTGAACTCGTAGGAATACGGGAGTAGGTTTTCGCAGCTTCTTGAGATTGTTGCGACTAGCGGAAGACACGCCGTTGTGCGCCTAATCCAGGGCTCGAATGGCTTTGCATATGCTGGTGTAGGATTCTGCTGGGACGTCTTTCTCTAACGAGATTAGCACATACCCTTGCTTCACAGGGATGTAGAATACAACATACTTTTCGTATGATACTGCGATATGCTCCAGCTTTCCGCTCCATTTGACCTCTTGTTCAGCCGTTTCAATGAAGTATCGCCCATGATCCTCAAGACCAGTCCTTTCGACAGAGTCTGGCGTATAACTGACTACTCCTTCGTGCATCTTTGAGAATAGGATGTGACCGTCTCGATTCGCTAATCCAGCAAAGCGGATTCCTGGATGAACGGCGAGTATATCTTCAGGCTTCAACTTCTCTCAATCTCAGTAAGCCACTCTAGTGGTTCGCTTCTGTGAGGATTTCAGACTTCGGATATTCTTTTGTTCCGTCGCAGTTGAGAGGCGGAGGGGTGTTGATAGAGGATTCCTTCCGTTACTCGTCAGGCGTCGTCGTTCCATTGTTCGTCTCGTTCTTTTTTTGTGTGTGGGAAAAAAACAAACCCAAGACGACCGGTTCAAATTACTATGTTCGCGGTACTTGGTAAGTGTCGATAGGCGATATCTTCCACCTCTTGCACCCAGTCACCTAGCATCAATCCACGTTGCAGATCCGCAAGAAACGGTAGGGACGCTCGTGTCTCTCCAAGACATGACTCGGGGTTCCATTGGCTCCCCGAGACTCGACGAACCGATATTGAGATCAATCTGGCATTAGTTGGATATGACGAGAGTGAGAACAAGGCATTGGCATCTAGAGCAGAGAGGAGAGTTCAGCTTGTGGTGATCGGTTCGGCTGCGGATCATTGCACGAAGGAAGCGCGCGAGTTGGCGTATAGAGTCGGAGCCGAAGCGGCAAGACGCGGCGCGACCCTGTTGACCGGAGGCTTGGGTGGAGTTATGGAATCCGCATGCAAAGGCGCCAAAGAGAACCACGGAATCACTGTTGGGATAATCCCGCAGGACGAGCCGCATTATGCGAACGAGTACTGTGATATTGTAATAGCGACGGGAATCGGATGGGCTAGAGATTTTGCCACTGCCTACAGCGCCGACGCGATCATATTGATTGGTGGAGGTGCTGGAGCACTCATCGAGACATGCGCGGGCTATCTGAAAGGCAAGCCGATCATCGCAATTGAGGGAAGCGGGGGCGTTGCCGATCAAACAAAGGGAACATTTTTGGACGAACGCAAAAGCGTCATGATCCTATCCGAGCAGGATCCGGAGAAAGCTGTGGCTAGAGCTCTGGAGCTGGCACGACAGCGCACGAAATCAGAGTCCTCTATGCCTGTTCCTTCTAGAACTTGACTGTTCCCCACAACTCGATGGCCTGTCGCAGCTCCTTGCTGTCCTTCATGGCCTCTTCTGGGCCGATACCGTGCGCCGCCGCCTCTACCGCGGCTCTTACAGCTTTGGCTCCTGCGTAGCTTCCTCCGGGGTGTCCGTGGGTTCCGCCGCCGAACAAGAAGAAGGCGTCGTTCCCATAGGTCTCATAGATCTTCCAGACGTGCCCAGGATGTAGCCCGCCCGAGGCGACTGGAACCACCGTCTTGAGTCTTCCCCATGGCTGGTCGAAGTGTAGCCCGCCTGCCTTTGGGGTGCTGCTCATTCGGAGGAGGTTGCACCTGTCCTTCAGGTCCTGAAATTCGCCCTCGAGCTTGCCCACGCCTGTTCCGGTGTGTAGATGGTCCACTCCGGTTAGGCGTGCCCATTTGGCGAGGACCTTGAACTCGACCCCGTGATTGGGCTGGCGGTCGATGACGGCGTGCATCGCTCTGTGACAATGGAGCGCTAACCCTAGCTCTCCGGTCCGTTTTCTCAGCGACGCCGTAGCCGCGAAGCCCGCTGTCAGGTAGTCGATCATCACGAACTTGCCGCCCTTCTTTGCGATGTAGTTGCAGCGGCGAAGCATCTCCTCGGTATCGCCCGCCGTGACGTTCGCCCACCACCCTTTGCTCTCACCTGTTTCTTTCTCGGCTTTGTTGACGGCTTTGAGTGTCTCGTCGGCGCGTTTGTAGAAGTTGCTCCAGCTCTGGCTGTTCAGGTTCTCATCGTCTTTGACTGTGTCGATGCCGCCACGAAGCGTATTGTACGCGATGTAGGCGTGCTCCTTCGGGCTGTTGCCGAGCTTAGGCTTCTCCGTCGATCCAGTCATCGGCCGATCTTTCACACCGAGGATCTTTCGCACGCCAGCTATGCCGTACTTCGGCCCCGGGAAGCTGTTCACGAGCGCGAGCGGAATCTTCATGTCCTCGATGCGGAGCGCACTCACAGCCTTGAACCCGAACACGTTTCCAACGACGCTGCTAAGGATGTTCGGTATGCTGTTCTTCTCGAAGATGATGAGCGGGTATGAGATGTAGGCGATGTCGCCTTCGATGCGGTAGACCCGCGCCTTGAATTTGTTGTACTTTTGCTCGTTTCCCAGCTCGACTTCAGTCCATGTCCCCACAGATGACTCGGCGGCAACAGCCGACGCCGCTTCTTCCATTGAGGTGCCTTCGCGCGGGGTTACTTTGAACGCGATTAGGAGCTCATCCTCTTCTGGTTTGTATCCAAGCTCTAGATATCGATTGGAATAGGGACTTACTCCTGCTTGAAACTTCTGCAATTCTCAGAAGACCTAAGCACTACACGTGGGCTGACTGAGAAAAACCTTGTTCAGCATGTGACTTCTCCAGTAGGCCTGCCTCTCTAAAGAATGCAACGAACGGGCCTAGTCGTCTTCTGCAAGAGTGAGTGTCTTGTACTCATCCAGCTCTTCGGGTGTGATTGTTCCCATGAGTTCTTGCAGTATCAGAATGGCGCCTTGAGGAGGTATGATTCCCCTCTCAGTAATGATGAGATCAATATACTCCGGAGCCGTAACATCGAATGAGGGATTCTTCACTTCAAGACCGGGCAGCTTCTGCAGCTCAGCCTCGCCTATCACCTCGTCTGTGCTTCGTTGCTCGATCGGGACCGCTTCGCCGATCATCGTTTCTGGGCTGAACTTGTAGGTCTCTGCCGCGACGAAAGTGTTCACGTCGGACTCCTTTGCGGCCAAAGCGATCATTGAAGTCCCAATCTTGTTGACAACAGCCCCGTTGGCGGTGACAGCATCTGCACCGACCACGACCTTATCGATCTCTCTCATGAAGTGCCTTGCAGCGTCGTCGATAATCATCGTCACAGGTATCCCTTGTTCCAGTAGGATACCCGCCGTTAGCCTGCCTTGGAATCGAGGTCGGGTTTCGGTTGCATATACACGGAACCGTTTTCCGATCTTCCAAGCGGTCTTGATGACGGAGATTGCTGCGGAGCTATTGCAATGAGTGAGCAGGACGTCGCCATCTTGGATGCGTCGTGCTCCGATTTCTCCGATCCGTTCGATCGCCGTGTTCGAATTCGCAATGAACTCTTCTGCGGCCTTTATTCCCGCCAGACGGACCTGCTCCACTTCCTGAGTACGTTGGGCCGCCTGGTTGATTCTATGCATGACGTAGCGGATGCCATTTGGCAGGGAGACTGCGGTCGGCCTTGTCTCAAGCAACGCCACTGCAGCTGCTCGGATGTCAGCAAGCAGGTCCTGCGAAGTTCTCGCCGGCGATTTCTGGCAAGCGATCATAAGAGCACGGACAGCTGATCTAGCGAGTTCCCCGGCTCCTCTGATCTTCATGTCTCGAATGTCGTCCGCGATACGTTTGACTTCTGAAGGGATTTTCGCCGAACTCACTGTCCTGTCCTCCGCACTTCCGGAGGTTGACTCTACGGCGAGGTGATATTAGTCGATCGGGCTTCACTATGCGGCCGCGTCTACGAGCCCTAATTCACGCAATTTGGTCTTGGTCGGAATCCCGTTTTGATCCCAGTTGCGATATCTGTAGTATTCGTCTAGCGCCTCGGCAAATGGAGGTAGATTCTCTGCAGCCCCGCCTTCTCCGCGCTTCTCTCGAAGCAGCCTAGTCGGCAATGTATCGTCTTTTCTTGTGATACCGCATCTGACGTTGTACATTCTTTTCAGATTGTAGATCCTTTCTCCGGTTTTCAGAATCTCGGCCTGGCCGATATCCCAGCCTGTGACCGCATTCAAGAACTTGAGCGCGTGTGTCAGTTTCAGACCGCCGTAAAGGGTGAACTTGCAGAATTTCAGCGAGTCGAAAAGCGACATCAGGTCCTGCGTCTTCGCGACTAGCTCGCCTTTCTTAGCGGTCCCGAACCTGTCTTGGACCTCCATTATTCCTATCTCCGGCATTGTGACTGAGCGTTCGAATGCATAAGAGAACCCTTGCAGGTGACAAGCTCCGCGGTTTCCTGTGGCATATCCGACGGCCATGCTGTAGTAGGCTCGTGGGTCGTGACCTGCAGGTTCGAGACCCTTCACATGCGCAGCAAATGCTTCGCAGCCTTGCCCGATCTCTGCCGAGGCACGCATGACACCTTCACCGAGCAGGTATCCCAAGCCCTCACGGCGGCCGATGCTCTCCACCACGTTCACGATAGCCTCGGCGTCTCCCCACCTCAGATCGATCTTTGTTCCTTGATCGTCTTTGAGGATTCCCCTTTCAGCTGCTTCTAGGGCAAATCCGATGACGGATCCGGTGGATATCACATCTAGGCCGTATCTGTTGCAGAGCTCGTGTGCCTTTGCAACAGCTTCCAGATTATCGAGGAGCACATTCGAGCCAAGAAGTATCATGGTCTCGTATTCTGGACCTGCTCCTTCGACTCCCGCGTACTCGCCGTGATCAATTGCAACGGTTCTGCCGCAGCCGACCATACAAGCTCCGCAGAAGTACTTTGACTTCAGGATCGTCTTCGTCATCGTTACGCCAGAAAGCTTCTCGGCCCCTTCCTTCCAGCTCCCTTTCTTCCAGTTTCTTACCGGTATGTCGCCAAGTTCTTCGGCGGGCGTCACAACCTGACTTGTGCCGTAGTCTGCCATGCGTTTTGTATTCTTGAGTATCACAGGCGCAAGCTCCTTTGTCAGTTCTGAGAGAACCTTTGGGTCCGCAACCGTGACCTCCCCGTCTCCTCTTGCCACAATGGCTTTGAGGTTCTTTGACCCCATGACTGCACCAAGCCCGCACCTTCCTGCCGCTCTCGCGTGTCTTCCATCATGCATTATTGACGCAATCCTAGCGAGCCGTTCACCGGCAGGACCTATGCATGCCTCAATCGCCTTCTGATCCGTCTCCGCCATCAGGATTGGACTGAGCTCGTATGTATCGAGACCCCAGATGTGTCTGGCGTCCCAACTGACCTGCGGAACTGACCCCATGCCCACCTGCCCTTCATGCGTCCCTTCTTCCTATCCTTATCTCCAACTTGCGATTCTTCTGCGGGGATTCTTGAAAGCGAATCTTTTCGAGAACAAACATCTTCTGGGGCTAGGTGCTTCGCCTCAGCGTAACGTGATCCACAATATCAAGCCTGATCTTGTTTCGTTTGATACCTGTCAGCCGCCCCTCTTTTCTGTCGTGCCTGAACGGAGGTATTCTAGTCATGGAGTCGCCGTAGAGAGTCTCGTGCGAGGTCTGTATTAGGCTGACTCAGGTAGCGATTCGTTACAATTCAGTCACGCCAAATAGTCTCGCGCTTCATAGTTGAAGATGCGATGCTTGTTCGTGCGCACCTGTCGTCGGTCCACCACTATCAAGAATGGCACACAAAGATGTCTAAGCATTTCTCCGCGTCGAAGAGATATCTTCCGAGTGCCCCGACCATCAAGCCATGAAAGTAGTGAGAGAGCATGCCTTGATCAATGCCTGTTAAAGTGCTGTGACAGAATCCTATTCAGGCTTTGAGAGGAGTGTTTTTGTTTGTGCGATGCCCTCATGGTCCAGGCATCTAGATTTGAACCGTAGTTTGGTTAGAGTCATTGTGTGTGGGTCTCTCGGTAGGTCTCCGTGGTTAGCTCGTCCGAGTAGAGAATTATAGAGAAAGATCGTGACTCGCCAACTGCAGCTCACCAACTGCTGATCCAATTCCTTCACTACCGGCTCTACACTCGGCAGTGGGGGCCTCCAAGAGAACTGTTAGGTGTGTAGTTAGTCCATCCATTTCTGTGTTTCTAGAATGCTCTGTCCACTGTTTTGGCAGGTTGCACAACAAACGACAACCCCTGCAAACTGGGTTTCGGCGTCTCCAATCGACTGGCCATTTGTCGTATCAGTCGCGCTTAGCGTAGCTGGCGTGTTAGCACTGGTATTCAGTTACATGCAGATCCGCGAATCGAGAAAGGAGCGAGCGGAGCGTGCCTTCAGAGAGCTCGCGAGTTCCTAGTAATGCTGTCGACGATTGACTTGATCAGACAGATATTAGCAGCAAAATCCGCAGCGGACAGAGGGCAATCAGGTTCATTTACGATCGCGGGAGAGAAGACCACATTCAAGAACAGTGCAGAGCTTGACAATGAGATGAAGAGAATCGCTCCGAAGATCCTGCCAATAGTAACTGAGATCAAAGACCTGATCCTAAAGTCAGGATTAATGCATTTGGTGCCCGAGAAGCTAATCACAATGTTCCATGATACTGTGATGCCTGCCGTCAATTCCATATTGTTGAAGCAGGATTTCAGTGCGGCAGACAAGAAGTTTGAAGAGTTCTATGCTCAGATGAGAAAGATGGCGGGGCTAGGCGCATTCGAATAGTATGCCCAGCCGGCTGATATTCCTTGGAACCGAGGGCTTACTTCTAAACGAGATATTATGCACGCAGTGTGTGGTCTCATGGTGCGGACGTCCAACTGTCATCGCCTTTGTATTTTTGTGTGCGCACCACCGGGCCCGCACAGACTTTGAGCGGGTCCCTTTCTTGCGTCCTAGCCTGTTCCTAGGTTCAAATCCGCCGGTACTCGCACCTTGTTAGGGTCAAATATCCCGCTTCCGGCAATTACACGATCCTTGAAGCAGGGTATCCAGCCCTCATGAGGTGGCAGGATATTCATCTGCCACAGTAGGCGGAGTAGTTCCCCTCCGTGTGTGTCTCCTCCACAACAAGGTGAACCAAGACCTGTTCGACACTGTCCCCGTGCTTCGTGCCGTCCGGCCTCGTATACTCAAAAGTTCTGACGAGCTCCTCTTGTCAGGTGTGACATCATCCACGATTTTGCCGTCTACGTACACATGACCAGTATCCTGAGGAACCAAACCCGCGATGATGTTAAGAGTGGTGCTCTTCCCGCAGCCAGAGGGGCCCAGAAGGATGATGAGCTCTTTTTCCTTGATCGCAAGGGAAAGGTCACAGACAGCGGGTTCGCGGCCATACGATTTGGCGATGTGCTCTAGACATATGCTGCTCATACGTGTTATCTTGGTTTTTAACCCCCGTTATGCATGTAAGAGTTGACGTTCAGTCAGCCATATTCGAGGCATACGCGTCGAATGTCACCGATGTGTGATTGAATCAATGTCAGCGATGTGTGGGCAATACGATGTCTTGCAACTGAAGACCTCACAACGAAGAGGTCTGGCTGCACTCAGCTCGATCAGACGACTCTTCACAAGTGCGAGGCCAATATGCAGGAAACGATATCTAATAGTGATGCTAACGAGAACACTGGATGACCTTGTCACTCGGGATGCCTGAGAAATATGAAAGCATCCGGTATTCTTACAATGGACGACTTTGATTTTCGCGGCAAGACAGTGTTATGCAGGCTCGACCTGAACAGCCCGCTCGATCCAAAGACACAGAAGATACTAGATGATTCAAGAATTAGAGAGCACGCGAAAACCGTGAAGGAACTTTCTAACAAGAAAGCGAAGGTAGTCCTTCTCGCCCATCAAGGAGATCCAACAATTCCTGACCAGTTTGCGCAGCTAGGGCAGCACGCGAAGATTCTCTCTGAACTGACTCGAAGAGAGGTGCAATACATCGATGACACTTACGGACCGGCTGCCAGAGAAGCGATAAGAAAACTGAGGGAAGGACAGATTCTATTGCTGGAGAATACGAGATACTTCAGTGAAGATACACGACTCTTCGAGGACACGATGAAGAGGTCTCCTGAACAGCAAGCCAAATGTCTGCTTGTGCAGAAGCTCTACCCGTTGGCTGACGTGTTCGTGAACGATGCCTTCGCTGCTGCGCACAAATCTCAGCCCTCTCTCGTTGGATTTTCAGAAGTACTTCCGTCATGCGCGGGGAGAGTCATGGAGGCAGAGCTGGACGCGTTGATCAGGATTAGAGATAGCCCGAAAAAACCCTGCATCTTCTGTCTCGGCGGTAGAAAAATATCAGACAAGTACGAAATGATGGAACCCGTCCTTATAAACAACGTAGCTGACAAGCTGCTGACTTCAGGAGTCATCGGCCTTCTCATGCTGAAAGCCTCTGGAGTTGAACTCGGAGGCGCGACAGAATCGCTCATCAGAGAGATGCACTACGACAAGTTTCTGCCGATCTCCAAAAAGCTACTCGACACCTATGGGCGTGATAGGATAGAATTTCCGACAGATGTTGCCATAGACCATAATGGTAGAAAGGAAATAGACGTATCCTCCCTTCCTCAAGACGCGCCGATAATGGACGTGGGCAAGAAGACTGCTGACAGATATTCTGCAGTAATACGAGGCTCTGGGACGGTTTTCTTCAGCGGACCACCGGGCGTATTCGAAAACGAGCCGTTCTCAGCGGGCACGAAGCAGATACTGAAGGCGATCGTGGACTCTGGGAGCTTCTCCGTAGTCGGAGGCGGACATTCGATGGCTGCTCTGCGGAAATATGACATTCTAGACAAGGTCTCCTACGTGAGCACGGGTGGAGGAGCGCTTGTCAGGTACCTTTCGGGTGAGGAGCTGCCTGCGGTAGCTGCCCTAAGGAAGGCGGCGAAACGTTTCCCTAGTAGCAGGACGACTTGAGCGCGGACTCACAGAGGCTTCTTCGGTTCCATTCCCAAGTATTTGTTCGTTAAGGAGACTGCTTGAAGTCGATCCGTCTGCATTTTCAGAGAGGCCCTGATTCCGTCAATTGTTTCAGGTATCGTTACAGCTTCCTGCGGTATGTATATGGAATACACTAGGTCGCCGCCGATGAATCCGATGGTTTCATCGTACACCGCAACTTCATACATGTCAGCTGCGGGCCTGTGTGCAAATCGAGCGAACTGAAACAGGGACGTGTTCGTAGCGAAGCCGTCAGCGATTCGTACAACTTGGATTCTCGGATGCGCAGAGAACTCCCGTAAGACCTCTTCCTTTGTGACACTCTTCTTTGGAGTCGCCACCACGCTAATGATGTGGCCATGGGTTATGGGAACATGGACCAGAACCCCTGTGGCGTTGACGTGAGGCATTATCTCCATCAAGTCAACCGCTTGATGCGTTGGAACAGGCTCAACCCTAGCTAGGTCGACGTATCCACGGTGCGTGTCGCCTGGATCAGCGCATCTCCGGATAATTGTTATGGCAATCTTCTCTATTCCAAAAGCTCTATCCAAGCAATCCACAGTTCTTATGAGACCTGTAGTGTTGCAGGAAGTCAGGAGCAAGTATTTCTTACCTAGGCCTTTTTCATAGTTCGCGTAACCATGAAAGAAGACGTCCGCGACGTCCCCCTTTTCTCCGGCTTGGAAAATCGCTGGAAGATCGTGTCTCGCATAGAGTTGCTTGTTCTTAGCGCCGATTCCTCCCGGGGCGGCGTCTAATACGATATCGACGTTTTTCAGCAGATCTTCAAGTGTACCTGAAACCGGAATCCCAGCGTCGTCGAAATTCTTGGTTTTTTCCTTGTCAATGCTGTAAAGCTTGTACGGCATCCCCCTTGCCCTGAGAGCTCTCAAGGTTAACGTTGGAGCAACGTCAGCTACTCCAACAAGTTCCATATCTTTCTGGAGGGATGCGCCATAAGCCAAGCGTGATCCAATCGTCCCGTATCCAACGACGCCAACTTTGACAGTCATGGTTCAACCGGCCAAATACACCGCAATGCGAAGCTATTTAGGCCTTGTCTCCTCGCTAGAGCTGCTGAGCTGACGTAACTAGGCCTCTCTCGCTACTCGTTGCACGCCAATGTCCAACTGGACTGAAGAGCACATCACGCCGCCTTTCACGCTCCTCAATGAGCGAACACACTGAAGATAACTGCGTAGCAAACTGAAGGTGAAGATCAAGGCTCAGCTACTCGTCAACCGACTCACTCCACTACTCGAGCATGCCCTATTCACGGTGAAAGGACTGGAGTGGCTACGCAGCCCGCAACTAGATGCGGTCGACTCCTACCTGCCGCTGCTCTGCACCCTTCCTCACTGCATCAATGACTTGCCGTACGCCACTTACCAAAAGAATGGCTGTGGGACGTGTCTTGACTAGTAGTTCTCCAAACGTTGCTTGTTCTTCCAAATATTCGTTTGGAGAAGAACTTCTCGATACCTGAGACGCTTCACTCATCGCTTTAAGCGGAGTTTGCGTGACCCGTGTGGGGCCTCTGAACTCTTTACTTCGAATGCGGTCAAGAACCTCATTAATCACTTGCTGAGACGAGAAGAAGTCGGACTTCCTTTCAGCGAGTTGGCTTGTTGGGAATATTAGTCGATCGGGAACTTGTTTCGGGACGAGGTTGCCTCACGGACAAGTTGCGAAAGCCCTAGTTCGTGTAGCTTCTCTTTGCTTGGAACTCCGGATTCATCCCAACCGCGATACCTGTAGTATTCATTGAGCATCTCGGAAAACGGAGGCAGGTTTTCTGCAGATCCGCCTTCTCCCCGTTTCTCTCGAAGCATCCTAGTTGGGACTACGTCGTCCTTTCTTGTGATTCCGCATCTGACGTTGTACATTCGTTTCAAGTTGTAGATTCTTTCTCCAGCCTTCAGGAACTCTGCCTGGCTGATGTCCCAGCCTGTGACTGCATTCAGGTATCCCCGTGCGTCTGTTACCTTGAGTCCGCCGTAGAGAGTGAACTTGCAGAATTTCAGAGAGTCGAAAAGTGACATCAGGTCCTGAGTCTTAGCAACCAGCTCTCCTTTTTTGATGGTTCCGAGCCTGTCTTGGATTTCATTTATCCCGATCTCCGGCATTGTGACCGAGCGTTCAAACGCGTAGGACATCCCCTGCAGGTGACAGGCTCCACGGTTTCCTGTAGCGTATCCGACGGATAGGCTGTTGTATGCTCGCGGATCGTGAGCTGGAGGCTCGAGACCCTTGACGTGCAACGCAAATGCCTCACAGCCTCCCCCGACCTTTGCCGCAGCACGCATGACTCCTTCGCCGAGCAAGTATCCTATGCCATCCCGGCGGCCGATCTTCTCGACCATGCTCACTATGGCCTTGCCGTCTCCCCAATCTAGATCGATCTTCCTACCCTCATCATCTTTGAGAATTCCTCTTTCGGCTGCCTCTAGAGCGAATCCGATAACGGCGCCTGTGGATATCACGTCTAGACCGTATCTGTTGCAAAGCTCATGCGCCTTCGCTACAGCTTCCAAGTCGTCGACTAGATTATTCGCGCCAAGCAACGCGACACTCTCGAATTCTGGACCTTGTCCCTCGACTCCAGCGTATTCGCCGTGATCTATTGCAACAATCCGGCCGCAGCCCACAATACAGGAACCGCAGTAGTACTTTGATTTCAGGATCGTCTTCGCCATTGTTACTCCTGACAGCTTCTCGGCACCTTCCTGCCAGCGTCCTTTCCTCCAGTTTCTTATTGGGAGGTCGCCGAGCTCTTCGGCCGTCGTCATGACTTGACCGGTGCCGTAGTCGGCAAGGCGTTTCGTATTCTTGAGAATTTCCGGCGCCAGTCTCTTTGTGATTTCCAATAGACGTTTCGCATCGGCGACTGGAACCTCCTTGTCGCCCTTAGCCACGATGGCCTTAAGGTTCTTTGACCCCATAACAGCGCCTAGCCCGCATCTTCCCGCCGGTCTAGCGTATCTACCGTCATGCATTACTGCAGCGATCCGTGCGAGTCTTTCACCTGCGAGGCCAATGCATGCTTCAATCGCCTTCTGATCAGTCTCTTTCCTGAGAATTGGGCTCGCTTCATATGTGTCGAGTCCCCAGAGGTGCTCTGCATCACGAAACTCGACGCCGCTTTCGCTGATCCAGAGGTAAGTGTGCTTGACTGATTTGCCGGTGATGATTACTCCGTCGAAGCCCGCTTTCTTTAGCTGGGTCCCCCATCTTCCGCCAACATCGCCCTCACCATAGATTCCCGTGAGCGGAGACTTCGCTACAACTTCATGACGACCTGAAAGCAGAACCTTTGTACCTGTTAGAGGACCTGTCATGAAAATCAGGACATTCTCAGTTCCAAGGGGGTCCGTGTCTCCATCAGTCATCTCCCACAGACGCTTCGCAGCCAAACCGCTGCCGCCAATATACGTGCGTGCTTCTCCTTCTGAGAGCTCCTCCACTCGCTGACTTCGCTTGGACAGATCCACGTGCAGTATTCTTCCTGCGTATCCTCCGATCGATCCTATCATTCCTTGTAGCCTCCGCTTACCGGTAGCAGGAGACTTATGCTGTCTCCGTCGTGAACCTCGTCAGATAGCCTAGCAAGTCTGGAGTTGACAGCAACAACCAGATGGTGTCTCTGCGCCTCCTCGCTGGTTCTATCTACAAACTTGCTCAAGGTTGAATGCCTGCAAACAATAAGATCAAGCACTCTTGCAATGGTAGTCGATTCTTGACCTATCTCGTATCTCTCCTCTCTGACCCCCGTGTCGTCGCGAAAAGGCACGGTATACTTGACGGTGACGCGCAAGTCAGATCGCGGCGCATATGGAGAGCGCTGAAATTTAGGGTTGCTGTTTGAGCTTCGCTACGGTTCAGCCTCGATCTTCTTCAACTGTCTGCGATAGATCTCAAGCGCTTCCTTAGTGGTTGTCGCGTCTTCCGGCGACTTGTCGTCCCTATATTTGCCAGTGAATCTTGGAAATCTGAGTGCCAATCCGCTGCCACGCCGAATCGAACCCAATGCACATGTATGGAGTGGTGAGAGGGTGATCTCGTCTGCTGAAACCTCAAGGACCTTTGTGGGGGTGAACCATACGTCCGCTTTCATTTCTGAGCTAGTTCTGGCATGCCTATGTGGAACGACGTCCTGCCCAAGGATCTGGTGCAGTTTTCCAAGGTCCTCGTCTGTGAAGCCGCTGCCGAGCTTGGATATCGTTTCGAACTGTTCTGTCTCTGGATTATACACAGCCATCAGGAGCGCACCGTAGGTCCCTGCTCTCTTTCCTCTACCGTGAAACGCCCCCACTGGAACCAAATCGAACGTGTCCGCCACCTCTGCCTTGTATGATCTCTTGTACTTGATCCACAGCCATCCGCGAGCACCTGCCTGGTAGACCGATTCTGCGCCGGTACTCTTGACGACCAGACCTTCGCATCCCATCGATACTGCTTTGTCGAAGTATCGTTCAAG
>JBEKGZ010000015.1:0-20256 GCA_050012535.1 Bathyarchaeia archaeon | reverse complement strand
CTCGTCGCAGTATCCTGCTAGTGCGCTTGTCTCGCTTCGTTCCACGAGGGGTCTGATCTTCGATTTTTCCTCCATCACGTCGATCAGGGCGGGGGTGATCTCGACGATGTCAGTCCCGGTGACAACTCCGACCAGTTTCCCTGCCTCCATCACGGCGAAGCGTTTCACCTTTGCCTGCTTCATCTTTCTCGCCGCTTCCTTCACGTCGAGGCTGGGCTCTACTGTTCGCAGTGGCTTGGACATGATCTTGGCGGCTTTGATCTTGCTCGGGTGCAAGCCTTTGGCCACTACTCTGCGAACAACGTCTTTCTCCGTTATCATCCCGAGTGGTTTGCGCTTTTTGTCCACCACTATGACGCTGCCTATGCGCCTTCTCGCCAGCGTCTTGGCGACTTTCGTCGCGTTGTCATCCTCCCTGACCGTGACAACCGGGGATGACATCACATCTTTGACTGTGACTTCTGTTCCGCTTCGAGTGGTTGACATGTGAACCACTAGTACCGAATCGACCGATCATGCTTAAGGGCTTATCGAGTTCACTGTCTCCACGCCGCCGGGCGGCAAGAGGCGTATTACGTCATCGATTACGATTCGCGGCAGCTCCGCATGCGTGTTCTCCTTGGTCTTGGCTGTCAATTTTGCGAGGATTCTCTTGGCCGCTTCTGAGGGGCTTCCTCTTCCTTGCCGTATCTCAACATAGGCGTGACATCTGCTTTTCACGGCGCTCGGTGGTCCCGCCATAAAGAGAGTCTTGCCATCGCGCAGGGTTACGCCCACTGCAAGCGCCAATTCTACTCCTCGAATGTACTTGCGTGTGCCTCGAATCATGAACGCCCCCTTGGTCAGGTACTCGCCGGCTGGTGCGCTCTTTGTTACCTGTTCTGGTCTGACCCAGTATGCGTCTCCTGAACGAATCGCATCTTTCCATAGGCGGCTGTATGATACGCACGCTTGAGCGGCTTCCTGAAGAGTCTCAGGGCTAGCTTGTGCGCCTCCGGTCTTCACGACGACGAATGGTGCGCCGTGGGCTTCTGCGTGCATGACCAAGTCTTCCGGGCTAGTGTAGCGTTTCAGAAGAGTCTCATTTGACGTGGCGTCTCGCCCTCCGATCACAAGAAGCCCTTCAGAGGAGTCGAACCATCTGAACTTCTCGAACCACTCCTTCTCGAGCCGATGCTCAGGATTGACCGGCTGCCTAAGTTCAACCTCCTTATCCGCAAGCTTCTGGAGCAGAAGCTCAGTCTCCTGAGTAGATGTCTCGAGTCCTGAGAGTTTCGCTTCGAGCCGTTTCGCTTTCGCATAGTATTCGGCGGCTTGATTCTGCGCTCTTACTCTAACTGCCATCTGGATTTCCTTGCCCTCGAAAGAGAATGTTATCTCGTCGACCTGAGGGGTAAGTTTGCGAATGTGCGGGTAGACTCTTCTGCCATCTTCTCTCTCTTTGAGGAGACTGCCTCTGATCGCGTCGAGCGGTTGTTTCGAACGCTTGCCGTTCATCACTGTCTCAAGGGCGGTCTGTATCTCGGGGATGTGGCGAAAGATGAGATCCCCGTTACTCCTCAGCGTCTTTACTGTCTCGGTGATCTCTTCGAGCTGTTTCTTCTGCGCGTCCAGTCTCCTCTGAAGCTGCTCTTGCTTTTCAGCGTAAGCGGTTTCGCGACGATCGCTCAACTTGGATGAGGATAGAACTGTGAAGTACTCATCCACCGCGTCGTTGAAGTCATGATACGTCTTCTTCTGCGAGTCCTTGTAGAGTTCGAGTTCAAATGGAACCACGTCGATCGCCTGAGGGCCTGATAGCACGATCATGGGTGATCGTGGCCCAGCTAAAATGGCGTCCTTCAGTTCCAAGATGGCTTCTGAGATAGTCGCGATTTGTTCGTCGGATAGGCTACTGGCGGGCAAGGATTTGTCGACGCCTGCCCGCTGCAGGATCTCTTCGGCGAATATGCCGCCTACCCCGAACACCTGAGCAAGGGCTTTGACAGTATCGGTGTTGCTGAGGCTCCGCAGTTTCTGAACGTCGTCGGGTGTTGCTTCGAGGACGTTCTTTCCTCTCTGAGGCGGGAGTTTGAGAGGCTGGCCTCTCAGGATGTTTCGGTCTTTCATTCGAATGTAGTGTGATGAAACTATGACGTTTCCTTGCTCGTCGATGAGTATGATGTTTCCTCGCGGTAGGAGCTCGACCACGATCTTCTGTGGCTTGCCTTGTCGCTCGATGTCGACGAAGACTACTCGCTCAAAGTTTGGTTGTTCGATATTCGTGATCTTTGCTGACCTGATGTGCTTGCGAAATGCCATGCAGAGTTGTGACGGTTTCGCGGGGGTTTTGATCTCGAACTTGGTGAGGTGGATCCTTCTTGCAGGTTCGATTACGAGGTTCAGGTTGCCTGGGTGTAGCTTGAGAAGGAAGGCGTCCTCGGTGATTTGATAAACGTTATGTATGTGACCTCCGATTGTGTGCTGCCTCAGTTCAGGAAGAATTGCTGCTATGTCGAAATTGGTCATCGCGGTCTTCATGACGGAAACACACATTCAACGCCATCCGGAGCGTGACTAGCCTGAAGCCTTCTTCGGTCGTTTACTGGTCAAGGTTCTTCATAGCCATTGCTACTGGGATCGGATCAGTGTTTGCGCTCAAGGATGTGGTTACTGGTGAGTTGGCCACTTTTGTCTATACGACTGTGGCGATTCTGGTCTATGCATTGACTGTGGCGTTCTATCGATACGGGCTACGTTACGGAGAGGCTGAGCTGAAGACAAAGAACCGGGCAATCACTCTAGGGATCGGCACTTACATTTTTGCCTGGTTGGCCTCGGTGACTGTGATCTACACGTTGCTTAGTCTTCATTGAGCTACGGTCTTCGCTTCTCCGGTGAGGTTGTGCGTGTTGTTAGCGAGCGAGTAGACTTCTTCTTTCTCCATGACCTTTGCCAATTGCGCCAATCCGCTGAAGTATCCCCTGTCATAGTCCCCGTAGAGTGGGCTTTCGGCGTTCTTGGCGAATTCCTTCTCTAGCGTCTTGAGAGATTTCTTATCGAACTCTCTCCTTGCGAAGAAAAGGTAGTTGTCGCTGTTCGCCTTCCTCGTCATTAGGAGTCCTTCTAGGGCCTTGACGTATCCTCTGTTCCATTCTGTGTTTGTGAATTTTGGTCTGATTTCTTCAAGTTCCTTTTCTGCGTCGGCTATCTTGCGTTCGACGATAAGCTGAAGATACTTGTCTATGTCCGATTCGGGTAGTGTTCCAGCCATCTATCTTCGCCTCTTCACTTCGTCCTCTTCAGCTACGTCCTTTATTCCTTCCTCTGTGATCTTGAAAATCCGTTCACCCTCAGGCAAGTACGGGCTAGAGACCAGTCGTGCAATCCTGACCGGTCCACCGGTCGCTCGTCTTAAGAAGATGCGTGTATGGCTCGTGTGGGCCACGATGTGACCTCCGACTGGCTCAACTCCTGACGCGAAGAAGGCGTCTGGTTTCGACATGACCTGGTTAGTGACAACGGCAACTGCGTTGAAGGCTCTTGCGAGCCTAACGAGTCTGTGCATGTGGCTGTTGAGCTTCTGCTGTCGTTCCGCGAGCATTTCGCGTCCTAGGTACTCGCTGCGAAAGTGAGCTGTCAAAGAGTCGACGATTATCAGCTTGATGTTATTGTCTTGAATGATCTTGTCCGCCTTTTCTAGGATCAGTATCTGATGATCCGAGTTGAAAGCCTCGGAGTAGATTATGTTCTTCCCGACGGTCTCTGGGTCCAGTCCCAGAGGGGGAGCCATTCGCACGATCCATTCTGGTCTGAAAGTATTCTCAGTATCCACGTACAAGGCGCCGCCGTTGAGGCCACCCTGTTCGATTGGCAATTGAGCATTGACGGCGAGCTGGTGGCAGAGTATGCTCTTCCCGACGCCATATTCGCCGTAGAATTCTGTGATCGTCTGGCTCTCGAGGCCTCCTCCCACAAGCTCGTCAAGTTGTTTGCTTGTCATCGAGAGGCGGAGGAGGTTCTTTCGCATCCTCATCAATTCGTCTGCGCGGACGAAACTTGTGGCGATACTGTCTCGTGCTATCGTGATGATCTTTGCGGCCTGTTTTTCTCCCACGCCGGCCTGAGTGAGTTCCTTCACCGTTGCTGTGGCAAGCGACTCAACCGTATGAAATCCAAGTTCCCTAAGTTTCTCTGCTGTGGCGGGGCCGATGCCGGGGATGTCCTCGATAAGTTCAAATTTCTTCTGCGGTTCAGTCGTCGTCTTCTCTTCCGGCTCGGACAAGGTTTTCCCACCATATACCTACAGCCAGGCGGGCTGCGTGTCCTCGTGCCAGCTGTGAAGCTCCATAATCCCAAACAACACTTACGCCCATGACTAACGACCGCGCATTATTTCAAAGTTAACTGCAACACACATGACGCGAACGGCGAATATAATCACGAGAGACAGGTGAAAGTAGAGCTTGTGCAGGCCGTTTGCGGCAATAGGACGCCATCGTGCGGGGTGTTTCTGAACAGGTTCGTGCCGTTGGGGACGCTTCAGGTCGTTCAGACTGCGTCTTCCTGCGTCTGGGATCGAGCCAACGCCACGCGAAATGGCTTGAAAGAGGGGCAGTAGGTTCGGTATCATTGAATCTCTCTAAGGCATTCATCGAACACTTGAACTGACTTGTCTAGTTGCTCTTCCGTGATCACCAGGGGAGGTTGGATTCGGACGGTATTTCCTTTCACTCCTCCATGACCGAGGAGAACGCCCTTGCTGAGTGCAAGTTCCCTGATCTTTGTCGCCTCGCCTGGGGCGGGTGTCTTCAGCTTCCGGTTCTTAACAAGCTCAACGCCGACCATTAGGCCTAACCCCCTAACGTCTCCGATCAGTTCGTGTTTCTGTTGCAACTCCTGCACTCTCTGGAGAAGATATTCGCCCTTTCGAGCAGCTTCATCAGCCAGCCTATTCTCAAGCAGGTAGTCAATGTTGGCCAAGGCGGCTGCACAACTGACTGGGTTGCCTCCGAATGTTGACAGGTGGTCTCCCGGTTCAAAGGCGTCACCTATGTCTCCTCGCGTTGTGCAGGCTCCTAATGGAAGTCCGTCAGCTATGCCCTTGGCCATCGTGACCATATCGGGAATGACCCCGTAGTGTTCAGATGCGAACATCTTCCCTGTCCTCCCGAATCCCGTCTGGACCTCGTCTGCGATGAAGAGGATTCCATGTCGGTCTAGGACTTTCTTCACCTCGGAGAAGTATTCCGCCGGCGGGACAACTATTCCAGCTTCTCCCATGACTGGTTCCGCAATGAACTCAGCCACGTTCGCGGTCGTCGAGTAGTTTACTACATCATCTATCATCTTCGCACATTGCACGCCACATTCGGGGTATTCCAGCCCCAGGCTGCACCTGTAGCAGTAGGGCGCCGGCGCGAAAGCTACGTCGCCCAAGTAGGGGCCCATTGCATAGTTCTTGCGGCCTGCTTGGCCTGTCACGCTTAGTGTTCCTAGGGTTCGGCCATGGAATGAACACATCAGGGCTATGATCTCGTGTTTGCCGGAGAACTTCCTACCTACCTTTAGGGCGGTCTCGACGGCCTCGGCGCCGCTGTTGCAGAAGAAGGTCTTATGCAAACCTCCATGCGTTATCTCAGCAAGCTTCTTCGCAAGGTCTGTCACAGGAGTAGTGTAGTATACGTATGTGCAACAGTGAACTAGTTTCTCGATTTGCTCCTTAACAGCCTCTACGACCTTAGGATTGCAGTGGCCGGCATTGACAACAGATATTCCTGAAAAGCAATCGATGTAGGTCTTCCCATCGAGATCGGTAACCGTCGCCCCTTTTGCGCTCGCTACGACTATGGGCTGCAGGGACTTCACGAACGAATGCATCACATACTTGTCGTAGTCGTTCATCACTTCTCTTGATGTTCTCTTCTGCATTTGCATCCAAATCCAGCGATACCTACGTAGACACGAGTTAAGGTTTTTTGAAGCTGTTTGATGTCTCTCTGTTCCACAACGGGCTGTGTGCTTCTGGGCCTCTTGGTTCTCTTAGCGCGATTTGATGTACTGTTCCAGTTCATGGACCCTTTCCATGCTCTCACGAGACAGCCTTGCCAGCAGTTCGCCGGCGTCCGCTGATGTGGGCATAATCTTTGGCGAAGCGCTGCTGTAGAGTTCGGATATGATTCTCTCGACGGTGACAGCTTTCTCAAGACTACTTAGAGACTGTTTCTCAATAGTGGTCTTGATGGCGGAAAATGGTTCAGCCAACTTGAGGCCTGTGATAGTTTCGAGCATGAACTCGACGACGCTCTCGACGCGAGTCCTTCGCATCATCTCCATTCTTCTAGAGCTATTCGTATCGTAGTCGGAGAGGAGGGATTTCAGTTTGGGCTCGCTGGTTTCCTTTGTCAATGTCTCGTAGAGCTGCTTGAGTTTGCTCTCAGCTTCGCTGAGTAGGCTCATCAGAGAGCTGAACGTGTACCTTTCCTCATCAGCCAAGCCACCTACCACCTGGTTGCTACGACCTTCTTATCCGTGAAGAAGTCCACGCAGTCTATTTGCCCGTGGAGGATGCCGAAGAAGGAGTCCCTGAATCCTGCAAATGGGAAGAATGCCATGGGAGCAGCTATGCCTATGTTTATTCCAATATTCCCAGCTTGCACTCTTCGCCTGAATTCCCGCGCGGTCTTTCCGCTTTTTGTGAATATGCAGGCTTCGTTCCCATAGTTTGTTTTCGTATTGATCATCTCAATGGCTTGATCGAGCGTCTCGGCTCTGATTATGGAAACAACTGGTCCGAATATTTCGTCTCTAGCGATCGTCATGTCTGGGGTAACTTGGTCGAAGAATGTAGCGCCCACAAAGTACCCTTTAGGATATTCCTTCACGCTGGCTTTTCTTCCATCGAGTATCAGCTTGCCTCCTTCGTCTATCCCTTTTTCTACGTACCCCAGAACCCGTTCCTTGGCTCTCTGACTCACAAGTGGCCCCATCTCGACAGATTCATCGAGTCCATATCCGAGCTTCATCTTCGCGGCTGCTTCAACGAACTTCTTCTTCAGAGGTTCGTACACGTCACCCACAGCGACTAGGTTAGCTCCTGACAAGCAGCGTTGTCCCGTGTTCCCGAAGAAGGAGGGCATTAGCGCGGAAATCGTTGTATTCAAATCAGTGTCCGGCATCACGATCATGTAGTTTTTCGCGCCAGCTTGGCACAGTGCTTTCTTGCCGTGTTCGCCTGCTAGCTTGTACAGTGACTTGGCTACGGGGGTTGACCCAACGAACGAGACGCCCTTGATGTCGGGATGCGTGACGAGTGCTTCGTTGACCTCTTTGCCTCCATGTATCATGTTCACTACTCCTGGAGGTATCCCGACTTCCTCGACCGCCTTGAGGCACCACTGCATTGGTAGCGGAGTTATCTCGCTGGGTTTCACGACCAATGTGCAGCCGACAGCGATCGCAATCGGAATGAACCAGAAAGGCGCGAGAGAGGGAAAATTGAAGGGGCCTATCACCGCGAAGGGGCCTAACGGTTCGCGAATGAGGGTCTCGTCCACTCCGGACGCGACTTGGTCAAGATGCTCCCCCTTCGCCAGCGTGTACGCGGCGGCACATCCGGCTTCCACATTCTCGACGAGCCGTCTTGTCTCGCCTCTTGCTTCATCAATTATCTTGCCGTGGTTCTGAGTTGTGATTCTTGAGACATCCTCGAAGTATTCATCAAGTTTCTCCTTCAGCCTGAAGACGTATCCTGCCCTTGTAGTGACCGGGAGTTCACGCCACTTCTCGAACGCGGCTCGTGCTGACTCGACCGCTTCGTTGACTTCTTCCTTCGTGCTGAACGGGACTTCAGCGATGCTTTGAGCCTTTGCTGGGTTCATGACAGATTGGACGCTAGTGGAGTGTGAGTCAACCCATTTTCCGCCTATGAACAGTTTGAGCCTACCGTAGTTCTCTCGTACTTCTTGCAGTTCGACCATTCCTCCAACCCAGTCTAGAAACAAATGATTGGAGCTAAAAGAGTCACGGCTCCCACATGACGACCAGGTCGAATCAGGTTCGGCTTGTGAAGAACGAACGGCAGTTTGACAGCTTTAAGACAGATAATCGCCATAGAGTTCTAGTGGTCTCCATTGTCCAAGGTGAGTCCGAAAGTTATCTCAGCGGTATCACCGCAATTGACCGATTGCAGAGATCTAATCAACGAAGCACTGGCCAAACAGAAAGTCCTGATCGTAACCGGGAACTGCACAGTAGACTATGAAGGTAGGGCAGCTTCCAGACTTACTTCGGGCGAGCGTGTGCTGATGATCAAGGCCGATGGTTCTGTGCTTTTGCACCGTCGGTCCGGGTATGAGCCTGTGAACTGGCAGCCTCCACGATGCCAGTTTCGCGTCAGCATCGAAGACGGCAAACTGCTGAGTGTGGTGGCAACTCGCCAGAAACCCAAGGAATCTCTAAGGATCGTCTTCGACAATATCGCTGTTGCTATGGCGCTAGCCCTGGACGATGAAGGTGAATTCGCAATGCACGTCACAGAGGAACAAATGAAACAGGCCATCCTGCTGGAGCCATCCTTGGTCGAGCCTGGGCTGAAGCTGATCTCTGAGGAGACCAAGATGGGCGACTCGGGCTTCACTGATGTCTACGCAGAAGACTCCTCAGGGCGACTTGTCGTGATTGAGATCAAGCGTACCCCAGCCAGCCGTGATGCTGCACTCCAACTCAATCGCTACGTGGTGACTTTGAGAAAGAGAGTCAGTCGTCCTGTGAGAGGGATTCTTGCTGCTCCAGAGCTCAGATCCGGAACGTCCGTAATACTCGCGAAGCTTGGATACGACTTCAAGGCGATCTCTCCTGAGAAGTGCTTTCAGGTGCTCAAACCAAGAACCGATGCTCGACTCAGTGAGTTCCTTTGATTAATCGTGCCCAAGTTAGGAATGGCAACCGAAGGTTCTATTCGTTGCCCTTGGTAAGCGTCTGCAACTCAGGCTGGCGACACGTACGTCAACCGGCATAACATCGCCCTCATCTCAAAAAATGCTTGAAGCGCTTAGACTGTCCTTGAGAGGCCAGCGGGAGCCCTTTCGCTCCGACTCGAAGAAGCCCCGAGGCGCCGTGTCAGTACTCATCAAAGAAGAGGCAGAGAATCTATGGCTTCTCATGATCAAGAGGGGCGAGAACCCGCGTGATCCCTGGTCGGGCCAGATGGCCTTCCCGGGAGGCCACGCCGATCCGGTAGATCGTAATCTCATGGACACAGCCGCTAGGGAAACCCTGGAAGAGGTGGCAATCAATGTACGCGACCAAGAGTTCCTTGGGTGCCTGCGCAATCTGGAGCCGAGAAATGCTCCGATGTTGGTAGCTCCATTCGTCTTTCTCCTATTGAGGGAGGTCCATCCCAACGAGAGTACGGAGGCCAGAGAGATCCTTTGGGTCCCGATATCATTCTTGTTGAACCCGAAGAGCGTTTCTTCGCTCACGGTCCCAATCGGTGATCGAGAGATCTCAATGGGATGCTATGTGTACTTGGATCACACGATCTGGGGACTGTCATTCAGAATCATACACGACATTATCTCCAAGATCGCGAATGCCTAGGGGACCACAGTTTTCTACACAAACGTGCTTCGTCGAATCGACGTACTTGTTATTTACCCCTAAAGCAGTACCGAGTCGACAGCGTTAGCCTTGAAGTTATCAGTCATCGGCGCAGGAGGAGTCGGTCAGGTCATTGCTGGTCATCTCGCTAGAACGAAAGAGGCGCATGTGAAGGTCGGCGACATTGACCGCGCTAGACTCCATGAAGTCGCAAAATCTTCTCCTGGAGCTACCGTACTCCGGTTGGATGCCGGCGAGCCTAGCCAAGTGGGTCGATTCATCAGTGGATCAGATGTAGTCATCAACGCATCTCATCCGCGGTTCAACAAGCTGATCATGCAGCAGGCGTTCAGGAGGAAGGTGAACTACCTGGACTTGGCCAGCCTCACGCCAGCCGCATTAGCCGAACAGCTAGCTCAAGACTCGAGATGGAGCAAACGCGGGCTCGTCGCGATAGTGACGATGGGGGAGGATCCTGGCCTCTCCAACGTCATGGCGAGACGCGGCGTAGACATGCTTGATCGGGTGAACGAGGTTCGAGTACGAGATGGAGAGACTTCCACGAGCGATACCTACCCCTTCGTCTGTCTGTTCGCTCCTGACGTCTTTCTGGAAGAGGCTGTCTCTCCTGCTCAGTATTTTGAGGCAGGAGAGACAAAGACAGCTCCCCCAATGTCTGCGAAAGAGATCTACCCATTTCCACAACCGCTCGGGAATACGCCTGTATACGGCATGGACCACGAAGAAGTGCACACACTTCCGTTCTATCTGCCAAAGAAGCCCAACTACGTGGACTTCAAACTCGCACTTACTGACGATGGGGCAGCCGCCATCAAGCTATTCCACGGGATTGGTTTGTTGGAACAGAAACCGCTGCAGGTGGGAAAGGCGAAAGTCAGTCCAATGAGTGTTCTCTTGCATCTCTTGCCTCCGCCCGCTCTGATCGCCGGGAAGATACGAGGGAACGCGGGAATATTGGTGGAGATCAGAGGCGAAGTGGCGGGATCACCACATATGCACAAGCTCTATGCTAGCATGTCGCATGACGAGGCGTTCACAAAATACCATACGAACGCAACTTCCTATCTGACAGGAACTCCAGCTGCAGTCTGTGCACTCATGGTGGCTGAGGGACACATTGAGAACCGCGGCGTAATTGTTCCAGAGTGCTTGAACGCGCAGAGCTTCATTGAAAGAGCGAAAGACTTCGACATACATGTTCAGACAGAGACGACAAGATTGTAGGTAATTCTCCCTACTTCGACTGTTACGAGCGGGTAGTCTCAAATAGAAACTGAATGCAGAAGAGATGAGAGGTTAAATCATGAAGACTCTGGTGCTTGGGGCATCTGGGCAAATTGGAGCGTACACGGTTCAAGACTTGGTTGAGTTCTACAAAGCGGACGTGATAGCATCCAGCCGAAAGCTGGCGAATGTCAAGAGAGCCATGACAGATCTAAGACTCGCCAAGCGCGTGAAAATGATGGAGCTCGACGCAAGGAACACAGAGAACGTAGCCAAGCTGGCTCAAGCGGAGAGAGTCGACACGATCGTGAACTGCGCCTGGTATCAGACCAACCTCTCCGTGATGGAAGCATGCTTACGCGCCGGCGTTCACTACACCGACCTAGGCGGACTCTTTGACTTCACTCTGAAGCAATTACGGCTGCATGAGAAGTGGAAGAACGCTGGAATTAAAGCGACGATAGGCCTCGGGAGCACTCCCGGGCTAACGAACATTGCTGCCGCCGCAGGCGCAGCCAAGCTCGACAAGGTTGACACTATCAACATCTATTGCTCGTGGGGGAACACCCTTGCAACAAAGGAGGCAGGATGGCCTGGCTACTCGATACGAACCGTCATGGACGAATTCACACAGGAACCAGTGATGTGGCTTAACGGCAAACACGTGAAGCAACCAGTCCTGTCAGGGGAAACCACTGTGACCATGCAGGATCCGATCGGCAAGATCACCGCGTACTATGTGAAACACTCCGAGCCCGCAACCATTGGAAAATATGTCGGAAAAGGTTGCCGCAACGTCACATTCCGGATCGGATTCCCAAGCACGGATTTCTCTACCTTCAAGACGCTGAAGAACCTAGGCTTCGCCGACACGGCGCCGATCACGGTTGGCGATGCGCGAGTTTCTCCCCTGGACTACTTGACTGCAATGTACCAGAACGCTATCTCGAAATCAAGGCGCGAGCGTCCCCCGCGCGCAGAGTACGAGTATGATGCGTTCAGGATAGATGTTTTCGGTCTTCGAAAGGAATCTCCAACCACGGTGACGTACCAAATAATCACGTGGAACGACCCCAAGAGAGGAATATCTTCAGTACGCGACACCGCGGTACCTCCGTCTGTAGTGTCAGAATGGCAAGCAACCGGAAAAATCAAAGAAGCCGGCGTTTTCCCGGCCGAAGCTGCCGTTGACCCAATACCATTCTTCATTGAAATTGGAAAAAGAAAGATCAGAGTGGAAGAACACTCCACGGAGACACGAAGATACTACTAACGTACATTCTACGAAACCTTCTGGCCATTTCCATCATACAGATGGCAAGCGGCAAACCGATCTGAACCCAAGCTGAACAACGCCGGAATATTGACACATTTTTCGAAGACTTTGGGACAAACCTTGCTGTATATGCAACCACTGGCAGATGGGCCCTGCTCAGTCAAAGCCTCCTCCTGTTGATGCTCAGCCCGCTTAAGGCTCGGCACGTTAGCCATCAACTTCATCGTATAGGGATGTTTAGGATTCGTTACGACCTCAAACGTTGGTCCTACTTCTACAAGCTTCCCATAATAGAGAATGCCAAGGGAGTTGCTCATGTACTTGATAACATTGATGTCGTGAGTAATGAATAGGCACGAGAGCGCCAATTCTGACTTCAGCTTTCGTAATGTGTTTAAGACCTGCGCTTGGATCGATACATCCAACGAACTCGTGGGCTCATCAAGGACCAGCAGCTTCTTCGGTACTACGAGCGCTCTTGCGAGGCTTACTCGCTGCTTCTCACCGCCACTGAGTTCCCTCGGATAGGCTTCGATGCTGCTCTTCCTAAGACCGGCTCTTTCAATCTCCGCCTCGATTCTGCTGTTGTACTCTTTCTTTTCAATGACCTTCGAGGCAATTAGAGCCTCCTTCAGGATCTCCCTCACCTTCAAACGTTGGTTCAACGAGCCAACTGGATCTTGGAAAACGATTCCGACATTTCGCCTGAGATAAGCAATGTCTGCCTTCTTACGGAAATCTACTTCCTTACCCAGTAGCCTTACGGATCCAGACCTCGGCCTGTAGAGGCCAACCAGAACTCTTGCTATTGTTGATTTACCCGAACCAGTCTCTCCGGCCAAGCCAAAAGTCTCTCCCTCTCTGACGCGGAAGGAGACATTGTCAACTGCATTTATGACGCTTGATGCTCTCTCGAGAGTGAATGAGCTTCCTCCCCTTGCTCTGAAAGTTACTGTGAGATTATCCGCTTCTACGATGTTGTTCATTTCTTTTCCACCAGCCAACATGAGACACGGCGTCCGTCAGAAGTCTCGAGGATTGGAGGCTCATTCTCTTTGCATCTCTCCATTACGAACGGACACCGAGGGTGGAATTTGCAGCCGGTAGGTAGACTCCTGAGATCGGGAGCCTCCCCTGTGGGGGCGGGTAGTGGTGGCGCTTCTATGAACCCCTGTGGAATCGCGGCCATCAGCTTCTGTGTGTAGGGATGTATGGGGGCATTCACTATGTCCTCCGTCCTGCCTTCTTCCATTACTCTGCCTGCATACATTACATACAGCCTGTCACAGATCTGTGATGCAACGGTCAAGTCGTGCGTGATCAGTATCATGGTTGTTCTTGTTCGTTGATTCAACTCTCTGAGCATGGTCAGTATTCTGTTTTGCACGTAAACGTCGAGTCCAGTGGTCACCTCGTCCAATATCAGCAGTCGTGGCTTCTCAACTATTGCCATTGCTATTGATATTCGCTGTCTCATCCCGCCGGATAGTTCGTGAGGATACTTTTTCAATACGACTTCTGGCTTGTCGAGACGCAAGTCCTTGAGAATCTCGATCATCATATTCCGTTCAGCTCCTTCTGTGATATCCAGTTTCTGGGCTTTTCGCAGGACTTCGATCGACTCTCTGAGTTGTGTTTCAGTCTTGTAGACGGGATTCAGCGCCGCAAGCGATTCCTGGAATACCATCCCTATCCCTGGCCCTCTGAAACGTGATAGCTCAACCGGATCCAGCTTGAGCATGTCGTTTCCCTCGAAAACTATGGATCCACTGATGATATCCGCTGGGGGTGAATCTAATAGCCCAATTACTGCTAAGCCGAGTGTCGTCTTTCCTGATCCGCTCTCGCCTACAACGCCCACTATCTCTCCTTTCTGGATTTGCATGGAGACATGCTCAAGTACACGTACCCTTCCGTCGATCGTCGCGAAATCTTGGGTGAGGCCGTCAACCATCAGAAGCTGATGATCTGTGGTCTTAGGCGGTTGCGTTGATTGCAAGCTTATTCACCAAAAGAATAGCTTTTCAGATGACGCCCTGAGGCGTAACAGGTAACCGTTCTTTTTGTGGCACCTTAGCCTTGTCTTTGAACGCTTTTCCCTTAAAGAGAATGTATGGTCTGACCTTCACGTCTGAAGCTTCTCTCGTACCTTCTCCTAGGAAACTGAAACCAACTACCAGAATCATTGTTATGAATGCGGGAAACAGGGCCTGCCAAGGATAGTTATACAAGTTGTAGCTGATTGACCCCACCATCACACCGAGTTCAGGAGTTCCGGGGGGGATTCCAACACCGAGAAAACCAAGTATGGAGACCTCAAGGAGCGCAGTTCCGACATCAAGAGTTGCGTAGGTTAAGACCGACGGGATGATATTCGGAAGGATGCCCTTCACTATTATGTGGTAGAAGGATGAATTCAGGGCTTTCGAGATGGCAATGAAATCCTCAGCGGCCACTTCGAGCACGCCGCCTCTAACTAATCTGACATAGGGAGGCCACCAGACGAATACGAACGAAAGCGTTGCATTCGCGAGACCCGAACCGAGTGTTGCTGCAACGGCGAGCACCATGATAATAGTTGGGAAGGCAAGAAACAGATCAGTGACCCTCATGACTACTTCGTCGACTGCGCCTCCCAGATAGCCGGCCGCCATCCCGAGGAAGATCCCCAACAGGGATGAAAGCAAGACAATCGCAATCGGCAAGCCGAGGTCGATCGGTAGAGCCGCGATCACTCTTGAGAATATGTCTCTTCCCTGAAAGTCCGTGCCAAAGAAATGGGAAATGCTTGGAGGTAGATTGGATTGTTGGAGGTTGAGAGCATACGGGTCGTATGGGGTGATCCCTCTGCCAAAAAGAGCGAACAGCACCGACAACGCAACCGATATGATTACGATGACCAGACCTAGCGTTGACAGAGCGTTCGAAAGGATCAGTTGCCTGAATTTAAGCGACTGCGCCACTTTGAGCACCCATTGCTATCCTCGGATCAAGCAGTGAGTAGGTCACGTCTGCAGCGAAGTTGGCGATGATCACTCCCAGTGTAAATACGACAACTATTGGGATCAGAACAGGGTAGTCATTGGCATAGATGGCCTGGTAGGCGAACTGTCCTAAGCCGGGCCACGCGAACATTTCCTCCACAACCACTGTTCCCGTCAAGAGCCAACCAAACATAACCGCGCTGAGGCTTGTTGCGTCTATCAGCGCGTTTCTGAGAATGTGCTTCCGCTTAACTTCATTCTCACTCAACCCTTTTGCTCGTGCAGTTTTCACATGCGTCGACCATCTTACATTCAGGATTGAAGACCTCACTGCTCTCGATATCAAACCGAAGTTCACAAAAGCAAGCACCGCCGCGGGGAGAACAAGATGCTTAAGACCTGAGAGAAATGCGGGGATGTTCAGTTGGAGAAGAGAATCTAGGAGATAAATTCCCGTTATGGTTTGCACTGGCGAGAGCGATAGTGAATACATCCCCCCGGAAGGGAATATCGGAATGTAAGTTGCGAAAACCAGTATTGCGATAATCGCACCGAGATACATTGGGGTTGACCAGGACACGACGTAAATGACCCTGATCACTGAATCTGCGGAGGTGCTGAAGCGCATCCCGGACAGGTATCCCAAGCCGATTCCTACTAGGATTAAGACTACAAACGAAACTAGTACTAGCTCAAGCGTGTTCGGAAGGTAGAAGAGTATTTCAGAGACTATCGGTTGGCCACTTAATGGATCGATTCCGAAGTTACCAGTGAGAAGATCGCGCAAGAAATAATAGAATTGCGAGTAGAGCGGATCGTTCAAATGGTATCTTGCTGCAACGGCTATGACTGTTGAGGCCTTTGCCCTCGGTCCAGCCCAGAGATGAGCTGGGTTCGGGCTAAGGACGTGCGAGATGAAGAAAATTATCACGATCGTCCCGAGTGAAACGGCTATCGATCCAACTACCCTTCTTGCGAGGAGCGAAAAGAAGTCCTTTAGGTAGACCAGAATTTCTCATCTACGAGCTGTAGTGCACGGTATTGTAGAACATGAAGTATCCTACGCCAGATCCTGCTGGGTTGGGAATCATACCAACAACGTTGCTCCTATTCGCTGCGATGAAGTAAGCCACGTACAACCATATGTCTGTGTGGTCGTAATACATGGCTCCTGTGATGTCGCGGAAGTTTTGGATTATGGTTTTCTCGTCGAGAGCGGTGGCTGCCGCAATAGTCCAGGCTGTAACAGTGTCGTTAGAATACGCGGAGAACCCTATCTGTCCCGTTGTGGTGATCGCGGAGACGTAGTCTATGCTTGCAGTGTAGTCTTCGCTGTAGTAGCTTATACCAAATGGGTAAACAGTACTGTTCAGGTTTTCTGTGGAGGTTATCACGTTTGAGTACTGTTTGAAGGTAAGCGGCGTAAGGTTGATGTTGACTCCTATGGAATGCAGCTCCGTTGATATGATTTCCGCAACCTGCGATTCCGAAGATGCATCCGAGTCGTAGACGAAGTTCACAGAAGGGAATACTTTGCCAGCTCCATTCAGGTGCGTGCCGTCTGGAAGAGTAGACTTGTAGCCGGCTTCAGCGAGCAAGGTGGCAGCTTTAACGGGATCAAAGTCGTAAGGTTGCAAGCCTGCTATGGATTCGTTGTAATAGGGGAAGCCAGGAGGAACTGGGCCAATCCATTGAGTCGCTAAGTCGTTGAATACTGTATGAATTATGGATTTGTAGTCAATTGCATTGGCAATCGCTTCTCTAACACGAAGATCTTGGAAAGGTGCAAACGCATACGGATCCATGTAAACGAAGAAGATGCCCTCTGATGAACCGAATACTGTCGGCAAAACGGACACCGTAACGCCTTGAATCTGCTTCAAAACGCCCAGCTGCGATGAAGGAGCAAGCACTACTTGAGCAGAATTAGACCTCAAGTCGGCAATCATGGTGGACGTGGGTTTATAGTAGAAGTTTATGGTGTCAAGAATAGCGGGTTGTATTGCATTGTTGCGTTCGGCGATTGGAACATTCGTCCCCCAATAGTTCCCGTTCTTGACCAGCGTTATGCTCTGTCCTTGAACCCAGGACTGCAATTCGTAAAAGCTGGTTCCAAGAGCGTGGGTTTCCATCCAATTGTTACGTTCTCCCGCAACTACTCCGCCATTTGCTTCTACAACCTTGGGGTCAACGGCCATAGCTATTGGCGTGCTGAGGGTGGCTAGAAATGCCGAGTAAGGTGCCTGCCCGTTGTAACCGTATCCCAGATGTATTATCAGCTGATCCGATACGCCCACTTGAACGGACTGATCGGGATTAGTCATGTAGGCAAGATCGTCCGGTGACGGGCTAGTGTAATTCATGGAATTCAACATCCCATCAGTCACGTTGAAACTCGCGCCATTTCCGGGAGCCAAATTCTGACCAAGAATCCAAGCAGGCCCTTGATTCATCAGGAGAGCCCTGTACATCGAGAACCACATCACGTACGTGTTGAAGGGATCGCCGTTACTGAATGTCACGTCTGGCCTTAGTGAAAAGGTGTAAGTCATCCCGTCGGAGGAAACCGTCCAATCTCGTGCGAGTACGCCAATGTATGTAGTGTAGCTCGTCCCATTTGGAGCTAATAGCCCTTGGTAGACTTGCTCAACGATTTCCCATCCAGGGGTTGTATAAACAACTGCGGGATCCATCGAGTCAGGCTGACTCTCCTCCTCCACCACTAGTGATGTAGGCAATTGACTAGTTGAAGCGCTAGTTCCTGTTGAGGCCTTGGTTGTGGAATAGAAATAGGCCGCCCCAGCTAAGGCAACTAGCAACACGGCAATTACTACGATACCTTGTATCTTTCCAATAGCGGCTCGGTCAAATCGAAAGTTCATGTGCTTTTCGGGTTGCTAACTTCTATTTAACATGCTGCCCAGCGCTTTGGTCGCGTTCACCGATCTGCGCTCATGTCTACTCCTCTGCGAAGTCTGACGGGAACCAAGGCACTATCCTAATTGACGGCTCCTTGAGTTTATTCAAAATTGCCGCGTTCAGAAGTAGCGGCGTGATCGATTCCACAAACTTTGAGTTCGGGAGAGGACCGACTCTTAAGGCTCGCAGGTTCGGAATCTCCTGTGCGATCTTGGTCACTGTTTGCAGAGCGCGCTCGTCATTTCCGCTTAACAGTACGTCGACGTTGAGAACCGAATCAAGGTCTGCAAGATATGCCGCGGGAACTGTCTGAAATGCCGAAACCACCAACGCATCTGCCACCTCATCGGCCACTAGCTCGGCGGCAGATTTCTCAGAAGTCGCTTTTCCAGCCACGATAACCGGCGAATACGTGAAGAGCTTACCTTGCTTAGTCATCGGGACGATCGTTGAAATGATAACATGCCGGGAGGACAGCTTGTCTTTGATCTGTTTCACTGTTTCGATTGCATGCTGTGGTGGGAGCGTGAGAACGACTACGTCGACGAGTGGTGGGATGTCAGAGTTCATGGCCCCCTTGATGCTGCCCTTCATTCTGTTTCCATAGAATCCACGGGCCACTGACTCGTACTCGCGTGAGACTGTCTCTGCTTTTTCGATTTTTCTCGAGCCAAGCCAGATTTCGTGGATCAGTGCCCAGCGTAGCGCTAGTCCTCTGCCCATGCTTCCTGTTCCGCCGACGATTCCGATCCGCAAAGTCATTCGTCATCAGATAGGAATGGGTGACTGTATTCAATCTGTCTGATGTGAAAATACGCCCGGAATTGTATGCCTTCGGAAACCTAGCGACGTTGCTGATAGTACCTGTACGGGTGATAGATTGGGGTACGACACCTCCGACAGGCCGTATCATATGGGCTGATGGGTGAACGGCACCGCGGACAGATCAACTGTGCTGTCGGGACGAGTCTTGCATGCCGTCTTCTAACTGCTAGAACGCTGGCAATCACCACCGCCAGACTAGCTCCGACCCCAATGATCAGCACGGGAATCAACACATCCCACTGATCAGATGATGATGCAAGGCTCGAGTTTGTTGATGTCGCGTTGACAGTCGTCGTAACAGTGGTCACTTGAGACACATGGATGACGGTGATCATTTCGCCTTGAGTCAAACGCGGCAGTGAAGAGAGCATCATGACTGTAAAGGCCAAGAGTAACATTGAGCTGATCTTGGAATGCCGCGTTCCGCCTAGCACCGGCAAACAGTCCTTCCTAATGCAGATACACCATGGAGGTGGAGTTAAGGCTCTTTCTGATCGCCCAAATTCTTGCCATGATGCAAGGCCGCTCATCTTATCTCATGGTGGGCGCCCTGCATACAACCTACAACGGCAAACGTGACAACAAAACACTGCGAGGCTAGGTTTCCTTTCGGGCGTGTTCCAGATCCTCTTGCGACAACGAATACACTCTGGGGACGGTTTCAAATGAAATGACAATTCCTTGTTCTTGAAGGCTGATCAGTATCGAGTCAGCTGTCGACTGGGGAACATTGGCAAATCGCGAGACAGAGCTCGCGTCGGCTTCACCTAGTTCACACAATACACCACACACCCTAGCTTCCTCGATTGTCAATCTAACACCTGAGGGCGATTTCTCGATGAGTTGGGACACCTTCTCTATTTGGTTCGCAAATGGCGTTAGGGTCCCTTGCACTAGTGCTCGCGGCTTCACGACGGCAAAGGGTCCTACCTTTGACTCAGCTAGAACGCAAGAGTCCTTCCCGAGTTCCGTTCCGGCTCCGATAAGAGTGTTCCGTTCGATTTGCACTCGATCCCCGATCTTACACATCTCCGCTACGATGCATGTGTCGAGAACCGCGTTTGCTCCAATCTGCGTGTTCTCGTACACGACTGAGAAGGTGATCTTTGCGCCTGATGAGATCTCACTTCCGTCTCCGATGCATGCGTATGGTCCGACCAACACGTCCTTGTGTATGCGCACGTTGTCTCCGAGATAGATCGGTCCCTTGAGAGTCGCTGACTTCGAGATGATGCTATTCGATGCTCGTGGGGTGTGGGCGCTCTTTTTCGTTCCTTTTGTCTTAATGTTGTCAAGCGCCCAGGAGTTTGCTTTTAGGTAACTTCTAGGATCGCCCACGTCGACCCAGAAGCCGCCAACAGGGCAGCCTCCGAGGGCTATTCTCGATTTGAGCATGTGAGGGAATAGGTCCCTTGAGAAATCGAACGG
>JBEKGZ010000014.1:0-37568 GCA_050012535.1 Bathyarchaeia archaeon | reverse complement strand
GGGGGTTCGTCAAAAAGCGCCGGGGGTGGGATTTGAACCCACGAGGCCCGAAGACCATCGGCTTAGCAAGCCGACGCCTTACCTGGATGCCCAACACGTTCTCCACGCGTTTCTAGGCAACCCCGGCATCCAAGCAACTGTGAGCAGTCGCGGAGACTGATAACATTTCCGAAACGTGTGATGCCGGAATTCCTTGGTTTCGGGCAGAAACTGGAGTTCCGATGCAAGCGGATCAGCGATCAGCAATGTGCGAGAGGATGTACCAAAAACGAGGGGTCTTTCAAGCCGCACCTGGCCTGACGTGTCGCCATGTTTCTGATTGCTTCATCGAGTCCAAGATCTCGGGGAAGTCATCTGGCTGACGAGTTGCTTGTTTGCGTCATGGTAAGCTTTGGCAAGCTGATGGGATACGTCGTGGTCGAGGCCGCTTTGGATGAGTTGTTCCTCGAAGACGTCAGTCACGTGGCTTATGTTATTTCTAATGCTGAGTGGAAGCCAAAGGAGGCTTGGAAGCATTTTCAGGACGTAATATCCTGATCGCGCGATGGTTGTGGCTGAGACCATGTTTGATTTATCTCCTTGAAGTGAGTGTTTTGGGCTGCTATTCTTTCTCGAGTTCGCGCTTGATCTTCTCCTTCACGGCCTTGCTTACATCCTCGTCATTTTCGGATTCTCGTGCGGCCTTGATTACGTCACCAATCTTGGTGAAGACGCTCACGTATTCCTGTGTCATTCGTAGGGCAAGGTCATCCGGGAATCCGCCCGCCTTCAGCTCCTTGTAGTATGTTGCCGCTGCCTTCGCCATGTTTCTTGCTGTGTCTTCCGAGAATACTGCGCTAACGAGTCCTTTGATTAGTCCTGGAACCTTCTCTGAAACGACAGATAGGATTTCAGCGACTTCCTCGGGGCTGTCGTGCCTGTGCTTCTTTTCATCGTCCATTATCATTCACCTCGTGTTTCTGATTGCATTAATGTCAGGTCTGGTCACTAGGGATAGGTATTCTGTGCAAAAGTGACCAGTTGATCGACGCAATTGGTCACTCTGCGAGCTTGTAGACCGTGCCTTTGCCTTTCTCCAGCTGAACAATCCCTTCGTTGACCAACGTGCGCAATCTGGATCTCACTATTCTGCGTGAGGCGTGTCCTCTTGCTTCTCTCAAGGCTCGCTCGATCTGAGAGGTGTTCTGGGGGGGCTTCCAGTGCGAGCGTCTGGATTATCAGACGGGAAAGTTCGTCCTTTTCGACGGAGCGTTGGTGAAGGTACTTTCTTGCCGCCGACAGGCGGTCGAGTGCGGCGATCGGTTCCTTTACGAGCAGCACTCCTGCACGCAGGTTGCTAATGGTAGACGCGAGTTCGGGGTGCTCAAGGGAATCCGAGAGGATCTTCTCGATCGTCTCTAGTCTACTCATGATTGTGCCGAGTTTGCGGTCAAGTTCCTTGATCTTGGTGTCTGAAGCCTTGGGCAACACGATCACGAAACAATGATTCGTCGAGACGATGCTTATGCTAGGCTTCCTGTTCGATACGGTAGCTTGTTGTCACTTTCACATCTGGGCGGAAGATTCCTCGTACAGAGCAGTACTTCTTTTCCGACAGCTCGATTGCTCTCTTGACGGCTGATTCTCTGAGGTTTCGCCCACGTACGACAAACTCGATCTGAACTGCTTCATAGTACATAGGATCCTTCTTTCTTCTGGTTCCTGTGATCTTCATATGAAGTCCGGTTACTTCTTGTCGTTGGCGTTTCAGGATCCAGATGATGTCCATGCCCGTACATCCGCCAAGTCCGACGAGTACGAGTTTGACTGGCCGGAACCCGTGTCCCTCACCACCGCCTTCGGCGTCGGTGTCCATCGTAAGTGAGTCGCCCTCTTCTGTCGTGGCGGTGAAACGCATTCCGCCCTCCCATTTCACGTTCACCAATACGCTCGTTCTCCTGAACACTCAAGATGAGCTCGCATTCATCAATACAAATCCTTGCATTCGTACAAAGGACTACCCGTCAGTTCACCCGCAGAGGATTTATCCCTAGAATGATCCCAATATCTGAGGTTAGAAGGAGGTCTTGACGCGTTTGTTCGAATATGGCGGCGTGAAGATCACTTGGCTTGGCCACGACAGTTTCAAGATCAAAAACGGAAAAACGGTGTACATAGATCCGTACGAGATCAAGGGCGGGGAGGAAGCAGACATCCTCCTGATCAGTCATGATCACATGGACCATTGCAGCCTCGAGGATGCGAAGAAGATTATCTCTGCGAAGACAACGATAATCACAACAGCCGAATCTAAACGCAAACTCTCGAAGACGAAAGCTAAGGAGGTACGGGTAGCCAGGCCCGGTCAGAAGATCCTCATTGATGACGTGTCAATCGAGACGGTTCCGGCGTACAATGTAAACAAGTTCCGGTCTCCCGGTAATCCTTTCCATCCCAAAGAGAGCGAAATGCTCGGGTTCATCATAACAATGAATAAAGTCAGGATCTATCACGCAGGAGATACCGACTTCATCCCCGAGATGGAACACTTCAATGTCGACGTTGCATGTTTGCCAGTCAGCGGAACTTACGTGATGACTGCAGAAGAAGCCGTGGAGGCCACTAAGCACATCAAGTTGAAAGTCGCTATTCCAATGCATTACGGGTCGATTGTCGGTGATGAAGGCGACGCCGAAAGGTTCAGGACTCTGGCACCATGTGAAGTCCGAGTACTCTCGAAAGAGTGACCCCGACAGTATTGCGTGCGACGGCGACTGATTTCTCTACAGTCTGCGCCTTATTCGGCGCACAGTCCTCTTGACACGTCGCTTTGCTCTTCGGGCTCCTCTTTTCGCTTTGCCTCGCAAAGTTCTCGGGCGTCCGACTCGTCGCCGGCCCGCGCGTTTCTTTCTTATTGGCATGGATACTCTATGATTCTGATGTGAACAAAAGCCTTGCGGAAATCGGTTTCTCCAAGTCCTATATCGACTGATAATGTTCTTGCCATCTGAGATTTCTCACGCACGCGCGCACCGAGTGTGTTGCACCGATCTCGCCGACTGGAATCTCGTCGCGATGGCAATAAGCCTAAATGAGCGTTCATCTCATGCAGGCGACTCAAACAGGGAGCAGCGCAAATATTGTCTTGGACCGATGAGCGAGCGAAAGTCCTCGCGGATCTGAAGAAACTTGAACCAGCCGACCGTCTCTCACTTTACGCGAGTCTGATCAGGCTCAACTCCGCACTTTTTGAGAGCGTCCGTGGTTGGGACAGCTGGCTAAGGAATCCACCGTTCATGGAGACCTTCACGCAGGAAGAACTGAATGGGATATTCACCAGTTTCAAAGAGGTCACAACGAAATTCTTGGAAGAAGATATCAAGTGGACCGGAAAGAAGGAACAAAGCCCCATGAAGATTGCCAAAGACGACAAAGGCGAAGGCGAGAGACGCTACGCCTAGTCTCAGACAGGAGCAGGAGATCATGAGCTGTGCACCGTTCGTGCAAACACCAGTTGAAGTTGCGAAGAAGATGATTCAGCTGGCGGATCTGAAGTCAGGCCAGACCTTGTTCGATCTCGGCGCCGGGGACGGTAGATTAGTTATCATGACCGCCCAAGAGACAGAAGCCTCCGCTGTGGGAGTTGAAATGAGGGACGATCTTATCGAGAGAGCGCGCTCGGAGATCAAGAAGCTGAGCCTTGAAGGCAGAGTCAAAATGATTCACGATGACTTCTTCAACGTGGACCTAGGCCCGGCCGACGTAGTAACTCTCTACCTGACCACAAGCGGCAATGAGCGGCTTCGGCCGAAGCTGGAACGAGAACTCAAGAACGGTGCGAGAGTCATCTCGCATGATTTCAAGGTAGGCAACTGGAAGCCGTCAGTCGTCTACAACGAACTGCTCGGACACACGATCTATTCGTACGAAGTTGAAGCGCAACATTAAACGGATCCGGTCACAGGCGAGCACCGGAACTTCCCTATGCTACGTCGTGCCAGTTCCGAGCTGACCTACTGAACAGGGCCAGACGATGAGTTTGAATGCAAGCATCCGCGCACCTATTGGCGTGATAGCCTTCTCCGGTGTCCTTTGGGGGACCTCCTTTGCCGCCATGAACAGTTCGCAATCGGCAGCGGTCTCGGAGCTGCACATGTTTGCGCATCCATTTTCCTAGCTTCCAGAGGTTCCACCTCGCGCTAGGATCTCGCAAATCTCAATACGAGACGTGACAGTTCTTCATGATAGGCGACGCATATGGGCATCAGTCGGAAAGAACTCGCCAAGATGATTGACTACACGTTGCTAAATCCTTCAGCAACCCGAGACCAAGTGGAAAGACTCTGCGACGAAGCAAAGAGCTACGGAGTCTACGCCGTATGCGTGAACTCGATCTGGGTTCCACTTGCTGTCAGTACGCTACGGGGTACAGATGTCAAGGTCTGCTCGACTGTGGGCTTTCCTCTGGGCACATCCCTACCAGCGGTCAAGGCGTTTGAGGCCGAGACCGTCGCAGGCCTCGGGGCTGCCGAAGTGGACATGGTCATGAATGTTGGCGCACTAAAATCACGAGACGTAGCGACTGTTCTGGAGGATATTCAGCAGGTCGTGAAAGCGTGCAAAGAGGCTCGAGTCAAGGTCATCATAGAGACAGGTTACCTGAGTGACGAAGAGAAGGTTGAGGCATGCAAGCTCGCTCAAGAAGCAGGTGCGGCTTTCGTAAAGACATCAACCGGCTTCGGCTCAAGCGGCGCCACAGTGGCGGATGTCATTTTGATGCGGAAGACCGTTGGAGAAGGGTTCGGAGTTAAGGCCGCGGGAGGGATCCGAACTTACAGGGATTGTGTTGCAATGATCGAAGCTGGAGCGAATAGAATTGGAACCAGCAGCGCTGTTCAGATTCTCAAGGAATGCCCACTCTAGGTTTTCCTAATCTCTTGCCGGATTGGGGCCGTCTCCGGTTTCAGGTCAGTTCCAAATGCAAGGTCATTATATTATTGCTAGGGACATTTTAGACCTTGTTGAGTGCTTCCGATGTGAAGGGATAACGCTTTCGCAAAATTCGCTGCTACAAACGGCGAGATCGTGATCGGGAATGCGAAGACAAACTCTTAAAACCATACGAGCGGGGTAGGGACGCGGTTTGGGCGTGTGTTTGGGGACAGCCATACACAAGGAGAGTGGATGAATGAAAGCGAAGAAACTGAAACCGAAATGTCCTCACTGCGGGTCACTCGGAACCATCAAAATCGGATACTTTCTAGCATCCCGACCTAGAATGCACAAGGTACAACGTATGCAATGCAAGAGGTGCGGTCGAACCTTCAGCTCTCAGACACATACGAGCGCAACAAGACAAAGTGAGAGGCTCAAAAGACAATGAGTGACAAAACCACGTTATCAGGCGAAATCTCGAACTCTAAATAGACACCAAAAGTTATCACGCAAAACCTTCCCTCAACGTTCAATTAACACACAAACCCAATGAGTGGCCATGCTAGAGGTCACGATGCCACGATTGGATGAGTCCATGGGTACAGGGAAACTCATTGAGTGGCTGAGAAAGGAAGGCGATCATGTTTCAGAAGGTGAGCCAATCGCCGTAGTTGAGGGAGAGAAGACAACCTTCGAGATTGAGGCTCCTGCAGCTGGCCGCATTCACAGGACACTCCACCCAGCAGGCTCAGAGGTTCCAGTTGACGAGCCCATTGCGCTAATCGACGTTGGCGCATGTGACCAGCACGAATCCACGAGAGGTCATGCGTAGCATTCTAGGTCGAAGAATATCATGTCTGTGGATGCGTCGGACGACTTGGATCTAGCCAAGAGAACACTGCGCGAAGAAGATTTGTCCCTCGCTGTTGCAAAGAATGGAGGAGTTCTCTTCAGGAGCAAGTCGCACGGCGTCAGCGATCTGCTTGCGATGGTTAGTGATATTGGCAGGCTGGCTGAGGGCTCTTCACTTGCCGACAGCATTGTAGGCAGGGCTGCTGCGTTGCTCTGCATCTACTCCAAGATAATCGCCGTCTACGGTGCCAATATGAGTGAAGGCGCACTGTCCGTCTTCAAGGCAAATGGCATCAAGTGCGAATATGGAACCTTGGTTCCGAAGATATTGAATCGCAAGAAGAATGACATCTGTCCTTTCGACAAAGCTGTCCTAGGAACAGACGACCCAAATGTCGCATTGGACAGGCTAAGATCTCTCAGGTTGTAACAGTCAGGATGCGGTGAGAGTGATGAATACGACTAGCCGTCTGGTAGTATCGGTACTTGGCGGGGTAATCATAGCCCTGTTGACAGGCCTATTCTCGAACACGCCGGAAATGCTGTTAGGTGCGGAACACTACGGCTTTCCTCTCGCTTGGCTCATTCGGATGATAGTAGCTCCAGAATACAATCCTTGGAGAATCGAATTCCTCAACTTCCTGGCTGACGTTGTTGTCTGGTCTGTGATTCTCTTCGTGATCGTCCTCATCGTGGAGAAGATAAGGAAACCAGCTGACAAATGACAGCATCCGGGCCTTGAGCATACGTCGTTGAAGAACGCTCCCAGTTCCGTTCGTGCCACCTCACCGTAATGGGAAGCGGGTTACGCCATGTTCTGTGGAAAGCGATATCCGAGCGAGTCGTTATTATCAAGATGGACAGGTGTGCAACACGAGTAGCCCTGGGAAAGATCTGAACGCGGTGAAGTGGTGGGGTTGGGGTCTTGAATCGAAAACTTATCCACTCGATGACAAACCGCAATTCTGGCCCTATCTTCTAAAGACTCTGAAGCTCGCGAAACTTAGCAAATGCTCACGCATGACATTTGAAGAAGTCAGACTCCCGCCATGCCGAATCGATGACAGAACTCTGGCAAGGGTGAAACGGACAGTTGGCGCAGGCATTTCAACAGGGAAGCATGACCGGCTTACGCACAGTCTCGGGAAATCATATCTTGATCTGCTCAATCTGCGTCAGGGTCTGATCCGAAATCCGCCCGACGCTGTAGCCTATCCGAAAGACGAGCAGGAAGTAGCGAAACTGCTTAGCTTTGCTCGTGCAAACCGAATCTCAATCGTCCCGTTTGCCGGAGGAAGCAGCGTCGTCGGAGGAGTCGAACCAGCCAAGGCGAGAGGAACGAAGGGCGCGATCACAGTTGATCTGCGAAGAATGAAAAACGTGCTACATGTAGACGCGGTTTCGCTCACTGCAACCGTCGAAGCAGGCATACCTGGACCTGAACTGGAGAATGAACTGAACAAGAGGGGTTTCACGCTAGGTCATTTTCCTCAGTCATTTCAGTTCTCTGTGCTCGGCGGATGGATAGCCAGCCGATCTGCAGGGCAAGTGTCAACCAAATACGGCAAGATCGAGGACATGGTTGAGAGCCTCACGCTCGTCTCGCCAAATGGCAAGTTGGACACCAAAGCTGTTCCCGCTTCTGCATCTGGTCCACAACTCAAGCAGGTCCTGATCGGGTCAGAAGGAACCATGGGCGTCATCACGAAGGCAAAGTTGCGCATTCACCATGTTCCTGCGGTTAGTCGATACGAGGGCCTGATGTTCAAATCATTCCGAAACGGCATCAACGCCATCCGTGAGACGATGCAAAGCGGGTCGGTCCCTGCAATGATGCGTCTCTCAGATCCTGACGAGACAATGGTCTCACTCATGCTTTCATCCCAAAGCGCCACAACGAAGCTCGGATTATGGATGCTTGAACGACTGGGGTATGCTCCGTCACGGCGATGTGTAATGATCCTCGGATCCGAGGGAGATCCCACGATCGTCAAGGCTGAACGTCAGGTCGCGGTTGGGGCGTGTAAGCGAAATGGAGCTTTCGCAATCGGCAAGGGCGTTGGCGCTACATGGCTGAATGAGAGGTTCGAACTACCATATCTGCGGGACGTTCTCTTGGACCACTGCATCTTAGTCGATACCCTTGAGACTGCTACGACTTGGGACAAGCTCGAAGCACTGCACGGAGCCATGAAGAGATCCATCGAAGAAGCAATTGCGGAAATGGGCGTGGCTGGGCTCGCATTTGCTCACGTCTCACATGCCTATCCGGACGGCGCCTCAATCTACTACACAATCGTGGCACCACAGGTCGCTGGGAAAGAAGTGCGGCAATGGTTGACAATGAAGAAGGCGGCGACAGACTGCATCATGCAGAACGGAGGCACGCTAAGCCACCACCACGGTATCGGAAAGGATCACGCGCCTTGGATCAAACAGGAACTAGGCGAGAACGGGCTGGCTCTCCTAAGAGCCATCAAGAGGCAACTTGACCCCGAAGGTGTAATGAACCCGGGCAAGCTACTAGGATCCAACTGAGAGAAGTAGTAGGTGTCAAATCATGTCGGGTGATTCAGCTCGCAAGAGTGTTCTCATCGTGAACCCCAGATCAGCGAATGGGACAACAGGAAGGAACTGGACGAAGATCAGTCAGGAGATCATGCGTGGACTGAAGACCGATATTGATGTCAGACTTACTGAACGACAAGGTCACGGTACGACTCTGGCGAGTGAAGCGATCAAGGAAGGCTACGACCGCGTGGTGGCGGTCGGAGGAGACGGAACAATCAACGAAGTCATGAATGGCTTCTTCGAGAAAGGGAGACTCATCAACCCGAACGCCGCACTGGCAGTGATGTCGATCGGAACCGGCAGCGATTTCGTGAAGACGCTCGAATTTCCGACAACGCCGTTTGAGGCCGCGGAAAGGATACGGCTAGGGAAAGTCTGGACAATCGACTTGGGGAAGTGTACCTTCACAGGTCTCGACGGCGAGGAACGATCGAGATTCTTCATCAATATTGCAGACTTCGGTTCAGGAGGAGCGGTCGTCGACAAAGTCAACAGAACAACCAAGGCCCTCGGAGGACAGATCTCATTCCTGTGGGGAATACTAACGACACTGCCTACATACAAGAACAAGTTGACTAAGTATCGAGTCGACGATGGCCCAGAAGAGGAGAAAGTCCTCAACACGTTCATAGTCGCAAATGGCAGATACTATGGGGGAGGCCTCAAGCCAGCCCCCAATGCGGAACTCGACGATGGAGTCTTTGACATCGTGTCGATTGGAGACGTAGGCTTCTTCGAAGCGATCTCCAGCTTGGGGAAGTTCAGGAAAGGGACCTACTTGGAAATCCCGAAAGTCACGTTCTCCAAGGGGAAGACTGTTGTTGCAAGCTCGGAGGAAACTCAGCTTGTCGAGATGGAAGGCGAGGTAGTCGGCCGCCTTCCTGCACGATTTGAGATACTCCCGAATGCGATGAAGATCATCGTCTAGTGCCCGGATCGACGACGATCTTGGTCAATGTGCTTGGTCTAGATCGCAAATCCTACACGATTGGGGGGCCGACTTCGAAGTGCTCTGCTTTCTTCAGTAGTTCTTGCGGAACATTGTAAGATCCGACATAGTGTGCGAATTTCCTCTTGATGAAATTGTCCCACAAATCACGGTCTAGGTAGAATACTCTGGCTCCGCCAAGTTCGGTCTGAAATTCAGGATAGGCCTTCGATTTGTGAGCCCATTTTAGGCCGATGACTCTTAGCCCGTTGTAGCTTTCAAAACAGGCTTCCCACATATCTGCACCAAGATAGTCGAACGCATACTCAGCTTTCGCAAAGTACAGGGCTGGTCCCGCGTCGACGCCTCTCATGAAGCTCATTGTGTGGAGGCTGTAGGCAACCTTCTCGTTAAACATCCGCGCGTTGGCCAAGCCTGCCAACTGTCCATCGATCACGCCAACGAATGTGTAGGCGTCCTTGATTCTGTGGACCTTCTGGGCAAGAACTTCGCCGTAAGTCCGAACGCCCACTATGTCGTAGAAGTCCTTAGCGATGAACATGTACGGTTTGATCACTTCCAGCAGCTGATCGAACTCATCATCTCTGAGAGATCTGACTACCATCTGCTGGCCGCCTCTCAGAGTGACAACTTTGGGCTTCCACGGCTTCTCCTTCATGATCTTCATCTCGGGGACGCCGCATCTGAGAATCGGCTCCATATCCTCGACCTTGAGTTTGTGCTCCGGATAAGCGACCGTTTCGGGTGGCGGATAGTAAGTTGAACTCATCCTCAGTACCTCGCGTTCGCTATTCAGCTCACCTTGTATTGATAAGCGATTCCCAATAGCAGTGTCCACTTTTGAACTCGCTGGCCTTGATTCGTCCCCTAGTAAGTGCTCTCTCTAGATACTATTCACACGGAAGAGTTCAATGAGGAAGAATCATCCAAATGCGCCAATGGGAAGAGGAAAGAGGATCGAGACACGATCTTCTGCCTCAGAGGAGATTAGGAATGAAGAAGCTTGAGGGTAACTGTTGCACTACGAAGATAGGCCAAGTTCATCAGCGATAGTTCTGGTACGCCTCTCGTTCAGGGATATGTCGTGGATCAGGCCCAGAGCGAGAATTGCCCCCACTGAGATGTCGATTCCTGATGTGTGTCCCCTTGGCAGAAGTGATTCGAAGGCCAGAACTAGTTCGTCTTCGTCAGTAACCGAGTCAGTCAGGTCACGGACTTGCTCGTCGAGGATCAGATGTTGCATATGATCTAGTAATTTCGCGCTAATCCAGCTCGTCCTCTCTTCTATTGCGTGAAGGTCCAAGAGGATTGGTGCTCGTCCGATTGCACTCGCAAATGAGTTGTATACGGCGAGAAATCCCCCTAACGTATCGTCACCCGATGGAGTGAACCCTGACCCTAGGCCCACGATTCTCAGGGCCACTTTACAAAATCGTTCTTCTCCCCCCGGACGGAGGAGACTCATCACTGCGTCAGACGCAAACTCCACGAGCGAATTGTGGGCAATCGAATGAGGGTCCAATACGCTCTGGCTCGTGTCTATGATCTCAAGTATTACCGAGACAATCCGGAATGACTTGCGAATCATCGAGAAGTCGAGATTCAGCTCGCTTGATTGTTCAGTTGTGTCATCGTAGAGTAATGCTGCGTCAAGCGTGATTGTCGTGTCTGTCCCGATGAGTATCTGTTTTCCTTTTATAGTAATAGGCTGCAGCGGCGTTACTAGCTTCTCCAAATCAGATTTCGCGTCGAGATTGACAGTTACTGGGGATCTTATCGAATGATTTGTGAAGAAGAGAAGCTCATCTTTGCCGGTCCTTGCGTAGAACGAGTTCGCGAATGTGTTTACCACTGTTCCGGCGACGACAGAGCCACATCTCGAGAGGGCTCTGAGTGCGAGAGACCCTACGGACACCGCTCGGAGAGTGTTTAGCAACCTCTCGTCCTTAGATTCCGTACTTTTGTGCGTACGATTTGAGTGCTTGCTTGAACATGTCAAGCGGGAACGAGACCATGCCCGCGCCGACTTGCCCGATTCCGGCTTCTTTGTGAGCGATTCCTGTATTGATGATTGGCGTGATGCCAGTCCTGACCACTTTGCGGAGATCCACTCCGACCGGTGTGCCTTGAAAGTCAAGGAACGGGATGATGAAGTACTTGTGCTTCGTGCAGGTGATCTCGTACATCTTCTGAGTGTTCTCGATGGCGTACGCAACAGACCCGCCCACCCATGAGACGATTCCCGGTGCCGCCGCCATCGCAAATCCTCCATAGCCAGCGGTTTCAGTAATCGCGCTGTCTCCTAGGTCCGGGTTCGCGTCTTTCTCGCTGTAGCCTGGGAACCAGACGCCTTTTGGTACAGGCGCTGGGGAGGTGAACCATTCATTGTCGAGCCCACTCACCCATATTCCTGCGTCAGTTCCGTTCCTCGTAAGCACAGTCACGACCGTGCTGTACTTGATCTTGTGTGCAGCGAGGGCCATTGCTTTGCCGCTCGCCATCCCAAGATTGAGCAGAGTGAAGTTATTCTGGGCCATGAAGTTGAACGCGTCGATCATTGTCTTCTTGTCTAATCCTGCCTGCATCATGTAAGGAGTAATCTCCTTCAGGAAGAGTGAGGTCGCGGCGTTGTAGCGATTGTGGCAGTCGTCGCCCATCGTCAATGCTTGGATGATGATTGGTTTCATCGCGACGCCATCTTTCTCCTTCTTGATCTCCTTGATTGTAGCTCCGAGTGTGCCGGCGAGCGTGTCACGCATCCAAGTCAGCCGCTGAATAACTTCGCTTGAATAGGCACCATATCTGAGAACTTTCCCGATTCCCTCATTGAGGTTCGAATACGTGTCGTTGCCATATTTGCGATCGTGAACAACGTAGACAGGCATGTTGGGTGAGATGATCCCTGCCATCGGTCCAACTGCGTTATGATGATGATTCGGAACGAAGATGATCTTGCCCGATTTCGCGAGCTTCTCCGCCTCGGGTCCGTCACGCGCCCATCCCTCGTAGATTGCAGCTCCCATTACGGCTCCTTTCATCGGGCCGGCCATACGGTCCCACTCGATAGGCGGTCCCGCGTGTAGCAGCATTTTCTCTTTCATGCCTGGAATGACCTTTCGAGCGAGTCCCATGTCCACCCAGACAGGGTCTGACTCCATCATTCTTTCAACGGCCTGCTGGTTGGCCTTCTCAATCTCGTCCTTGATTTGACTAGGATTCCGCGAAGTCAAGAAGTCACGCCTGCGCGTTGAAGCCTGACGTAAGTATAAGAAAATTGTTGCTGGGACACACTCCACTCAACGAAGCCGGTCTAGTGTTCTCCGGTTCTGGCATGTCGCTTGTCCTAGTGGTGGGTTTGCGCAGGCGGATCCACGAGGATCCTGTCCAGTCCTGAATAAGTAGGATGTGGCTATGAAAGCCGCACAGGCCTCAATCTCGCCCTAGTGAGCTAATCGAGATAGATTGCCCAAATGTGTCCGCATCCGCTACATCGCATCACGGCAGGTACCTCTTCCCGGACATCATCTGAACCACATGAGGGACAATACTCGACCACCTGAACAGTCCCCAATGACGAGCACACCCACGTAAGGGTGACAACCAGACCAGATTGAAGTGCTGTCACTATCGAAGGTCTTCCACGGTGACTCTTCGGCCAGTCACTCCTCAGACCGGTCTTCCGATTAAATCCCTCTCGCCGCCATGAGCCTACCTCAGGAATGGAACACATGCAGCCATCCGCGACTTGGGCAGGTGATCAAGGTAGAAGGAGAATGGGAAACCTACCACCGCTGTCTAGTCGGCAGTGCCATCTTCACGCTGATGCCCCGATCTGTGCTCTCACTTTCGGCTCTCACCATGACCACATGAATCTCCCCTTTCGATTATAGTACACGACGAAGCTTTGCGCCAGTATGGCAACGGACCCCAGACCGGTCAAACGCAAACAGTCTGTTCAGGCTCGAACACGCTACAGACGAAGAACTTGGTGGCGGGGAATTTCGACAAGGCTTAACTTGCTCATGCCGTTAGTGAGCACGGGCGCACCGGATTGAGTAAAGTAAGCAACGTCGTAAGGAAGAACTTCCACCGAGACTCAGTCCAGCTTCTTCACCTTTCGGAAGAGGCGAAGAAGATTGACGGCATTAGTGACGCAGCGGTCGTCATGGGTACGCCGACCAACAAGGAGATCCTACAGAAACTCAACCTTCTCACGGACGAGGGGAGAGCGGCCTCAGAAAGCGACATGATACTCGCCGTGAGGGCCGACACGCAATCTGCAATAGACGAAGGCATGAAAAAGATCGAAGAAATGGTTCTCAAGCCGCCCGTCGCCAAGGGACGCTCCTTCTACAGCGTCGATGCAGCCCTGCAAGCTGTCCCCGACGCGAATTTTGCCATTGTTTCGATCCCGGGAGAGCATGCAAGGGAAATCGTCCTGAAGCTGCTCGATAAGGGGTTGTCCGTGCATCTGTTCAGCGATCACGTCCCGCCGGAACATGAGCTTGAGCTGAAGCAGTACGCGCGAGACCGAGGCCTGCTCGTCATGGGTCCTGGAGCCGGGACCTCAATCATCGGCGGCAAGGCGATCGCATTCGCCAATGTTGTGAACAAAGGAAAGATAGGAGTCGTAGCCGCTGCCGGGACTGGGCTACAAGAGGTCACGGTCCTCTTGAGCGAGGCTGGGCTGGGAATTTCCGAGGCGCTGGGCACCGGCGGAGGAGATGTCAAGACGAAGATCGGTGGCATAACAACACTCCAATCAATAGACGCGCTTGAGCAGGACCATTTGACGACCACAGTACTTGTCGTTTCGAAACCTCCTGACGCAGATGTGAAGAAGATGATACTCGATCATGTGGCTAGCAAGACGAAGAAGCAGTACGTGACGTGCTTCGTAGGTCCTGAAAGCTACGTCGTCCCTGCAAACGCTCGCGAGCGTATTAGGGCTACGAAGACGTTGCACGCCGCTGTTATGGAAGCTATCCAGGCGACTGAGCCTAGTCGTCGCGAGGAGATCGCCAAACAATTTTCGATGTCTCAAAACGAGCTTCTAGCTCTCACTAGCAAGATCTCCAAAGGATTGACCGAGAAACAGAAGTACGTCAGAGGACTATACACCGGTGGCACGTTTGCCTACGAGGCCCTTGTGATACTCGGACGCATGATCGGCGATGTGTACTCCAACGCTCCATTGGATTCCAGGCTGAAGCTCGCAGATTCCTACCAGAGTACGAGGGATTCGATCGTAGACTTGGGTGAGGAGGAATTCACGGTTGGCAGAGCGCACCCCATGATAGACCCGACGATCCGTAAGATGAGACTTGTCGAGGAGGCAAAGGATCCGGAGGTCGCTGTGATCATCATGGACTTCATGCTCGGGTACGGTTCTCACTCTGACCCTGCTGGAGCCATGCTTGGCGCAGTCTCAGAAGCAAAGAAGATCGCGGAGAAGGACGGCAGGGCGCTGCCAATACTCGCTCACGTCTGTGGCACCGAGCAGGATCCGCAGCCTCTCTCAGAACAGGTCGCAAAACTGCGCAATGCCGGAATCGAGGTGTTCCCAACGAACGCACTCATGGCGATTGCGAGTGCGCTGGTCTCAAGGAAAGGGAGGATTAGCGACTCGACAATGCAAGATGTGTACGGGACGTTCCTTACAGGTTTCTAATTGGAGGGAATGATTTGGTCGACAATATTCTCAAGCTCTTCTCTTCGGAGCTGAAAGTCATCAACATTGGGCTTGAACTGTTCAATGACGCTTTGAAGGCCCAAGGCGTCGATTCTGTTCAGGTTTCATGGCAGCCGGCTCCGAAGCTCGAAAAAGAGTATGAAGACATACTCTCTAAGATACTCTAGATGCCGCAGGAGTGTTTCGTCGAGCATCGTTTCAGTGTAGAACTCCTATATACCGACAAGCAAGAACACATGGGCTGATTCACCATGTCCGATCAGAAACCACAAATCAAGGTGAACGTGGTCAACCCAACTCACGCGATGTTGGTTCGCTCGGAATCAAGCCTGTCTCGCAGGCTCAAGAGTCTTTTTCATAGAGACACGGATGTCTAAGCAGCGGACATTGCACAGCGAGTTCCAATTCGAATAACCCTAACCTCAGTGCCCCCGCCAGTCGCCGCCATCGTGCCGTGGAACCTGTGGTTCTCACCGCCTAGTCTTCTAGACCGTAGCCTGCTTCGTCTGGTTCTGTTCCTTCGCGCACGCAAGTATGGCTTCGATCATCTGCTTGTACGTTCCGCACCGGCAAATGTGCCCGCTCAGGTACTCTCTGATCTCGCTCTCCGTAGGATTCGGATTGACCGAAAGTAGGTAGTGAGCCGTCAACACGAATGATGGCGTACAAAAGCCGCACTGGAGTGCGGCTTTCTCAACGAAGTGCTTCTGTATCGGAGAGAGTTGTCCCTCAGGGGCAAGTCCCTCTGCGGTTGTGACCTCTCTGCCATCAGCTTCGACTGCGAGCACAAAACAGGATTTCACTGGCTTCCCATCAAGAAGGACTGTGCACAGTCCGCACTCTCCTCTCCAGCAGCCTGCCTTGACGCTCTTCACGCCGGCCCTCTCGCGTATAACGTCCAGAAGCAGCTCGTTGTCTTTAATCTCAAGTTTTCGAACTACGCCGTTGATCTTGATGTTGATTGAGTGTGTCATCTTCATCAGCTCCCGAGCAATCCCCGAAGGGCTTTGATCGTCATCACTTCCAACATGTGTGATCGATAGTCGGCTCTTGCAAGAACATCAGTCATGGGGTCAGTCGACTTCTTGATCACTCCGACTGCTTCATCAATCAGCTGTGGGATGGAGGTCTTGCGTTTGAACAACTCTTCAACTTCGTGGACTCTTGCTGGAGTCGCAGATATTGCTCCGTAAGCGAACCTCACCGTCCTGTTCTCGGGTGTGGTGGGATTTGCGCACAAGGCTGCCATGTTTGCGACGCTGAACTCGCTGCTCGATGTGTGTTTCAGGAATAGGCTCTTTGAGTGTTCGGGTGGGGATTTGACATGGATCGCGACTGCGATTTCATTCGGCTCGAGCGCAGTCTCTGCCACACCCTTGATGAATTCTGACATTGGGATGCGTCTCCTTCCCTTTACGCTGGCGGCTTCGATTTCTGCGTCAAAGAGCAGGAGTGGTGTTGGGCCGTCGACGTATGGGAGTGCTTCGCAGACATCTCCGAGGAGTGTTGAGCGGTTTCTGATGACGGGGTCGCTAAGAAGAGAGATGCAATCTCGAAGTGCTTTGTACTTCTCTTTCAGTGGTTCGAAAGCTAGAAGCTGGTTCATGGTCGATGTGGCGCCGATGGTCAAGCCTTTAGCACCCTCGTCGCGAAGGGCATGAAGTTCATCGATCGCCTTGATGTCTACGACCCAGCGTGGGTCAACGAGTCGTTCCTTCATAAATGCGAGTAGTCCGATCCCACCAGCCAGGATCTTGGCTTCGTCTTTATGCTCGTCTAGGATTTGCATTGCCTCTTGCAGACTCTTCGGCTTGAGGTACTGAAATTCGGGAAGTGTCAAATATGATGATCCGAATGACATCTTACTGGCCTCCGCTCTCCTTCAGCTTACGTTTCGCCTCCTCGATCAGCTCGGGTCTTTGTTCCTGTACTGCTCTCCAGACGTTTTCAGGTGTCATTGGAACATTCGTGATCTGCACACCGATTGCGCGATAGACAGCGTTGGCAATGGCTGGTGCGACGCCGATCATCACGACCTCGCCGAGGCCACGTGCGCCATGCGGAGCATCGCTCTGGGGTGTCTCGACAATGATCTCATCCATTTCGCGAGCCATCTCCTTGGCTCTAAGTATTCGGTAGTTGGAGAAGTTGGGATTCAAGACCCAGCCTTGCTCGTCGAAGATAATCTGTTCATAGAGTGCTGCGCTTTGGCCCATGATGAAGCCGCCGTCGATCTGGCCCTTTACGAGAAGAGGGTTGATGGCTTTGCCAATGTCGAAGGCTTGAGATCCCTTGAGAACCTCGATCTCTCCGGTCAGGACATCGACTTCGATCTCGACTCCTGTCGCTCCGAATGTGTGGAAGATCGTGGGAACGCCTTGGCCTGTGTCGGGGTCAAGGTAGGTCGTGAGTGGTGACATGAACTTCCCGCGGCCTATTATTGGGCCGCCGATCGAGCTTCCATTCGGATACGTGTAACCGAACACAACTTCGGAGAGTGGTAGTCCGCGCCAGGGGTAGCCTTTCACGAAGACCTGTTCGTTCGCGATCTCTAGGTCTTGTGGTTTGACTTTGAGGACCTGCGAGGCGATCTCTTTGATCTGGGCTTTGGCGTCACGGAGGGCATCCATTACGGCCACTCCGTCAGTGAAGAGTCCTCGACTGCCCACTGTTTGCCAAGTGTAGGCTGACATGTCGGTGCTTCTTACGAGCCCCACACGCACTTTCTCGACGGGTATTCCAACTTCGTCAGCTACGATTTGGGTTAGGCTCGTGGGCGTTCCCTGCCCGAAAGAGGCGGTCCCTATGATTAGGTCCACGGACACGTCCTCGTTGAACTTCACGATCGCTGAGGCAGCAGCGTTCGGTGGCTGCGCTGGGCCTTTCACGCATGCTGCGATACCCTTGCCCCTGAACTTGCCAGGTCGAGTGGGTTTCTCAGAAGGCTGTCCCCAGCGAATGGACTCGGCTACTGACTTGAGGCATTTGACTGGGTCTCCAGCGTCTTCTCGTAGTCGTTCGCCGGTGCCTGTCTCCGACTTCCCCGGCTTGAGGAAGTTCTTCAATCTGAGTTCGACTGGATCAATCTTCAGCTTCTCGGCCGCCATGTCCATAGTTCTCTCAAGCGCCCAGTGACTTTCCGGATAGCCGAAGCCTCGCATGGAGCCTGTTGCGCCTTTCGTTGTGTACACGGCAAGAGATTCGCAGGAGATGTTGGGGACTTCGTAGCATCCTTCGGACGAGTATCCTGCCGCTCGGCAAACGTTTACTGTGTAGTCAGCGTAGCCGCCTGCATCCATAACGAAACGTGCTTTGTACGCAGTCATCTTTCCATCTTTCTTGAACCCAGCTTTCACTGTAGCATGGAATCCTTCTCTGACTGCTGACGAACAGAATTGCTCCTTCCTCGAAAGGACAAGTTTGACCGGTCTATAGCCAGCTCTCTTTGATAGTAGGGAGACGAGTGGTTCCCAACCGATTCCGACTTTTCCGCCGAATCCTCCTCCGCACAGAGGCGCCTTGACCACGATCTTGTCGATGGGGATGCCCAGTGACAAGGCCATTAGGTATCGTGTGGAGAATGGTGATTGCGTGCTCGTCCAGATCTCAATGGTTCCGTCTTTCTTGTAGTGAGCAACAAGGCATTGGGTTTCCATGAACGCGTGACTGATGTGCGGGATGTAGAACTCTCCCTGGATTGTGATGTCGGACTCTTTGAGGCCTTTCTCAACGTCGCCTCTCACCAGCTTGAACTGGTTCGCGATATTTGTCCCGGGAATGGGTTTGAATGCTGTTGAGACCCTGTACTCTGCCATCTTCTCATGGACAATTGGCGCGCCGGGTTTGAGCGCCTCCATTGGGTCCAAGACAGTCGGCAGTGGCTCGTACTCAACCTCAACTTGGTCGATCCCCTGTTCAGCCGCTTCCAACGTCTCAGCTATCACTGCCGCGACGGGGTGACCGACCCATCTTACCTTGTCGATGGCAAGTACGTCTCTGTCACCGACATAGATACCAAGCCTGTAGGGAAACTCTCGCCCAGTCGCAACAGCGACGACTCCAGCCACCTTCTCAGCCTTACTAGTGTCTACTTTGACTATCTTCGCGTGCGCATGAGGACTCGTTACAAGTTTCGCGTGCAACATCCCAGGAAGTTCGACGTCGAAAGCATAGGTCGCGGTGCCGGTGACCTTCAGGAAGGAGTCGTACTGCGGCATCGGTTTTCCGATGTAACCCATTTCGATCTTCTCGGACTCACTAGTTCGTTAGGACGAGATCACTTTGCGTTTTAACGATATCGGCCGATCTTCAAAGCTAGTTCTGACTCTCAAGACTGAGAGTCTTCAGGTACAGCCCGGGGCACCTGCCAGCGGGCTTCTTGGTTCCCGTCTGGCAGAATGCGGACTGAAGGCTTGTCAGAGGGTTACTGCTTCATCTTCGATGCTTCAAGGATCGCGTCGATTATCTGCCTGTAGCCTGTGCATCTGCAGAGTACTCCCTCAATTGCCTCGATCACATCGTCGCGTGTCGGGGACGGGTTGCGTTTCAGTAGGGCTTCTCCTGCAAGCACCGCCGCTGGCGTACAGAAGCCGCACTGGAGTGCTCCGAGCTCGATGAATTTCCTCTGGATTGGACTGAGAACGCCTTCCTTGGCGATTCCCTCGATTGTTGTGATCTTGTGGCCATTTGCTTCGACCGCGAGCACTAGGCACGATTTCACCGGGGTGTCGTCTAGCAGTACGGTGCAGAGGCCGCAGTCTCCTCGTTCGCATGCGGTCTTAGTTCCTGTCAATTTGAGCTTGTTTCGCAGCACCCACAGTAGCGTCTTGTTAGATTCAGTCTCAACTGTATTCTCGATTTCGTTCACTATGAGTTTGATTGCGTGTTCTGCCAACCTAGCTCGCCTCCCACAGTTGGCGAAGGAGTCTCCGAGTCAGAACATCAACAAGGTTCGCGCGGTAATCCTCTCCACCTCTCACATCTGAGATTGGAGAAATCGTCTTGCGAACAATCGGCATCGCCTGTTCGAGAAGATCGTCCAGTGGTTTGTTACTCTCGAACACCTTCTCTGCCTCAAGCGCTCTTACCGGAGTGGGCGCGACTGAAGCGTAAGCCAGCCTAACACTCCTGCCGCCCTTACTGGCGGGGGCAACAAGTCCTCCAACCCCGACGAGGGTGAGGTCTTCTCCCACTGTTCTTCGGCCCTTCAGGTATCCTCCCCTGTATCCTTTCGGCGGAGTGGGCACGGCAACTGAGGTAGCAAGCTCGTTGCTGGCTAGCACTGTCTTCTTCACACCTGTGTAGAATTCTCGAAGAGGAACGGTTCGTTTGCCTTTCTGGCTCGCGATATTGACGTATGCGTCCAGAACAAGCAAAGCCGGAGCGGAATCAGCTGCCGGAGATCCGTTACAGATGTTTCCAACAAGTGTGGCCCGGTTTCGAATCTCATAGTCTCCAATCGTGCTCACTGCTTCCTTGAGGAGCGGATAGTTCTTTGAGGCTGCCTCATAGTGGATGAGCTTGTTCAGGTTCACCGCAGCTCCTACGGCAAGTCCGCGTCTCTCATCAAAGGAGAGTTCGTGAAGCTCCTTGACTCCTTTGACATCGATGAGGCTCTTAGGGCGCTGCTCTCTGGCACGGAGGCTTATGATCAGGTCTGTTCCTCCCGCCAACAATTTCGCTTCTCTTCCATGCTTCTCCAATAGCTCGAAGGTCTCTTGAAGTGTTTGCGGGGCGAAATAGTCGAAATTTGGAAGCATCTCATTCACCTCTTCTGTGTTAGGAGTTCTGGTTTCTGTTGCTTGATCGTTGTCCAGACGCTCTCAGGTGTCATTGGGAGTTTGAACAGATTCACTCCTGTGGCGTCGAAGACGGCGCTGGCGATTGCTCCAGGAATTGACAGCATGGTGAGTTCCCCTATTCCTCTGGCGCCGTATGGTCCGTCCTTCTGTGGATTCTCTATCAATGTGACAAGGTGTTCGTCGGGCATGTCGGATGCTCGCGCGATCTTGTAGTCGGTGAAGTTGCTGTTGAGTGTCACGCCATCCTTGTTGTAGATGTATCCTTCCATGAGGCCTATGCTTAGTGACTGAAGCATGCCTCCGTAGGCTTGTCCTTGCACACTGAGCGGATTGATCGCTTTTCCAATATCGAACGCTGAAGCGACCTTCAGCGTCTTGATGACTCCGGTCTCAACGTCCACTTCAACCTCCACCGCTTGCGCGCCGAATGTCCATTTCAGCGCCGGGTAGCCTTGTCCAGTTTCCGGATCAAGATAGGTGAGTCCGCGTGGGACGTACGATCCTCGTCCGATGATCGGGCCACCAATCGCGTTTCCGTTCGGGTAGGTGTAGCCCATAGCGAATTGTTGAAGTGGAATTCCTCTATCCGGTTGCCCTATGGGGTAGACCATCTCATTCTCGAGCACGAGTTCGGTCTTCTGGACCTTGAGCACCTGCGCTGCCATGTCGAATATCTGTTCTCTTGCATCGCGAGCGGCGCTGATGACTGCTCGGCCTTCCATGAATAGGCCTCTACTGGCGACGGTCTGCCAAGAGTAGGGTGTTAGATCGGTGATTCTCTCCGGAACCACCCGTATCTTCTCAACTGGCATGCCCAGTTCTTCTGCAGCTATTTGGGCGAGGCTCGTGGTCGTCCCCTGGCCGATCTCAGTAATGCCTACTGAGAGGTTGGCGCTTCCATCTTCGTTGAACTTTATTATCGCGCATGAGGCCGCGTTCGGAGGCATTGCTGGCGCTTTCCAGAGAGCTGCTAACCCGACTCCGCGCAGCTTGCCGTTGCTTTCTCGCTTTGCTTTCTTGCCGTATCCAATCGCTTCTGCGACGGCCTTGATGCATTGGTCAACCCTGCCTGCGTCCTCTCTGAGTTTCTCTCCTGTTGCTGTAATGGACCCAGGCCGGAGAACGTTCCTCAGCCGAAGCTCCATTGGGTCAATTCCGGTCTTCTGCGCGATCATGTCTAACTGGCGCTCTATGGCCCATAGGAACTCAAGATGTCCGAAACCTCGGAATGCCGTCCCGTAGGGGTGATTTGTGTAGGCAGTGATTGAGTCACAGTGTATGTTTGGCACCTCGTATGGACCCGTACAAGCATAGCCGCCGGCTCGGCCGATGTTCACACCGTAGTCAGCGTAAGCGCCGGCATCATAGATGTATTTCATCTGCTCTGCAGTGATCTTACCGTTCGCGTCGACGCCTGTCTTAATCCACCCGTAGAACCCTTGCCTGAGCGGAGCAGTAGTGAACTCCTCCTCACGCGTCAGAAGGAGCTTGACCGGGCGGCCCCGAGCGAACTTCGACAGAAGAATTACGAGCGGTTCGAAGTTTATGCCCGCTTTCCCGCCGAATCCCCCACCAACATGTGGCACGTGCACATTGATCTTCTGAATCGGAATTCCAAGGGCGTGGCTGAGGATATACCGAACCGTGAAAGGAGACTGGGCACACGTCCAAACCTCAGTGCTTCCGTCCGGGAAATACTGTGCTACACATGCTCGCGGTTCCATGGCCGCATGACTAACCTGTGGCATCGAGAATTCATTCTCGACGACTGTGGTCGTGCGTTTGAAGCCCTCCTCAACGTTGCCCTTGCGAATCTTGAAGATGCTCGCGATGTTGGTGCCCGGAACCGGAGTGAAGACCGGGGAATGTTCGTACTGCGCTAGGTCTTCATGCACGAGCGGGGCGCTAGGCTTCAACGCTTCGTTGACATCGAATACTGGTGCTAGCGGTTCATACTTGACGTCAATGAGATCGATGGCTTCTTCGGCGGCTTCTTCAGATTCTGCTGCAATCGCCGCGACCGGTTCACCGGCCCATCTAACTTTGTCTTTGGCTATGACCATCTTGTCCCTAACGTATAGCCCCATTCTGTATGGGAAGGCTTGCCCAGTGATCACCGCAACGACGCCGGGATACTTCTCAGCCCTGCTCGTGTCGATCTTGACAATGCGCGCATGCGCGTGGGGGCTTCGCACGAATTTCCCGTACAACATGCCGGGAACTTCCATATCGGCGACGAATCTGGTCATTCCAGTGATCTTCTCGAATGCGTCAATTCGAGGAATTCCCTTGCCAACATACTTGTAGCCCAAGGTCTCACCGGCACGATTGCGTTCGACGTGTAATTCGTATTAAGTCATCGTATCGACTGTTTGCACTACTCAGGATGATGAGCCGGAGACCTTGTTCGTAACGCATTCGAGAGTCTGATTGATGACCTTTTGCGATGCGTTCTCAATGAGTCCCTTGGCGACGCTTCCGAGAGGCCCGCTTACTGTTGCTTCTGCTATCCAAGCTAGTTCACTTCCCTCAGGGTGCGGGTTGCAGCTGATCTGAATCTCAGCCTTGAATGCGCTCGTCACGCCTGAACCGTCGATTAGGAGTTTGGCTCGATGATTGACTGGGTCTTCCTCCAGTACCCGACTGTTGACCTTGAACCTTCCTTTGATGAATCCGACGCCAATCTTCAGCTTTGCTTCTGTTCGCTTTCCGTCGAGTACCTTGTACTCTTCCACGCCTGGGAGGCATTGGGCGATCGATTCAGGTGTGGAGATGAAGTTCCACACCTTGTCAACAGGAGCCTTCACAACGGCTTTGCCTTCAAAGTGCATTCCTAATTCACAGGCGTACCGTGGTTTTCCGTTCTATATTGCTCTATCCGCCAATGGCCTAACAGACAAAGGGCCAGATCCGAGCATGAGCGTTGCTTGCAGGTGAAGAAGAAACAGGAAAGAAGGAGAGACGGGGTGCGTGCACGTAGTCTACTCGACGAAAGCGACCACTCGCGCGAAGGCTGACTCGCCTCCGCGGAATTTCCACGGGAAGCATCCGAGGGTGACGCGCTTGTTCAAGAGTTGGCCGATATCTCCGCCGAGGTTCTCCATGTGGATGATGTCGTGCGGGAAGAGCTTGTTATGGGTCGCTTGGTAGTCCTCCATCGGGAACAGCTTCTCAAGATTGCCTTTACCAAACTTCTTCTCAGCAAACGCACGAACTTTAGGCACGCATCTCAACCCAAATTCTGGATGTCCGATGGGCAGGTTCAATGGGTGATCCGTTGAGACAGCGTCGACTCCCCAGACCTTGATCTTTCGGCTGATCATCCAGTCAACCCAATCTCTCGATGGTCCCGGATGCATCTGGATGTAGCGTTCTTCGTCCGCCATTCCCTGCGGCTGGTACCACGAGTACTTGTACCACCCGGTGTGCACGACTAAGATGTCGCCGTCATGGAGATCGACCCTCTTCTCAACCATCTCGGGCGTGTAAAGGCCAAGGTCTCCAACGTCGCTGACATCGACGATGACTCCGGGTCCGTACAACCATTCGAGCGGAATCTTCTCGATGTCCTTGCCTCCTGTGACGAAATGCAATGGTGCGTCTAGGTGCGTTCCAATGTGGTTTGAAGTCATGATATATTGCGCATTCACGCCGTGCTCAGCTTTTCGTTTGATGTACTTGACTTCGAACGGAGGATACAACGGCCAGAACGGGGTGTCTTGGCACAGAGGCTGTGAAAGGTCAACCAATTTCATTAGCATGCGACCTCGTGCTTATCGTGAGCCCGAGAACTTTACTTAAAGACTGCGTAAGTACTCTCGCTTAGAATCGCTAACATCAATGCGTCGGTGTCGGATTTCGGTTCGGGGCAAAACGTGGCGCAGTCTTGCTGCCACCGCAGTGGCGATTACGATCTTGAGTGCGTCACCAATAATGAAAGGGAGGACACCGACCGCGAGGGTGCGCTGAATGTCTCCATTCATCCATTGCGAAAGTTGCGCAATCCCGAAGCCGTAGATGATTGCGGTCCCCAAGACAAAAGAAGCTGCGATACGATGGGCAGACGGCTGTGTGTGCAGGTCGGAGAGTTTGCCGATTGCGAAAGAGGCTGCAATGAAACCAAAAAGGTAGCCGCCTGTCGGTCCAAGAAGCGTTCCGAAGCCCGCTTTGCCGCCGGCGAAGACCGGAAGTCCAATCCCGCCCAACAAGATATAGATCACTTGGCTAAGGGCTCCGAGCGATGGCCCCAATACCGCTCCAGCTAAGTATGTGAACAGAGTCTGGAGCGTCAATGGAACAGGGTAGAGAGGAAAGAATACAAAAGATCCGATTGCAGTCAGGACACTGAAAGTTGAGGTAGTGACGAGGTCGAGCGGCCTGAGTTGCAAGAGCTGTCATCAACACACTGGTGGAATCATAGTGCTGCCAGTTTGGCGGTAGTCAGCCTCCGCCTACAATCTCCATGATGTCGACGCTATCAATCGAGACATCATCTTTTTCCAGAAGAGGCGTGTTTAGGCCTTCGAGCATTCTAATGCTGTGCCCGTTGACAAGCATGATCAAGCTCGGACTCAACTCTTTGGTGCCTGGGTCAAACACATACTGTCGGGCTTCCGGTCCAGCTCTCCGAATCAGTTCTTCTAGGAGTTCGCCAACATTCGTCAGCGTTTCAGGAAGCTCGATTTGATCCGACCCAGCCGCTATTCTGAGGCGACCGTGCAACTTGACTCGGATTGGCATTTCAATCATCCCACAGATTACATGTCCGTGGACGCACCCGCCTGATAGACGTTTATCTTAACAACCATGGAGGAAACGAACAGGCCATTAGGTTCAAGGCTTTCACGATTGCCTTCACTCGGCCTCCGCCAAGTCAGAATTGGAAGGCGAACACTAACGTAGCATATGCTGCGAAGAAGAAGAGTCCGAGGCACAAGCTCCACCAAGGCATCTTCTTTCTCATGATAAACATGAGTAGAACGAGCGATACTATCGTCGTTGCTAGAACGCTCGAGTATGCGTGTCTATCAAGAGCCCAAGGCGTGAGGAACAAACCGATAGCCGGGTAGAATGTCGAGTAAAGAACACTCTCACCAACGAGCGAGCCTAGGCTCAATGTGTCTTTTCCTCGATATCCCCAAATCAGTGCACTAGTGGTTTCGGGAATTGCGGTAGCTGCTGGCACTAGAATCAGGGCTAGTCCTAGTGGACTCATCTTGATGGTGTTGGCTATTGCGATCACAGAGTCTACCATCCCCTCCGATCCAACATACAGGCCTACGGCAGAAATCACGATTTGGATTAGAGCAGAGATCACGGGCATTCGGATGATTCTTCCGCCGTACCTGTAGAGGTAGCAGTCTTCCACCTCTTCGATTAGTCCCTCTTCTCTTCTCCTGAACATCATCCAAACATACAGCAGGAACGCTCCGAAGAATAACAGTCCAAACGCGTACTTCACGATCGTAACTCCCGCAAGCAGGCTGGGCACCACAGTCAAGGGAAATAGAACTGCAATGAACACGTATGGTATTCCTAGGTTTCTCTCAACTACGAGGAATGACCCCTTTCGTCTCCCGGTGAAGAACCCGACCACAGCAGCGAGGCCGACCAAACCATATGAAAGGCTTGATGCCATGAAAGGCTGACCGAATAGTGTGCCAATACCTACCTCTTGGCCTGCGGTCTGACCGACTGCGAAGACTGCGACTAGAAAGACCGTTAATTCCGGTATGGATGTGAACAATGGGGCGATAATTGCACCTACGAACGAATGTCCGAGATTGAGTTTGTATCCGATGTACTCTACAGCGTTCACAAAAATCACGGCAGCAAAGAGCACGATGATCATTGAACCGAACAGTTCGAGGAGGGTGGTATCCATCTTCCCACCTTGCAGATCCGCTGTAGCGAGCCACATAGCTATTTTACTGTTGGCGTAGTCGCTGCTCTGCTGAATTGCTCAATCTGAACTAGGTCGGCGTCGTGCAAGGTGATTTATATCAGCCAGCCCAATTACGCCACGCCCCCGTAGCGACAGGATCATAGAGATATTGCTTGGCTCGATCTTGACATTGATCGGCTACTACGTGATCATACTCACAGCAGCGATGGTTCTCATAATGGTAGTCGTGCAGATTTTCAAAGCGTTCATTGCCAGAAGAGAGCATGACGAACCGGCCGTGCCAGCTGACGACTCACATCCCCGAGCTGAGGAGACTGGCGAGGAGTTCGCTGTTGCGGCTATCGCAGCAGTGAGCTGCGTGCTGGGCACAGAGAGACAACTTGGAGTCTCCGCATGGTCAACTATTGAAAGAAGCGTGTTCTCTCCATGGAAGATCGCGAGCAAATCCCGGCGGATCCCACACGGCGGAGGATAGAGTTTGAAGCGCAAGTTCATAGTTAGAGTTGGCGACAAAACTTACCCTGTTGAAGTTGAGGAAGTTCAGGAAGAGACGACGCAGGCGCCTGCACCACGTCCTGTTGTGATTGAATCGCAGGCTGCACCTTCAGAAGTGACGCCTCGTCCTCAAGCAAGAGTCGAGACCGCGACTGGTGCCATAAGGTCCCCGCTTCCCGGCAAGGTAGTGTCCATCAAATGCAGCGTAGGAGACAGCGTCAAAGCGGGTGATACCGTGCTGGTTCTTGAGAGCATGAAGATGGAAAACGCGATCATGGCACCAAAGTCTGGCAGAGTAAAGGAGATTCCTGTTGTAGAAGGCGCGAATGTGGCTCTCGATGACGTTCTATTGGTCATAGAGTGATCGCAGTCTTTGGCTCTGCTTCCCTTTCCAGTCGGAAACGCCATAATGATCTTGGTAGGCGCAGTACTGATCTACCTAGCCCTCAAGAAAGGATACGAGCCTCTACTTCTGATACCGATCGGATTCGGCGCGATTCTTGTCAACCTCCCCTACGGCGGACTCATGGATGAGGGCGGCATCCTGAAGATCATCTACGACGCGGGTATACTGACTGAGATATTTCCCATCCTGATATTCGTCGGAATTGGCGCCATGACAGATTTCGGTCCGCTTCTCGAGAGGCCGTCCCTGCTGCTCTTCTCCATTCCAGCACAGCTTGGCATTAGCGCCGCCTTTCTCGCCGCTTACCTAATTGGATTCACACCCTATGAGGCGATGAGTGTAGGAATTATCGGAGCCATGGACGGTCCGACAGCAATCTACGTGACATCACACTTCGCCCCGAGCTTGCTAGGCCCGGTCACGATCTGCGCATACTCGTACATGTCCATGATTCCTATTCTGCAGGTTCCGCTGTCGAAGTTTTGGATCTCCAAGAAGGAGAGATTGGCACGTATGAAGTACACGCCGAGCAAGTATCCCCAATCAATTCGTGTTATCTTTCCGATTTTCGTCACGATTGTAGCAGGCGTTGTCGCGCCAAAAGGAATCCCCCTTATTGGTTCATTGATGCTGGGGAACTTTCTGAGGGAGAGTGGTGTAGTGGATCGACTGGCGAAGTCTGCTGAGAACGAAATCTCTAACGTGACTCTCTTGCTGCTTGGAGTTACAATAGGCGGCACGATGATGGCAGATCAGTTCCTAAATCTTAGGACGCTTCTAATATTCGGTCTCGGACTGTTTGCCTTTGTCATCGGTCTATCGGCTGGCCTCTTAACAGGCAAAGCAGCATACTATCTGTCGCATGGCAAGATTAACCCGCTCATCGGGGCGACTGGTGTCTCGGCGTTCCCGATGGCTGCCAGGACAGCTCACATGATCGGAAGGTCAGAGGACCCGGACAATTGGCTGCTGATGCACGCCATGGCGGCAAACACAGGCGGCCAGATAGCGTCGGTTGTAGCAGGCGGAGCGATGCTAAGCCTAGCACCTATGTTCTTGGGCGTCTAGTACGATGGGGTTCTGCTCAGGCCCAGGCGAAATGTGCTAGAGGGGAATGTTGCCATGTTTCTTTGGCGGGGCGGGTTTTGGCACCTTCTTTCCTAGCGAGAGCATCTTGAGTGCCTTTACGAGTTCTGGTCTGGTTTCTTTGGGTTCGATCACTGCGTTGACGTATCCTCGCGCGGCGGCTTCGTACGGGTTTGCGAACTTGCGTCTGTACTCGTCTGCGAGTTGGGCTGCCAACTTTGCACGTTCTTCTGGGGCTGCTTTTTCGAGTTCGCGGTGGTAGATGATTTCAACTGCACCTTCTGGGCCCATTACGGCTATCTCTGCGGTTGGGTAGGCGAAGACCACATCGCCCCCCAAGGACTTGCTGCACATTCCAATGTATGCTCCGCCGTAGGCTTTTCTCACAACGATAGTGACCTTGGGTGCTTCTGCTTCTGAGTATGCGTAGATGACTTTGGCTCCGTGTCTGATTATGCCTCCGTGCTCTTCCTTGACGCCTGGGAGGTAGCCGGGTACATCAACGAAGGTGATTATGGGGAGGCTGAAGCAGTCGCAGAATCTGACGAACCGTGCGATCTTGTCCGCGGAGTTGATGTCTAAGACTCCTGCCATTACGGCGGGTTGATTGGCGATGATGCCGATGGGCATGCCGGCGAGACGCGCGAAGCCGACCACGGCGTTTGGGGCGAAGAGACGATGGATTTCGAAGAAGCTCCCTTTGTCAAAGACGCGGTTAATGACGTCCAGAATGTTGTAGCTCTTGCTCGGATCCGTCGGAATGACGTTGTTCAGTTCTTCATCCATTCTGTCCGGCGGGTCATCTATCTTGAGGATCGGCGGGTCATCCAAGTTATTCTGGGGCAGGTAGCTGAGTAGTGTTCTGATGAGTCCTAGTCCTTCCTTCTCGGTGGAAGCGAGGAAATGTGCAACCCCACTCTTCGTGTTCTGCGCTCTCGCACCGCCGAGTGACTCTGTAGAGACCTCTTCTCCAGTGACCGTCTTGATAACCCTAGGTCCAGTGATGAACATGTAGCTAGTCTTATCGACCATTATGACGAAATCTTCGAGAGCGGGGGAGTAGACAGCGCCTCCTGCGCAGGGTCCCATGACTGCCGTGATTTGAGGAATAACACCGGACGCAGCCACGTTTCGAGCGAAGAGTTCTCCCAGTGTCGATAGAGAAACTGCTCCTTCTTGGATCCTCGCGCCACCCGAATCATTTATCCCGACAAAAGGCACTCCCAGCTTCAACGCTAGGTCCAGGGTCTTGCTCATCTTCTGAAGATGGGCTTCTCCAAGCGAGCCACCCATGAATGTGGCATCTTCTGAGTAGACACAGACCGGGCGTCCGGCGATCAATCCATATCCTGCAATAACGCCGTCGCCCAACCCCTTCCTCTTGTCCATACCGAAGTCCGTGAATCGGTGTGTCATGAATGCGTCTAGTTCGACAAAACTGCCAGGATCGAGCAGTCCATCAAGGCGTTCACGTGCGGTCAACCGCCCGTCGCTGTGTATCTTCTCGATCGCTTCTTTTCCTCCGAAGAGTTTGGCCCTCTCTCTTTGGGACTCAAGTTCGGCGCGATAGTCCTCGTATGATCTCGAAGCCAACTTTCAAGCGCCACACGCCAGATCTAAGAAACAGCGTATAAATGTCTAGCCACCCGAGAGGCGATACGCAGGGCTGCTGCCCTTGACATCACAAGTGGAATCAGCCCCAAGCGAGGTAGTAGACCAGCTTTGAGCGCCCCAGCTGAGTTGGAGTCGACGATCGCTGACATGATCGTCTCTAGAGGAGAGTCCAAGTTCTTGCTGAGCGAGCTGGCTGTAGCCGTGCAAGCCTCACCGGCACGAACTCGAGAAGCAATACGACAACTGAAAACGCTCGGATACGAGCTTCGCCTGTCACGGAATGGCATCATTGAACATCTACCTTTCAAGCCAATTGATCGGCAACAACTCAGCGCAGACCTAGCAACACAGAGGATCGGGCGAAGGATAGAATGGAGACTACATGTGCGTTCGACTCAAGACGAGTTGAGCAACCTGAAGAATGAAGCCCTTGACGGGACTGTACTGATCGCCGAGACGCAGTACGCGGGAAGAGGCAGACTGGCGAGAAGTTGGTTCTCACCGGTAGGCGGGATATGGATGTCTGTTCTACTTAGGCCAACTTGGCCTAGATCACACCAGGTCTTGCCTCTAGCCTTCGCGGTTGCCACAGCCAGAGCAATAGGCGAAATGACCAAGCTCTCACCCGTAATCAAGTGGCCAAACGACCTATTGGTTCGGTCGCGCAAGATCGCAGGCCTCTTGGCTGAAGCTGCTTACGAAGGCAACCAATTGCGTCATCTGGTCCTCGGGCTCGGTATCAACGCGAATATCCAGATGAGACGTTTACCGAAACCACTACGAGCGGTCTCGACCTCTCTCAGCCACGAACTCGGCCGAGAGATCGACAGAACCCTATTGGCGAAAAGAATCATCCAAGAGATGGACGACTCGTATCAGAGGTTTGAGTCTGGGCATGCCAGCGAGTTGCTCGGCGAAGCCAAGCAGCTCTGCTCTACGCTTGGGAGAATCGTGCGGGTTTCCACAGCTGAAAGAAACTTCGTCGGTCGGGCTCTAAGTCTCGGTGATGACGGGCAGCTGTTGGTGCGGTTGAGTTCCGGCGTGACGGTTCCATTCTATGCTGCGGATGTTGTGCATCTTCGATAGCCACGAGCAAGTGCGAGCGGCCATTGACCGTTAGGCACAAATCAGAGCCTCCCCATGAGGCGGTGATCCAAGTTGGTGCTCGTGGAGGACAAAAGGTCCAAGAAAGTTGCGATCGTTGCCCACTGCTTGCTCAATCAAAACGCAAAGGTGAACGGGTTCGCTTTCTTTCCGGCCATGATAAAGCCGCTCATCGACATACTCCATAGCCACAACTATGGAGTGATCCAGCTCCCTTGTCCCGAGACCACATTCTCCGGAACACGAAGGTGGTGGTACGTTAGGGAACAGTACGACACACCGGGCTATCGAGCTCACTGCAAGCGGATTCTCGAACCGATCGTATCGCAAGTGGCGGAATACCAAAAGGAAGGACACAAGGTTGTGATCATTGGCTTGGACGGCAGCCCGTCCTGCGGAGTAAGATGGTCAGGAACAAGTAAGAACTGGGGTGGTCCGCCAAGAATCCCGGAGGAAGAGATGACCAAGTATCCACTCGCAGAGAAACCGGGAGTCTTTGTTGAGGAATTCGTCGCGATGATCAAAGAGGTGGGAATGGAGATGCCCCACATGATCGGCGCAGGGTTCGACATGCCAGGATTCGAACTGGAGAGCATTGCAGAGGAGATAGAGAAGTTCCTACGCAAGTCGTAGGTAGAAGCCGTACTGTCAACCGTAGTCTCAATTCAGTTCATACTTCATAGAGTGCTCAGAGGTGTGAAAGGGCGCGAGGGCCAGCTCATCCTTATACGCCCTTTGGTTGAGTTAGGCGTTTCTTCGTGACGTGCGGACAGATTCTGCTGGTCAGAATTGCTACGTTGGCAAAGCTTTTAATAAAAAACTAGCCGCCTTCCGGAACGATGAAATATGAATAACACAACCACAGCGGTTGCGCTGATAGTAATGCTTGTCATCGGAATTGTGGCAGGTTACGGAGCATCATCAATGATGATGGCTCCAGCTGCTCCTACGACACCCGGTGCGGGCAACGCCGCGGCTATTGCTCAGCTGAAAGTCGGCCTGATACTGCCAATAACACCAGAGGACTACTCATGGAACTACCAAGCGGATATGTCGGCAAAGATGCTTCAGAAACAGTTCGGATTTCAACTCACGGAAGCAGAGAATCTGTTTGACGGAACCAGCGCGGAACCGGTCGCCACCGACTGGGCAACAAAGGGATACAACGTGATCATAGGCCAAGGCATTCAGTACCAAGACATGTTTAACAAGATCGCGCCGCAGTTCCCCAAGACAGTCTTCGTTTGCGTTGACTGCTTTGGAGGCAAAGGCAATGTCTACAATGTCTGGTGGTACATGGCGGACGCAGCATATCTCATGGGTATGCTTGCCGGCAATATGACGAAGACCAACAAGATAGGCATGATTGGCGGCGGAAGGGCCGAGTCAATTTGGGCTGGCCACGAAGCTTTCAAGAGAGGCGTCAGACAAGTGAACAAGCAGGCAACATTCCTGGAGTCATGGATGGCGTTCTCATGGGCAGACGTTGCAGGTGCAAAGAAAGCAGGAGAACAGATGGCAGATCAGGGTGTCGACTTCATCTTCAGCAGCGGTGACGGAATCGACGTAGGCGTCAGACAAGTAGCCAAGGAAAAGAATATTCAGTGTACGGATGTGTATGCTGACGCGGCCAACCAAGATCCCGATCACATAGCCCAGAGCATTGTGGTGCGCTGGGACATAGCCTACCTTACGGCGATAGCTGACTACGTACGAGGAGACTACAACAACAAGTGGCTGCAAGCTGACCTCTTCTCCGGCATGGTGTCTCTGGGCGCATTCGGCAACGCCGTACCGCAGTCCATGCAAACCTGGCTGTTGGGGCAGCAAACTGCACTACGAATGGGCGTCTCATTGCCATTCACGCTGGACCCATCGTGCTTCGACAACGCAGATCAACCGCAGTGCAAAGTCTAGCCAAGCTACGCGGCGTGGGCTACAGTGCCCTCGCGCTAGCTGTAGGCATAGTCTCGGGGCTGCTTATTGTCTTCGCCACTGGCGGAGACTTGAGAGCAGCCTCGACCACCCTTTTGTTGAGTCCTATATCCAGTACCTACAGTTTTGCCGAAATCTTCGTGCGACTTACCGTCCTTCTCATCATGGGCCTAGGGATCGCTCTGGGCCTGAGGGCTGGAGTTTGGAACGTCGGAGCTGAAGGACAGTATATTGTTGGAAGCGTGATGGCAATGATAGTAGCGATGTATCTCACCTCCATTCCCCCGCCACTTACGCTCATCATCATGATGCTGGCTGGAGCAGGAGGCGGTGTTCTTTGGATGATCGTGCCAGCTGTTCTCAAGGCAAGGTTTGGAGCAAATGAGATTATAGTCACTCTCTTGCTGAATCTCGTTGCATCTAACTTCCTACTGTACGCTTTGGATGGCCCAATTCGTGCAAAAGGATCGGGTGGATACCTAATCTCCGACGTGCTGCCTCCTGCGCTCAGACTCCCCAAAATCATTCCCCAAACAAGACTGGGCCTTGGGCTGATCATCGCACTAGGTTTGGTCGTAGTGTTCTATCTGCTGAGCGAGCGGACATCTTTCGGTCTTCAGGTCCGAACGATAGGAAGGAACCGACAAGCGGCGAAATATGCTGGAATAAACATACCGAAAGTAATCATTTTGAGCTTGCTTCTTGCCGGAGCAACGGCAGGCCTCGCAGGAGCAGTGCATGTGAGTGGCGTCATATATGCTCTCGACCCTGGATACCCGTCCGGATACGGGTTCATCGCGATAATTGTCGCGATGTTGGGAGGGACCTCCGTAATCGGGACCACCATAGCAGCATTCGTGATGAGCTATTTCATCGTTGGCGCTGAAGCAATGCAGAGTGCCGCAGGTGTTCCCTTCGCACTTGTGTACACGATCGAAGGGATCATCCTCTTCAGTCTGGCCGCAGGCCAATACCTAATGTCCAGAGGAAGAAGTTGAGTGGACCATGGTCGACATTCTGTTCGTTGAGGCGATCCTGTACCAGACTCTGAAGTTCGTCCCTGCAATTCTCCTAGCGAGTCTTGGTGAACTCGTTGCAGAGAAATCTGGAGTTGTAAATCTTGGTGTCGACGGATTGATGCTGATGGGGGCTTTCAATGCCTTCGCCGTGACCTACGTAACCGGGAATCCGTGGTTAGGCGTAGTCGGTGCGATAGGATTATCCATTGTCTTGGGATTGATGTTCTCGTTCTTCGCTATCAATTTGCGTGTAAACCAAGTGGTTGTCGGTCTCGGTCTCTGGCTATTTGGCCTGGGACTATCTGACACTCTCTTCAGAGGATTCTTCGCCATTGGGACAACACCAACTGTGCCAATAATCGATGACATAAGAATCCCATACCTTTCTACGATCCCTGTGATTGGCAGACTTTTCTTTGGGCAGAATCCGCTTGTCTACATTTCTATTCTATTCATACCTGTCGTCGCGCTGTTCCTGAGCAAGACAAACCTCGGAATGAGAATTACAGCCGTGGGTGAAAATCCAAGAGCCGCAGAAACGATGGGAGTTAATGTCTACAGGCTCCGATATCTAGCGGTGCTGATCGGCGCCGCATTTGCTGGCGCAGGTGGCGCATACTACACGATAACTCTCTTGGGCACTTTCATTCTCAACATTACTTTCGGACGCGGCTTCATTGCACTTGCCATGATATACTTCGGTAAATGGAAGCCTTATCGCATTTTGTGGCCATTATTGATCTTCAGTTTTGTCGATTCACTGCAACTTGGTGTGCAGACTTTGAACGTACCGATAAAGTACTTCTTCCTCAATATGATTCCCTACATTACGATTATCGCGCTGATCCCGATACTTGGGAGACATGCAGAGGCTCCAGCGGCCCTCATGGAGCCGTACAAGAAAGGCGGATAGGTCCAAGAGATCCGATACTAAGACGACTGCGACTTGCTCTGCGTCATCAGCCTAGCGATCTCTTCCACTTTGGCCTGTGCAATAGGGAATGTTCCGGAGATCCTACCGTTGGATATGACTGCAATACGATCACTCATGTCAAGAAGTTCGTCAAGTTCACTTGAGATCAGAAGAACGGCTCTCCCCTTCTTCTTTTCTTTCATGAGTAGGTTCCTCGTGTACTCGGTTGCGGCGACGTCCAAACCTTTCGTAGGATTGTGGGCAATCACGACCTTGGGTCCCCAAAATAGTTCCCTGGACAATAGGAACTTCTGTTTGTTGCCTCCTGAAAGTGTCCATGCGGGCACGTTCTCTGATTGAGTAGTGACATTGTACTCTGAAATCAGTTTTGTCAGCTCCGATCTAACGGACTTGGGGCTTAGTAGGCCGGCTTTTGTGAACATCCTTGCAACATAAGGCTCTATGATCAGATTGTCTGCGAGGAGAAAGTCCAGCACTAATCCCGTCTTCTGGTCTTCCGGGATGTGGGCCACGCCAAGCCTCCTGATCTCATCAGGATTGTATCCTGTAACATCCTTACCCATGGCCAGAACCTTTCCGCCGGTTGGCTTGCGAATACCGGTTGCAACTTCAACCAGTTCTTGCTGTCCATTTCCCGCGATTCCAGCGATGCCCAGGATCTCCCCGCCCCTTACAGACATCGAGACGTCTTGAAGGGCCGGAAATCCAATGTTGTTCATTGCCGATATGTTCTGAAGCTCAAGAAAGGCAGCCCCGATCTCAGAGGACAGTCTATCCACTCTAAAAACCACGTCACGACCAACAATCATCTTCGCTAGGTCTGCTGCTGTGACGTTCTTTGTGGCCTCTGTGGCAACAACCATTCCCCGCCTCAAAACGGTCACATTGTCAGTCACGGCCAAAATCTCATCAATCTTATGCGACACAAAAATGACCGACTTTCCCGAAGCCACCATCTGTCGCAGCGCCGAGAACAGTTCGCGAGTCTCCAGGGGCGTCAACACGGACGTCGGTTCATCAAGAATCAGTATGGTTGCGCCCTTGTATAGGGCCTTCAGAATCTCAACTGACTGCCTCTGTCCTGCGGATAGGTCGCGGATCGTGGCATTCGGGTCGACAGCAAGTCCGTGCTGTTTCGCAACTTCCGTAATATGCTTCGCCAACCCTTCACGATCAACGAACGGGTGTCTCCATCCCTCACCCTCCATCACAGAGATGTTCTCAAGAACAGTCATTGTGGGAATAAGCATGAACTCTTGATGGACCATTGCAATCCCAGAGTTCATCGCATCCTTGGGAGAATGGAAACGCATCTCCTTCGCGTTAACGAGAATTCTACCGCAGTCAGGTTTGTAGAGTCCGTAGATGATGTTACAGAGAGTTGTCTTGCCCGCTCCATTCTCACCCAGAAGGGCATGAGCCTCTCCCTTTCTGACGCTGAAGGTAACGTTGTTGTTTGCAAGGAGTGTTCCGAATTGTTTTGTGACGCCTTCGGCCACAAGTGCGTAAGCGTCTTTGTCAGTCTTCTCTGAGGCCATACCCAGCCGGGTAGAAGCGGATATTAAAGAGCCTTACGGCCTCGTGAGAACTTGCTGCGATCTCACATACGGACAAGTCATAACAGAGAGTGGAAATTCTTATTGGCAGCTCGTTGAGCTGCAAATGAATACCCCTGCTATTGCTGCGAGGCGAATACGGCTGCCTAGAGAGATCATAGTTCTAACAATTCTGGTCCTCACATTCTCCGCCCTGCCGTGCTCTCAAGCACACGTTTCGGTGAACGATGCGCCGCAAGGCTCCAAGATTGAATTGTCACTGAAACACCAGGTTCTGCGTGGAGACATCCTGATCATCTCTGGACGTCTATCCACTACAATCGGTGACTTACCAATACCATTGGTCAAGGTTCATCTCCAGTATTATCGGGCGGAGGACACCAGCTTCACGCGCGAAGTCACGATAATAACGTCGAACCCAAGCGGACGATTTGAAGATATATTCAACACTACTTCTCTGTTGAGGATCGGACCATGGTATGTCAATGCGTCATTTCCAAGCCAGGTGGGTTATCAAGCTACATCGAGCATCGAACATTTCGTCATTGTGGTACAACCGGCGCTCTCATTGTACATTTCCAGCAACAAGATTTCACTTGGTCAGAGCGTCGTATTCAATGGGCTCCTCTTTGCGTGTATACCTTGCATTCAGGACGAGGTGACGGTGGTCTTTAGTCGTCCTGACAACAAGTCGATCCAAATGTCTATTAGAGCCACACCGGTCGGCGGACCTTA
>JBEKGZ010000013.1:0-23672 GCA_050012535.1 Bathyarchaeia archaeon | reverse complement strand
TTGAGAACATACTCCGAATGGGAATATCACCCAGAAACAGTCGGATCCGAACCTCTAGCGAACGCTAGGACTCTAGACGACTTGAAATCATTCTCCTTTCCGAATCTTCTCGAGAAACGTCGCTATCAACATTTGAAAGAGAAAGTCCGAAAGATCCATTCAAGAGGAATAGCCGTGGCGGGTCTTCCTCCACACATGGGAGGAGAAATCTTCGAGGCGGCTCAGCGGCTGAGGGGATTCGAGCAGTTGATGTCGGATTTCTTTCGCAACCCACAGTTTGTCGAGTATCTCTTCGACCAACTTGCCAGCATCGCCTCGCAAAGCGTGGTAATCCTCGCCGGCGCCGGGGTTGACGTGATCTGTCTGGATGATGATGTAGGTGAACCGAGCCGCATGATGATTGGCCCTGATCTGTGGCGGCGGTTCTTGAAAGGTCCTCTTTCTCGAATAATCAAGACAGCAAGCACCGAGAATCCTGCAGTGCGTATCCTCTACCACATATGGAAGTAGACTTGCGTTCTGGGGAACCGTCGGAACCGCCTCAGATTGGCTTTACGGATCGCCTAGCGCGATCGAAGCAGAAGTAAAGGAACGTATTGAAACAGTCGGCAAAAAAGAGGGGCTCGTCATAGCTCCAGCCTATGATCTGGAACCTAAGGTGAAATGGGAAAACGTGCTAGCGTTTGTCAAGGCCGTGCGCAAGTACGCCTAGAGATAGACGTTCAATAGTATCCGCCATATCCGCCGTATCCGCCATATCCGCCGTATCCACCATATCCGCCAAGTCCACCGTATCGACCATATCCGCCGTATCCACCAAATCCACCGTACCCACCAAATCCACCAGATCCCACCCTAACGGCCGGAGGCTGATAGGCGTAGGCCTGGGCCGGAGACTGCTGGAAGTAGTATTCAGTCGGAGGCTGGTAGGTCTGAGGCGGAGGCTGATAGGTATACATCTGGGCAGGAGGCTGGTAGCAGTAGTACTGAGGCGGAGGCTGATAGAAGACCTCTGGAGGCTGGGGGGCTAGACGTTGCTCAGCCGTGTAGCATTGCTGGGGCACGTAGACTGTGTATGGAACCGACGGTCTCGGAACATAGTAGTATGACATTCTGATTCACTTCTGCAAGAAAGACCGGAGCAGCCCGAATAAACCTTGCGCGTCGTATTCCACTAACCATGACAAACTCCTCCTTGGGAAGTTTTGAGTTTCGCAAGGGATTGTACATGTCGATTGGGTGAGGAATATCCTCCTGACTGATTGTGGTCCTTCTAGAATCTGAGGTTCGTAAAAGGCTAGGGGATTATTTCGCAGCTGTTGTATCGAGGGTACTCGAAGTGCTCTATACGGATCCTTCCCTTGGCTATTAGAGCTCTGACTTGAGGGAGCGCATCATACAAGGAGCCCATCATATTCCTGACCGTGCCACAGACTTGGTTGAATCCTTCGTCCCCCCAGAGCTTGGTGGCGTTCGCGTAGAGGCACCGTCCTCCACAGATTTGATAGATCTCGCACCCGGGGCAGGGTTCTGACACAAACACGGCATCTCTTAGACTCTCGGCAGAAGTTCCTCGGATGTTGCCCAAATAGAAGTCTTTCATACCTGCCATTACTGGGCATGGGGTTATGTTTCCATCCGTTTGAATGTTGAACATGATCCATCCAGCACCGCACCGGAGCGGGCTCGATTCATTCATTAGGAGAGAGTGCATGACGCCTACAAGCGGGTAGAGTCTCAAGACCTCACCGTTCTTCTTCATGTGGTCCACCCAAGCGCGAATGAGCTTCCTCAGACGGGGGTTGTAACTGTCTGTAGTCCATTGAGCGAAGTTCCGTTTTGGGAAATCATTCTGCCAAAACAGTGCGTCAAGTTGCCAGTGAACTGACGACACCGGCAGATCGCTGCTCTGAATCAAGGCAAGGACTTGGCGGTCGATATCGGTCTCCTCTCCGACCGTCATCCGCGCGACAATCTCTCCCTTGAAACCGTTCTCGCGGATTTTCAGAACGTTCTTCGCAACGTTGCGGTAGGTTCCTTTTCCCCTGTAGTAATCCGTTAACGCCTCGTCGCCATCAACTGAGACGAGAATTGTCGAGAACTTGTTGACATACTCAGGTTCCAGCTTGCCGAGCAGGAGCCCATTGGTCTGAATCATGAATGAACAGTCGGTCAACTGATCCATGATTTCTCTCAGTTTGTCCATCTGAAGCAGCGGTTCGCCACCGTAGAATACGACGGCCGGTTCTCGGTCTCTTTGCATGAATTTCCGCAGTGTTTCTGTATCGTATGCTATGGAGCTGGGCAACGAGTAGTCGATCGCGAGGTCGCGAAAATTACTCCCGAAATCTTCGCAGGCCTTCCCGTAGCAGTACCTGCACTGCATGTTGCATTTGTTGGTCAATGTCACGTAAAAGTGCACTGCGAACCTCTCTCAGCATCTTTGTGCAGGAAGCCTCCTTCAGCGGCCTGGCATTTGACTGTCACGGAAACGATTATTGGAAGATGCCTTGGATTGACTAGCTGAGGATTGCACGAGGTATGGCGATCAGTAAGAAGAAGCTAGGAGTGCTTCACACGGTGGCCGGACTGACAAGCACCTTTCAGCAACTTTGTAAAGAACTGATGCCGAACGTTGAGATCTATCATATCGTTGACGAAAGCCTGCTGAAGAATACGATTCGAGAAGGCGCGCCTAGTCCCGCCACGTACAGACGTCTCGCTAGCTATTTGCGTGGAGCCGAAGAGGCTGGCGCCGATGCCGTTTTGGTTACTTGTTCTTCGATGGGACCATGCGTTGAGGCAGCTCGTCTTATGGTCGGGATTCCAGTGATTCGTGTTGATGAACCAATGGCTGAGAAAGCAGTCCAGACAGGTGCACGGATCGGAGTCGCCGCAACTCTTGCGACAACCCTCAAACCCACGGCAGAACTGATCGAACGAAAAGCGGCACTAACTAAGGAAAAGCATACGATCACGTCCAAGCTCTGTGAGGGCGCGTTTGAGGCCGTTATTAGCGGTGACACATCGACTCATGATCGCGTAGTCAGCCAATGCTTGCGTGAACTCGATGCAAAAACTGACGTAATAGTGCTGGCTCAAGCGTCGATGGCAAGAGTTCTGGACACGATGAAACCTGGTGAGATGCATGTACCCGTCCTGTCGAGCCCTCGCTTAGCAATTCAGTATATGAAACAGTTCATGAATGATCTGCCCAAGAGGACCTAGCTGACCTACGAGTCTACGCCGGCTTGACGAATTTCTCAGGGTTTCTTTCAAACTGCTGTTTGCAAATGGACGAACAGAAGTAGTAGGTCTTCGCCTTGTATTCAGACTTCCACTTCGCCGTCCTTTCCTCTACTTCCATGTTACATACTATGTCTCTAGCCAATCGAAACCCTCGTCAGGCTCTCTCTCTCGCCGAAGGATCTTCTTCTCCCCCACGGGTTCTCAACTCATGATCGTGATCTTTAAGCTAGATCGCGCAATTCTCCACGATATGCTTCGATGCGTATCCTAGTTTAACCTCTGAGAGAGTACTCATGGTTGGTATACCATCCGGTGTCCATCCTCTGAGCCTATAGTAGTCGTCAAGCATAGGATCTAGTGCAACGAGTGTGTTCTTCGAATGCCCCTCCGGCAAAGGCGTCTCCAAGAGCCTCACTGGAAGTGAATCGTCCTTTCGGCTGAAGCCATTTCTCGCATTGAAGACACGTTCAAGGTTGTAGATTCTTTCGCCGATACTGATCAGGTCTGTCGCTGTGAAGTGCATGCCCGTGGCAGTCTGAAGTAGCTGTGAATAGTGATCCGGATTCATAGCGAACTGTGAGAAACGACAAAGAACCATCGAGTCCGTTGCGGCTGAGATATTCTGAAGGAGTATTGTGAGGCTGGCTTTTCCGTCTGTCTTGAATCGGTCGATAAGGCATGGATGTCCTAGAACTTCCGTGGAGGTCATGTATGCACGAAGGTGACATGCTCCTCTGTTCGAAGTGGCGAACGCCAATCCCATTCCCTGAACGCCTCGAGGATCATAGCCGGGTATCTCAAGACCTTTGACACTCATTGAGCACTCTGGGTGCCCGTGTCTTCGAGCGAACCTGAGGGAGCCTTCACTGAGCTCGTTCCCGATCCCTGATCGCTCATTAATTAGTCTGACACAATTCACCATGGCCTCGGCGTCCCCGAACTTGGGACCGTCTGGAAGATGACCTGCGGCGGAGAGTTCCATCGCACATGCAATTGTGCTGCCGGTTGAGATCGTGTCGAGCCCGTACTCGTTGCAAAGGTAGTTTGCTTCTGCGATGCCTTCTAGGTCGCACACGCCACAGGCAGCGCCGAAAGCCCAAACCGTTTCATATTCCGGCCCTTCACCCTGCCTATCACTTTCGGGAATCTTCGTTGCCCTTCCACAGGCAATCGTACAAGCATCGCACGCGACTCTCTTCTCTAGTAATCGTTCTCTGATGGTCTCTCCGGAAATTGCGTCGGCGTCTTCATAGTAACCTCTCCGAAAGTTGAATGTTGGAAGCGCTCCGATCTCATTCATTATGTTCACGAGCACTGTGGTGCCATAGTTCGGCAGCGAATCCTTCGTAACAGGATTCTTGGAAATGGCTTCGAGACTGGTTCGCGCCGCGACAGTGAATTTCTCTCTGTCCGCAATTTTTGGTTCACGATTTCCGAGGACGGCGATTGCCTTGAGATTCTTTGAGCCCATGACAGCTCCAACGCCACCTCTGCCGGCCGCCCTATGCTTGTCATTGATTATGGAACTGATCAGAACTTGTCGCTCGCCCGCTGGCCCGATGCACGCTACCCTGACATCTTTGTCGGTCTCGGACTTGACTACGTCTTCTGTTGCGTGGGTGCTGAGTCCCCAGATGTGATCGGCATTCCGAATCTCTGTGATGTCGTCGTGGATCCATATGTAGCTCGACCCTTCTGCTCTGCCTTCGAGTACCACGGCATCCCAGCCACTGCGTTTGAGCTGAACTCCGAAGTGCCCGCCTGAGTTGGAGTCAAAGATCGTTCCGGTAAGGGGAGATCTCGTTGTAACTGAATAGCGACCAGACGTGGGCGCACCAGTCCCGGTCAACGGGCCTGTTGCAAAGATTAGCTTGTTTTCCGGTGAGAGCGAGTTGATCCCTCGTGGGAGTTCGCGAAATAGTATCTCCGCACCGAGGCCTCGTCCGCCTAGGAAGAGCTCTGCTTGTTCGCTTGTCAGAGGTTGTGAAGAGATCTTCTTGTTGCTGAGGTCTATTCTGAGAATTCTTCCCATCCATCCGTACAAGATTCGATCGCCTTCCTTTAGAAGTCCCTGAATTTTCTGTACGCATTGTCAGGGCAAGTCCTGCACTTCTTCACGTACGCGCTCTGGACTTCGAACGGCTGTTTGGAAACATAGTTGCTCGGGCAAATCTTGCAGGGAACTTCTTCCACAAACCAAGAACCATCATACCTCGCCCAGTTCAGCGAGTTGACTATGTTGATTCCGTTGCTAGTACCGATCCGGAATTTGTCCGACCGGAGAAGACTTGGCGAGTTCGCTGCGGCGTATATGCTTCTGATCGCTTCTAAGAAGTTGGTTACACCCCCTGCTGCCTTCACCCCGAGTCTGTCGCTGACCGTGTCACGCATCAGCTTCAAGTGTACGGGGTAGGCGCCCATCGGTCCAAATCCAGTAGAGGTTTTGACAAAAGCTGCGCCTGCTTCCTCGGAAATGCGACAGGCCTCTACAATCTCTTCGTCTGTGAGGTACCCGGTCTCAAGGATGACTTTCACTGGCGCTCCGTCCGCCTTCTTAACCACGGCTCCGATGTCGTCGCTGATGAGCCCACGCATCTTGCAGTTTTCTTCTCCCGAGGATGCCGTCATATCTCGAACGGCTCCTACATTGATCACCATGTCGATTTCGGTCGCTCCGTTTGCGATCGCGTCTGATGTCTCAAAGGCCTTTGACTCAGTCGACATTTGACCAAGCGGAAAACCCACAACGCTTGCGACGCCCACTCGACTCGATTTAGATTTCAGATATTGTGATGCTTCGCGTACCCACCATGAGTTTATGCAGACGGTCGCGAAGCTGTGAGCATCAGCCTCATCGCACAGCGATCTGATCTTCTTCCTGAGGACGTGGGGCTTTAGCTCTGTGTGATCGATCAGGCTAGCCATGTGTTCCTCGTCGAGGCGCTCGGCGACTTCGCGAAGCGACTGGGCGGGAATTCTCACGTTCATTCTCCAATGCAAAAAGAGAGGTTAGGAGGGGATGAATCTTCCTGCGTCTAGGCGCATCTGACCAATAACCTAGCCCATTTTCCAGCTTGAGAACCCAATTCTGCTGTTTGTCCTATACCAGTAGCTTTTTACCTGAGGCGGCCATGTGCGTGCAGGAGAAGCGCTCACAGCTGCGTGGACATCCACGAGACCTAGAGCTCTTCCGAGATGAACGAAAAGCCAAAGCAGCAATATCGTGGAAGTCTGAGAGAACCGAATCCTAATTCGCGTAACTGCTCATAGTCTGACAGAATAGCGGATCGAGTTTTCGGCGATTATCACGGACCTACCGGGTTAGCCGCTGAGGCTAAGGAGAAACAGAAAATGAGTAGTTTCGAAGAACTGGGCCTAAGCCCAGAGATATTAAGCGCTGTCAAAGCGCTCGGATTCGACGTTCCATTTCCCATCCAGGAAGCAATCATTCCGCTTCTCTGGAGCGGAAGCGATGTTATCGGTCAAGCTCACACAGGCACTGGAAAGACCGCCGCGTTTGGCATACCAATCTTGGAGATCGTCGATGAGAAGAATTTGAACATTCAAGCGTTGGTGCTCGTCCCGACACGCGAACTTGCGATGCAAGTCGCCGACGACATCACCTCATACGCAAAGAACACACGCAAGCACGCCCTAGCAATATACGGCGGCCAGTCAATCCACGCACAGATCGATGCTCTGGAGGACTGCCCACAAATCATTGTCGGAACACCAGGCCGTATCCTCGACCATCTTGAACGCGGATCCCTGCATCTGAAAGACGTTCAATGCGTCGTGCTTGACGAGGCCGACAGAATGCTCGACATGGGCTTCATAGATGACGTTGAGCGTATTCTGCAACAGAGCGGAAGACGCCAGATCGCGTTCTTCTCTGCAACTATGCCCGATGAAGTGCGCAAACTCGCTCGCAGATACATGAAGAAACCGCGCGAAGTTCTAATCGAATCAGAGGATCTCAACGTCAAAGAAATCAAACAGTACTTCTGCCAAGCAGACCACGATACAAAACTCGACGCACTTCTGAAGATATTACATGACAAGAATGTGCAGCGGGCCATAGTGTTCTGCAGGACCAAGCGTACGACATTTTGGCTTAACGAGTCGCTTAGAAGAAGACATGAGAATGCCACAGCGATAAACGGCGACCTATCCCAGAATCAACGCGACCGAGCAATGGAGGACTTTCGAAGCGGTCACACCCGCATATTGGTTGCCACTGACTTGGCTGGAAGAGGCCTAGACATCGACGGAGTCACACACATCATCAACTATGATGTCCCTGAGGACCCCCTCACCTACTTCCACAGAATCGGCAGAACAGGAAGGGCTGGCAAGACCGGGACGGCGGTGACAATCGTTTCCGGAGACCAAAGCGCCGACTTCAGGGCAATAGAGACTATGGCGGACTACAAGATTGAACGCCTTGAGATCGGCAGGCTCGAACGTAGCACCTACACTCCGAGACATGAAAGGCAGGAGAGGTTTCACGAGGAGGCTCGCCCCAGGTTCAACAGAACACCGTATAGACATGCCAGGCACAGTCGGGACCCGCCCCTTCGCGGCTTACGGGGGCAAAGCGGAGCGTCTATAGCGGACCTCCGACCCTGAGAGGCGGGGTTCACATGCCAGTAGCGATGAGAAAACTCACAAGCGGGCGCGGCTCTGACCGCGATCTTGTCTACTTGCTCATGCTTGCAAGGAAGTACGGTCTAGAGCCTATCGACTTGCACAATGCCTTGGTGAGAGCGAAAGGTAGCAAAGAGTCATCATGCGGACCTTTGTCGATAGAACTGCGGGAGCGCCGAGAGAATAGCTGTCGTTTCATGTTCTCGCACGACGACCGATCCGTCGCACAGGCCTCAGTATCAGAGACTTCGCTGGAAAAACTCCGAGACGTACCTCCAGAGTTCAAACGACTGCTACAGAATCCGCGCTCCCAGTCTACTCTGGATGATCAAACTGAATCTGAAAGAAGGATTCGCGATCTTCAGTACGGCTTGAAGCATGTGAGCTTGAAAGCTAGGGTCACACAGAAATCGGAAGTAAGAGCGGTAGAATCAAGAAACGGTTCACCGCTCGCAGTTTGCATCGCAACCCTCTCCGACGGGACAGGAGAGATCCGCCTGCCCCTATGGAACAGACAGATCGACACGATCGAGAAGAATGACACAGTAGTCATCCGCGACGCCACTGTCAAGAACTTCAGGGGAGAAATGCAACTATCCCTGCCGTGGAAGACCGGGACCATCTCAACCGTGCAATCGACAGACGCAATCGCCCAATAACCAAGTGCTATGCCTGATGTCCTCAGACTCGTCAACACAACCTAAATACGACGAACCCAAGTCGACCGGCACTGAAGAGAGTCCGCCAGACTTGTCGGAGACCATTCCGGAAAACAAACCTCCACAGAAATTGGAGATCGATAGAGCACAGGATTTCAAGTTCCATGTTGCATACGGCGTTTACGCACGCGCTTGGGAGGATAACAAGTCCGACACAGCGAGACTCAGATTGAACGAACTGATATCTTCCCTATCAAAAGACGATAGTGAAGACAGCTACTACGCCTTCTACTCTGGGATTCAGGAATACCGCAGGGACTCGATGTCCTTCAGGTCTGGTAGGACGAGGATCCAAACCTCAAGAAAGAGAGACTGGCAACAGAGAGACTCACGCGATCGAAGAGACAGTCGGCACCGATAGGAACAAAATCAATCTGACGTCCAGAGAACCCCGTCCAAGGCTCATGCTTGTTGTACGAGGACCGACCGCGTCCTCGGGAATGATTCGAAGCATGCGCTATGATGAACCGAAACTCTTTTCCCGCAAACCGGGAAACGCCTCCACGAACGTCGATGTCAACAATTGCCAGATTCTGCACGAAGTGCGGAGCTCCTCTCGACGAGAGTACAAGATTCTGTCCCAAATGTGGGGCCGCTGCAGACGTGACTGCCCCGGTAACGCTGAAGCATGAGAGACACCCAGCACGGTGGCTTGCTGTTGGTTTGACAGTGCTATTGATTGGCGCTCTCTTCCTATTGTCGCAGAAAGTCGTAATGTCTACCCAAGTATTGGTGGCGTATTTCGTCGCGGGCTTGGGAGCCGTCCTTGTGATCTCTGGATTGGCAAGCTTTTCAGGAAGATACTCGCAACGGCGAAAAGCCCGAATACCTCGGCCCAAGGAGCGCGCTGAACCGCCACGCAAAGCAAAGTTTTCGGGTCAACTCGGGATTGATCACGAAGCTTTGATCGGCAGGGAGATTCTGTTGGAGTTTGATCCCTCCATGCCGTACCAGATGGTGGTGAAAGATTTCGCTCTTGAATGCACCTCCAACAAGGAGAAAGTGCTCATTCTCACGCCAGCCGGAAGCGTGGTGGAGCAAGCCGTCCGCGATGACGAAAGCATCGAGATCATCAGCCTAACCCACGACTTGATGCTGTCCTCCATTCTAGAGGACCATCAAGAGAGACCTCTGAACATCGTCTACGATAGCCTAACCGACCTGGCGCTGTCTGCCGATGCACGCACAGCCTACAAGTTCACACTCAACGCGTTGAGGCAACTTTCCGTCCCGGAAGTGACTGCCCTTTTCCTGCTTAACCCCTCTGCTCATGAACCGAAGGACGTTAGCAGCCTACGAGGGCTTTTCAGCAACCAGATCGTCTATGGAAAAGAAGGCATAAGCAGCACCAAGTTTGCATAGTCGGATCGTAGAAGACACTCCGTTCACGTCCTGCATTCGGTCCCAGTCTTGCTTAGAGCTCCTCTAAGCTCAGATCAGTCACATTCTTCATGCTTTGCAGCTGTCGAGCACAGTCGTCGCACACTCGTTTCTCGAGCTCCATTTGGGCAAGGTGTTCCTCAACCAAGAGCGGCGTGGGCTCTGCCTGGAGGAAATGTGCCGTGAAATGTGCTCTCCTAGTCGCCGGCTTCCTTTGACACATTTCACAGTCGCTCGCTCGATCACGCCTTCTAAGCATGGAGTCGATCGTTGCCTGTCAACCTCGCAATTAGATGCCTAACGCCTCACAACTCTCAATCTGAACCTGTCCTAGGTTCAAAACAGTTGCGACTCGTGGCCCTTTCTCAGACGCATACCGGCAAGCGACATATGGCTCCCCAACCAATGTGGGATTGAGCTACCTTGGATCAATATGTCCTGTCACTCGATCAAGGAACCACAAGCTCACGCACAGTGCTGTTCGACAACAAATGCAGATTACTACGATCTGCAAAAGAAGAGTTCACCCAGATCTTCCCACGTCCTGGATGGGTTGAACATGACCCGGCCGCCATCTGGTCGACTCAGATCCGCACAGCCAAGCAAGCTGCTACCAACTACAGGAGCAAGATCGCTGCGATCGGAGTGACCAATCAGCGAGAGACCACAATCGTCTGGGACAGATATACCGGCAAAGCCGTACACAACGCGATTGTCTGGCAGGATAGAAGAACCGCCGCGATCGTGGATGATCTCGTGTCGAGAGGCTATTCGCGATATATCCGAAGAAGCACGGGGCTAGTTCCTGACGCGTATTTCTCAGGACCAAAGATCAAATGGATCATGGATAATGTTCCGAAAGCCAAGAAGAGAGCGAGGAAGGGTGACCTGCTCTTTGGGACCGTGGACTCGTACCTTGTTTGGAAGCTCACTGGAGGTCGAGTTCACGCAACGGATCCATCTAACGCCTCAAGGACGATGATCTTTGACATCAAACGGAGATCATGGGATCGGCGTTTGCTCGATTTGCTGGAAATCCCTGCAGATATGCTGCCCGAAGTGAGGCCCTCAAGTGAGATACTCGGCTACACGGACGCAAGGCTGTTTGGACGAGAGATTCCAATCTCCGGCGTCATAGGCGATCAGCAGGCTGCACTGTTCGGTCAAGCCGGATTCGAAAAGGGCGCCGCAAAGAACACCTATGGAACGGGCTGCTTCATCCTGTTGAACGCAGGAAACAGTCCCCCGACTCCCCGTTTCGGACTGATCTCAACAATCGCTTGGAGCCTCAAGGATAGAGTCAGCTATGCCTTGGAGGGAAGCGTGTTCATCGGAGGAGCAGTAATTCAGTGGCTTCGAGACAAACTCATGATTGTGGGGAAAGCATCTGATACTGAACGGATCGGACGCGAGACGCCGGACAGCGGCGGCGTCTTCTTTGTCCCAGCACTCACCGGTATCGGCGCGCCTTATTGGGACATGTACGCCAGAGGCCTCATAATCGGCATCACCCGCGACACAACGAGGAACCAGATTGTTAGAGCGGCACTCGAATCGATCTGCCTCCAAACGGTAGATGTTCTCGAAGCGATGACAAAGACTACAGGAGACCGACTGCGATCCCTCAAAGTCGACGGCGGAGCATCAGTAAACGACTTCCTGATGCAACTTCAGGCCGACCTGCTTGGGCTTCCAATCGAACGGTCACCAATAGCCGAGACTACAGCGTTGGGCGCAGCATTTCTTGCTGGTCTGGCAGTTGGAGTGTGGGACGACCTGGACGAGCTGAAGAGTCTGAGAAGAGTGGATAGGCGGTTCAGACCGGCGATGGCGGCGAATGCCCGCGCCGAAATGCGTAGAGGATGGAAACGAGCTGTTCAAAGAGCATTAAAATGGGCTAGCCCCGACAGCGCCTAGATCTCCTCACTTTACGCAGCTTTCGTGATCGCTTGGGTGCGGGTTTGGGCCAGTTCCTTCTTCTCATACGCGTGCCGCATCGCGATCTCCTTCTCGTAGGCATTGACCTCTTCAGTGACCTCCCGACCGTTCCAGTGCAGGATCGCGCCCATCTTCTTCGCGACGTTTCCACAGCAGTCTAGCCCTTCGCATTGCCTGAACGCGATAAGGCTTCTTCGAATCATGAAGTCAGTTAGAGTGGCCGCGGATTCCTTCTCGATCGCGTGAACGACTTCAGCCATAATGTCAGGTTGTGTCCTACAGATTTGTTCTCCGAGTCGCCTGTCCTTCCTGAGATAGTCGAGCACTTCTGTGTAGCGGGAACCGTAGAGGGAGACGAGACGGTCGAGCGTCTCTACACTGATTCCATTTTCTTCGGCGAGTGAGTCCCTTTGCGCTTGAATCTTCCCGAGCTCAGTTGGGTCAGCGCCAGGCAGTTTCTCCGTTGCTGTTGTGCATTCGGCACTCGACCCCAGTTTTCTGCACAATACGTCAGTAATGTCCTCTGCGATGCCGCGGTATGCTGTGAGTTTGCCGCCGATGACGGTGACTAGTCCTTTGAGCCCTTCCTTCTCTTCGTGGTCGTAGATTATGTGGCGGCGGGTGACGGATGACTCCTTAACGCCTTCAACGCGTAGGAGAGATCGCACGCCCGCGATCGTGTAGAAGATCTGATCAAACCGTGTTTTCGGAAAGGCCCTCTGGACCGCAGTTTGCAGGTAGTTGACATCCTCTACCTCGGCCTTCACCGCATCCATGTCCTTCTCATAGTCGATGTCAGTTGTTCCGATGAGTTCGAAATCGAGCCAAGGCATTACAAAGTATGCTCGACCATCAGACGCAAAGAGAGCCACCGCATCTTTCGTCACCTTCGGTGTCACAAGGTGGATGCCCCTTGTTGTCCGAGCCAACGGCTGTTCTGCTCTTCTGACTCCGCGTACGACCTCATCAAGCCAAGGCCCTCCGACATTGACGACGAGTCTCGATCGGAACTGTGCCGTCTTGCCCGAGAGCACATCCTCGACCTTCACGCCAGAAACCGCATCGCCCTGTTTCACTAACTCCACAACTTTCGCATGATTGAGCAGTAAGGCTCCGTGACTCTGCGCTGACACAACGTTTTCCATGCAGAGACGTTCCGTCAGGGCGATCTGCGAATCGTAGTAAACGTATGCGCCTCTTAGTCCATTCTCAGCAAGTGCAGGTTCCGTCTCTAGCACTTGCGCTTTGTTAAGCGACTTGTGGCTTGGGAGCGATTTGTCGTAAGAAAGAAGATCATAGAGTATCATGCCAATCTTGAGTTTCATCTTGTGAAGAAAACCGCCGTAGATCGGAATCAGGAATTTCAGAGGATGAACAAGATGCGGCGCAAGTCTAAGGAGAATCTCCCTTTCTCTCAGTCCTTCCCTCACGAGACCGAGATCATAGTTTGCCAGATATCGCAGTCCACCGTGGATCATACGGCTTGAGCGTCCGCTTGTGCCGTAGCAGAAGTCCTCTTTCTCAAACAGGATGGTCTTCAAGCCCCGCATGGCAGCATCTCGAGCAACGCCTGTCCCGATCATTCCTCCTCCGATAACCGCGACATCGAACTCCGTTCTTGCGAGTTCCGCAAGATCCCTACGAACAGACATGAATACCGAATGATGCTTCACCGATCTGCCTTATACGTTAGAACGTCACTCAGCCACTGTGGAAGAAATTGTCGAGCACAAGTTCGCAAAATACGGAAGGCAGTTTCGAGGGCGCACGTGGAACCCGAATATACTACCAATCTTGGATGCCCCCCCGAAAGGCGAAGGCCGTACTTGTGATAGCTCACGGGATAGGCGAGCATGGCGGTCGATACGCCCAGTTTGCAAACTACTTTACTAAGAGGAATCTTGCCGTATGGGCTTGTGACCATCGCGGACACGGCAAGTCAGACGGAAAGCGTGGGCACGTAGACAACTTCGATGACTACCTAGCCGATCTAGGTCAGATGATCCGAATCGCGAAAGATCACTCTCCAGGCGTCAAGACTTTCCTTCTGGGACTTAGTCTCGGCGGACTGATCGCTATGTTCTATGCTGAGAAGCACCCCAGGGACCTTGATGGCATGATCCTGAGTGGCCCCGCATTGAGGGAGAAGATGAAGATCTCGCCCGTTAAAACGTTCATGGCCAATACACTCTCGAGAATCATGCCGACCTTTTCGATCAGCACGGGTCTAGACCCGAACCTCCTCTCACATGATCAGGAAGTTGTAAAGAAATACATGGAAGATCCACTGGTGCATAAGGTTGTTACTGCACGATGGGGCACTGAATATCGTCGAGCACAAGAAGAAACGATGCGGTCGGCAGACAAGCTCATCTTGCCTTGCCTGATAATACAGGGAGGCTCCGATGGGATTATTGACCCGGCTGTGGCGACAGAGTTGTACAAGAGAATCAAAGGCCCTGACAAGACGCTGAAGGTCTACGATGGCTTCTACCATGAGAGCCTCAACGAGATTGGCAAGGAAAGCGTCCTCGCCGACATAGACAATTGGCTGTCAGCAAGAATCTAGCATTATACGTAATAACCCTACGAGATCAGCTAGGGGACAATCCTCTGGCAATCCGAGCGCGATAGATCAACCTGGCAAGCATCGCATAGGCAGGTCCGTGTTGTCTGAGTACTACGAAATCGACTGGTGGTGCCGGGCAAGTTCAAGTATCGCAGTAGTAGATGGGATGGAGCCGTGCGACTCAAGTGAGCGATCTAGCGGGTTTGGTGGGCCTCTTCATTGCAGGGATGGTAGCTGGCGCTATCAATTCTGTGGCTGGCGGCGGCACCCTCGTCTCCTTTCCTTCGCTTGTGGCCTTCGGCGAACCAGAGATCGTCTCTAACGCGACGAACACAGCAGCGATGTGGCCTGGCGCGCTCAGCAGCGCACTCGGTTATCGAAAGGACACATCAGTCCAGCGCGGCTTGCTTGTCATGCTCGCTATTCCCAGCCTAGTCGGCGGTCTTCTTGGTGCCGTGATTCTAGTGATCACGTCAGCAGAGACCTTCAAACACGTCGTTCCATTCTTGGTTCTCTTCGCTACGTTGCTGCTTGCTTCACGCGACATTATTGCACGAAAGCTCGGTAACAATCCCGCTGATGAAGAACATCTGACGACTCTTGGACGAATCTGGGGGATCCTATTCCAACTGTTCGTCGCCACATACGGTGGCTACTTCGGAGCGGGCATAGGCATCTTGATGTTGGGGTCTTTCAGTATCATGGGTCTGCGCGACATACACGAGATGAACGCGATCAAGACCCCCCTCGCTGCTATCATCAACATTACAGCGTTCTTCTTCTTCGCGCTCAAAGGCTTGGTAGTTTGGCCTTTAGCGATTCTCATGGCCGCGGGTGCGATTATTGGTGGCTACGGTGGGGCGCGCTCAGCCAAACGTGTGAACCCTCGCCTTGTGCACTATTGCGTGGTTGCCATTGGATTGTTGGTCTCAAGCTGGCTCTTCATCAAATCATTCTAGTTGACCGAAAACCGATAAGAAGAGCGCGAATCACAAGAGAGGATCCCACTGGCCTCGCACTGGATACGCGTTGAAATGAGTAGCCTATGATTCTTGAAATCTGCCGTCGTCCTTGGTCTTCTCGGCCATGTGGATACGATCCTTGAGCCAACCTATTTTCTCTGTTCCTGTGGCGTCAAACTGTGGAACGTACGGTTTGATGTCTAAGACAGGAGTGCCATCCAAGATGTCCAAGCCGGCCACATGGAGTTTCGTTCCGTCAACTCTCACAAGACGCACCACGGATATTCCAATGGGATTAGGACGAGCCGGTGCCCGAGTTGCGAAGACTCCATGCGTCCCGTCGTCCAAGTGCGGTCTAACGATCAGGGAAGACTTGGAGGATAAGTGGAAATGATAGACGAGAATTAGGTGTGAGAATCCTTCAATATCACGAAGCCCTTCAGCGTATTGAGGGAGCACTTCGACCACGCCTTCAATATCACGAGCCGCAAACGATTGAATCGGTGCACCGGAGGCTTCCTTGAGTGGTGAATGGACGACCCCGACTGGTCTGTATACTATAGTGTCCATTCGACCACCGCGCAATGTCAAGGGGAACTTGACGTCCGTTCGAATTAGATCATGGAGTGTTCGGATAGTAGATGGCACGAATCCTTGACACCGTTGCAGAAGCTATGGTGCCACCGAATCCTCCAGCCAGAAAACCGACTCCAACGGCAAGCGTCAGCACCAAGAGATTCCTAAAACCAAGAGCTAGCATCGCGATCAAGAGAACGCTGATCGCGTTGGCTACGCCGGCTGCGAGAAAGGCGCGAGATGGCCTATACAACACTGAGAATGATCTGAGGCAGAACAGTTCAAGCGTTGCGCCCACAACCGCGTAGATTGGAATTGCCATGAACCCTATTGGTATGAACGCGGAGAGTATTATCCCGTTCAGGGTACTTGCCAACACGGTCATGCCTCTCCTGAAGGTCAACGCGCCAACTACCAAAAGAGGCGCCATGATGAACACACCAGCGAGAGTGGGCCCTGGAACGTGAAACGCCCTATTGACAAGCGGACCGACCGCCATGTGACCGATAGCTGAGACAACCGCCATCGCTGGAACAATCGTCGCATCTTTGGAAGTGAGTTTCACTCTGATCCCCCGGATCTCACAAAGAGCAAATGAGGACGATAGATTACATAAATGCCGAGGGTAAACAGGGGCGCTTACGTGCCCTGCGTCGCATCGAATGCTTCTTTCTCAAGCATTCGAGGGTTTGCTGAAACCCTCTCCATGTCACGGGTCAGGAATCCGTGGGGGTTCGTAACCAGTAGGTGCTGGGAGGTCGGACTGGTCACTGATGCTTCTCCAGCAGCTCCACTACATCCGGGTAATCTATGCCGAGGGCTTTGACTTTCCCCAAGGTTGGTATACCGTTTTTGTTCCATCCTCTTCTCTCGTAGACCGCGTCCTTCAGCCGTTCGTATTCCGCCTCGCGATATTTCCGAAGAGCTTTCAATTTCTCTTCAGTTGTTTTGCTCGTTGGATCGAAGCCTACTTTTTCTTTGAGTTGCTTGTCGTAGCGTTCTTGACGGCTTTCATACTCTTCCTTTGTCACCGGCCCCACAGCACGATATGGTATAGCGTCGTGCTCTCTCGTGCCGAAGCCCATTCTTAGGTTGAAGATTCGTTGGAAATTGTACACTCTCTCACTCATTGAGATAATATCATCAGGCGTGACTCTTCTTCCTGTGACTCCCGAGAAGAAAGTGGCGTAGCTCTCAACGTGAGCCATTATCTTTGCTGGCTCCTTTGTCTTGCTATTGTTCTCTGGAGTAACGTCGTTCCATGGCAGCTTGCAGAGGCCGTTTAGACCGAACCAAGTGCGGAACATTGGGAACCAGTGCAAGTTCTCGGCTTTCTGTTCAAAAGTCGGCATCAGCTTGTGCACCATGTCTAGGAATATCAACCAAGCCTCGTCATGTTGAGGCCCTTTCAAAGCGAGCCCGTATCCGCCCTGCTGAGCCAACGACTCCTTGGTTACATACTCAGAGAACTCCAGTCCCTTGCTCTCCATACCGATGTCATTCAAGATTCCAGGGTCGGCGCCGTATTTCTCAGCAAATATCCGCTTCATCCGCCTTATACCCTGCCCAACGACGACGCCGAAACCCTTGCCACTTGCCATCTGGTGGATTAGTTCGAGACCAGCTTCCTTGTTGCCGAACTTGAGATCCAAGCCACCGGTGGCCTTCTTGTCGATCAGTCCCAGTTCGTAACACTCCATCGCAAAGCCGATACTGGTACCGATGGAGATTGTATCCAGACCGTACGTGTCACAGTAGAAGTTCATCTCGGTGATGTAGTCGGGGTCAAAGATCCCACAGTTGCTGCCGATACCAGCGATGGTTTCGTATTCCGGACCGTCCACGTAGACGCTCTGTCCGCGAAATGGGCCTGTCTTGAGTTCGAATCCTTTGACAGCATGAGCGCATGCCATCGCACACCCGTTCCAACACGCGTCGAAACCTTTGTGGAACTTCCTTCGGTAGACTTCTCTGCCAATTCTCTCTGCTTCAATGTGGCTTCCAAACCGGAAGTTGTTCACTGGTAGAAGATCGAACTCGTTCATTATTGGAATAAGATGCGTTGTTCCGACCACTGCCATTTCGTTCTGCTTCGGGTCGAGAGTTCGTATTTCCTGTGCGTGAGCGGTCCCTACTTTCTTGACCAGCTCTGCGTCTGCTGGACCGTTTGACTCAACTGTTATTCCACGAGAGTATTTCGCGACTATTGCTGTTATTCTCTTATTGCGAAGTACTGTTCCGATCCCGCCTCTTCCCGCTTGCTTGGTTCTATGGGTCTTGCGGGCCACATCATACCATGAGAAATTGAGACAGCCCATGAGCGTGTGCTCGGCGGCTGGGCCTGACGATACTACGGAAATGCTATGCGGTTTGTCTCCTGCAAATCTCTGGGATAAGGCATCTGTTAGCAAGTGCGTTTCAGTGGGCAGCCCGGATCCATCTTCTATGCGGACGATTCCATTGTCTCCGTCAATGAGTATGACCACGTCGGACTTCGCTTTTCCTTGAATCTCAAGCGCATCCCAGCCAGCAAACTTCAGATAGGGGCCAAAGTACCCACCGACATTCGAATCGATAACGGATTCCGTTAGCGGAGATATCGCAACTGCTATGCTCTTTCCGCTGCCAGGGTAGATTGGTGTTCCTCCCAAGGGACCGGATGCAATGCAAATCTCGTTTTCCGGATCATCCCACTTGGGAATGCGATTCTTCGGAAAAGCCTGCCAGAGAAGCCACAGATTGAATCCGCGACCACCTGTAAACGTCTCCTTCATGTCTTTAGTGACGGGCTTCTCGACGATGCGCATGTTCGAGATGTCGATGTATAGTGTTCTATTGTTGTAGCCTCTTTCCACTTTGCCAAGATGGTACTTGGACTCTGCAATTGCCAAATGCGGTATCCTCAGTCGATTCGAATCAAAACGGAGATGAGGCAGGAAGATAGGTTTTCTGCCTATATTTCCTAGCACTCAGCTGACCACGGAGGAGAAGCACGGACAGGATCTCGATGGATTTGACATTCATGGAAGCAATCAGAGGCTACTTCATGCTGTTGCGCCCAGAATCGTACTCTGGGCATGACGGGTTGCCGTGCTATTCGCAACAGGCGGGCTCATCGCCTCCGCAGGAAACTTCCTTCCTGCCCATGAGAGCAGCGTAGATCATCGCGGATGCACATCCAACCCCACTGTTGACAGTAATGGCGCCGGCAGGACAGTTGAGCTCGCAGGCACCGCATTCCATGCAGGCTTCATGTCTCACAATCTGGACCCGCCCGTTTCCAAGTGCAAAAACCCCGTGCGGACACACGTCAAGACATGCCCCACAGTTGATGCAAAGCGATGGGCTGAACCTCAACGTGTTAGCGGAGCTCTCAACCGCTTCGTAGGCTTGTGCCTGACAGGACGCTTGGGATACCATCATATCACCCCGTACCATTTTGCGACGGCGAATCCAACATCAAGACCGATCCCAAGGATGAAGGTCACCGCCATCACGGGGATGTAGCGGAATATCTCCCGCCTGACACCGGTCCTAGACGTGAAGGTTGTGGATCCTGTAAAGTTGAGAGCGAGAAAGGCGACCCAAGGCGATATCATGAGGGCCGGGAGGATAATAGACACGAGGGCAACCCAAGGCGCCTCGTTCACACTGGCGAAGTAAGCCCTTCCCATGAACGGTATTGAGGCGAACACGCCTAACACGAACCCTTTGGACGCGAGGTCATGAGTCGGTAGGAACGGGAGAAGGATCGGGAAGACGACGACCCCGGCCAAAACTATCGTGAGTATCATGAAGCCGGTGCCTTGCATTCCGAGGAGGAACAGGGCGACGAGGGCGACGGTCAGCGGAGCGAATATGTTCTTTATCTCGACAGGGATAACCTCCATTCGGTCGTTCAGGTCGAACCTCACCCTGCGCATCTCGTCGGTGGCTTTCCGAGTTCTCATGTACTCTGGAATATCGCAGGCACGTATTGGACCCCACTCCACCTTGAAACCGGTCCTCTTCCTGACTTCCGGGGCAGCCACTCCAGGCGCTCCGAGCTGAGGCAGTATCAAAGTCCGGTGGTTCACGATATCCTTCAAGCTCGTAGATTCTATCCCGCGGACAAGCTCTTCAGTTCCAAAGGTCCCCTTCCCCGCGGCACACCAGACGTTGATGCCTTCAGTATTCAGAACAAGGATGTAGCAGTCCATGTCGCCCAATTGCGAGCGAAGAGCATTGAAGCTGAGCTTGTAATTGGCAGTGACAAAAACCGGTGAATCACTCAGCGGCTTCCCGAGTGAGTAGAGACCCGGCTCCACACGATGCCCCATACGGTCTATCCCAAGACGTGCCTTGAGCCATGCTCTTCTGTCTTCCTCGCCAAGCTTACTCGTTGTCTGCACTATCATTGACATCTTGATCCTCATCCAGCGCTTTCGGGTCAGATCTCTTCCGCCATCGGACCGAGCAATTTCTTCACAGTGCCGGCAAGCTCCTCGGTCTTGAACAGGTTAATGCAGCAAAGCTTGCCGCCCGGCGAGGACGTGACGATGGTGAGTTTGTCGCCAGGTTTGATTCCAGCCTTCTGTCTGACCTCTTTCGGTATGAGTATCTGACCTCTCGAATCGAGAGTGACAATAGCCTCCATCTTGTAATCCATTAGGCTCGGTTCTGATGCCGCGTAGCCGGCTTTGGATTTCCTGCCACCCTTCATCTTGCTTGACGCCACTTTAGATGCGCCACATTGGCTCTGGATCCCCGCATATTTAAGTTTCTCCGATTTTTCGGAAAATTCGCATATTGCCTAATAGAATAGCTGAATAGGAGGTGCGTGGTGAAATTCGAAATCCTAGACGCAATCAGACCCAGTGGCGTTTAGGCTGCCTGCGGGTTCCCTCTTTGCTCATCGCCGGTCAGGAACATCGCGGAACGTGAGCTTCATCTTGCGCTTATGTTCCTAGTCGAATGGGGATCATCGCTTGGCCTGCGGAGATATTTCATACTTAGAATGAACCCCAGGAACAGTAGGATAGTGCCGGCGAGCTCAAACTCGAAGAAGATGTTCGCGTTATTGAAGAAGCCGAGTGATGCGCCGCCGAGCGACGGGAATATTCCCCCAAGGAATAGGGCGATGTTGTACGTCCTACTCCGATCTCTTATGTAGCTGAATAATGACCCACCGATGAGAAAGATCGCTCCCGTAATGTTGAGAATCATTGTCGGGGTGCGAGCGGTCATAGGCAAGTCCTTCACTATCGTTCTGAAACCTTGCGGAAGCCCTGCATTGAATGCTGACTGTATTTCTGCAGATGGTATCTGTGCAGAAACAGTAGATACTACCACGATGGCGCTCAATGCGAGCACTAACGCAAGATAGATGTCGCTCCAACGTCTTGATGCTAGCAGGTATAGGACTCCCGCGCCCAGAAGCCCCACCATCGGCCCTGTGCCTGAATAGTAGAACTTGATTAGCGACAAGCTTGGACCTAGTATGTCAGGATTCGCGAGATACTCCATGAATGCAGTTAGGCTGTAAAGGGCTAAAGCGACTGTCCAGATGAGTTGATGCCTCTTCTTCCTCTGCGCGTATTGCCACAGAAGGAGAACGGTGAAGACTGCAGAGATGAAAGTCGTCATAAGAGGAATCTGGTTTGCCATGCACAACGGCAGCCCCGGTAAGCTCACTTAAGCGTTTACTATCGCGCTGGAAACCCATGGCGTGAAACACCGGACAAATACGCGAGCTACCCACGTGTGCCCTTGCGTGCCATTCTCTCTTGCTCGGGCTTTCTGCCCGGTCCGATTAACTCGATCCAGATACCGTCCGGGTCTTTCACGTATGCAAGGGTCTCCGACTCATCTCCGAATGGTCTGGCGGCCGGTCTTGCACCTCGCTTGACGAGAAGCCTGAACCATTTCTCTGCATCGTCCACGACGAAGCCGATGTGGTCGAGTTCGCTCCCTTTCCTGTACTTCATATAGAAGCGGCTTCCTTTCGGATACCAATTCAACTCCAACCTCTGGCCTGAGGAAGGGTCCTTCATGTGGACATATTTGCCGCCGTGGGCCATCGTGCCGCGATGGCTAACCTCAAGTCCGAGCGAACGGTAGAACCTGAGCGACCTATCTAGTTCCCGAACCTCTATTCCGGAATAGTACAGCCTGATCTTCCTCTTCGACATAGTCCCAGCCAAACGAAGATGACACCCACACGGCTACAGAAATAGGTGCTGGATGAGTTTTCGTACTAACAGCTTGGGCAACGAACCGACGATACCATACCATGAAGTCAACCTGGATTCCGTTCATAAGACTTGGTGGGAGAATCTGCATGCTGGTCTAACGTCCAAACGTGGCGCGACATCTATTCTCGGTATCCAAACTTAGGAAGACACGCAAGCATCTTTCTTGTTTTTCGTGCAAGGGAATGATGCAAAAGGCGAGTGCTCCAGCAAACAGACCTCTCGGTGATACGGCAATTGAGAAGCTCAATAGAATTAGCAGGCAAAGTCGAGATATGAGCAGCTGATTTGGTCTGTCGCCTGGGTAGTTGGACGAGTCATGAAGCTCAACAGGAGATTATTCATTAAGTTGGTCCCTGCATTGGCCTTGGCGGTTGCAGGCGGATCATGGTGGTTTCTTGGTCGAACTACAAGAGGACCAAATATCGCATCCCAAGCAACGACTTCGATCGCCTCAGATTTTCCTGTAACATGGAACGGAGATCTGCCTACCAAGATAGATTTGAACGATTACAGACTGAGAGTCGATGGGGATGTATCAAAGCCATTGCAACTGACTGTGGATGATCTGTATGCAATGTCCGATGTTCAGAAGACTCTGAAGATCCAATGCGTAGAAGGGTGGGCGGCTGACGTTCTATGGGAGGGCATACCGATACTCTATCTTCTGAGCAGAGCAGGAGCGACGCCCAAGAGCATAGATCACGTCACAGTACAGAGCGTTACAGGCTACAATGCGATTGTGCTCACACCGGATGATGTCGCAAACTCTGACAACATGATCGCATTGAAGGCTGGAGGCATCCCATTGACCATCGAGCACGGATTCCCCGCAAGGCTCGTGGCACCTGCGAGACTAGGCGTAGAATGGATCAAGTACGTAAACAGAATCACCTGCACAAACAAGTAGAATCTTCGAGAGAAATCCCAGGCCTACCGAGCTTCCCCTGCATAAAACGTGAGGAGATGATGATCGTTGATCCACATTGGTCCCGCGCTCATCCGACGACCAATTCCCAGAGTCCTTTGCTGATTTGGAAATCAGACTCTGTAAGCAAGCCCGTAGATCGTGTCATTCATCATCTTGCGCGATTCGATCCTGATGGTACTAGATCGCGATTTCTAATGCAGCGTCATGCTTGGAGTAGTACTTCTTCACTTCTCCGGCTCCGTACTTTGATCGAAGTTTCTCAACCACTTCGGCGACTTCGCGCGAATCGGACACCGGGGTGGCCTTGACTGCCAGTTTTCTCCCGCCAGTGGAGATCTGCATCGCGGGATCGGCGAGGACGTTCTTGTACCAATTCGAGTCGGTTCCATTGACAGGAACCAGATACAGCTTCTGGCCTTCGTGGAGGAACCAGACAGGTGTTGAGATGCTTCGTCGCGACTTTCGGCCGGT
>JBEKGZ010000012.1:0-25972 GCA_050012535.1 Bathyarchaeia archaeon | reverse complement strand
GCATACCCGTACACTACGGTTGTTTCCTTGATTCCTCGTGCCCTTGCTGCGGTGACGAAGTCCAGCTGCAAGGTTTCCAGCATGTTCCCTCTTGTCAGTCTGATGAAGATTCCACATAGGACCGTTCCCAGTGTCAGCGAGGGCAGAAACAAGTATCGAAGGGATACTGCAAGCTTAGTTGGGTTACCCTCCAGAATGCTGTCCAGAACATAGAGACCACTGCTCCAATGTAGTCCACCAATATTCAGACCTGTTGGGGCCATCCCAGGATAGATGCGATCCCCCGCTGGAAAGAGATGGAAGTAAATCGCAAAGATCATTATAAGGACCTCGCCAAGGAAGAAAACTGGAATCGCATACGATGCAATGCCAAAGATGCGAATTGAATGATCCCGAACCGAATTATACGAGCGTGAGGCCTGCACCCCGAGCACAACCCCAACCAAGACCATAAATATCGTTGAGCAGATCGCAAGTTCAAGTGTTGCAGGAAAGGCTGAGAAGATCTGCTGGGAGACCGGAGAGAAATCTTGCATCGATTTCCCAAAGTCTCCCCTCAACAGGCCTGCCAGATAATCAAAATACTGGACTATGAGAGGTTTGTCGAGCCCAAGTCTTCGCTTGAAATCAAGCAGCATCGCAGGGCTTACCTGCTTCTCGAAATGAAGCGAAGCAGGATCTCCCGGTAGAACTCTGACTACGAGAAACACGAAGGTCAGCAGTAGCATAATCATCGGGATGGTAAGTAGAACTCTCGCAATCACATACGAACGAAGTGACATAAAAAGGGGAATTAGGGCTACGTAGTTAAGAGTTGCTAGTGCTCCCGACTAACCGTAGCCCAGTTGTTGGAGTACGCTCACAGTAAAGGTGATGTTTGCGTCACCGAGCGTCTTCGTGGAACGCCATTCCGTTCGGGATCATGCTGTAGAGTGGTACTGCCTGACCTAGGAACACAGTGTTCACAATTTCTTGTCTGTTCAGCGCCGCCGCAATGGCTTGCCTGACCTTCGGATTGTCGAATGGCGCGATCTTCTCCTGGAAGCAGATGTATTGTATGAACGAACCGGTGCCCTGCCAAACCTTGACGGTCGAGTCGGTTTGCAGGCTCTTGATGTCGCTGGATGCTATCTGTCTGAACGCCATGTCGACGTCTCCAGACTTTATCGCAAGGGCCAAAGCAGTTGCGTCAGAATAGAACCTGATGACGATGTGTGGCGTCTTCGGGTACCCGTCTGCGATGCCCCAGTAGTTCGGGTTGGCGTCGTATCTCATCTCGTAGTCTTTTCCGGCCTTCCTCGTCCAGGAACTAAGTAGGTATGGTCCCAGATCATTGGGGTTGCTGGCACGGGCGTCGCCTTCCACATAATTGACTGCCGCGTCCTTTGGTGCGAGTTTTGGATTCACGATGAATGAGCCTTGGAACGCCATCAGTGAGAGGAACGGTGCGAACGGGATCTTGAGGTGGAACACCACTTGATACTTGGAGGTAGCTTCCACGCTGTCAATGATGTCCTTGTATCCTATGCCGGCTTGAGAACTATCATCGAGATACAGACTCAGAGATCTATCGAAACTGTACTTCACAGCGCTCGAATCGAACTCCGTTCCGTCTGAGAACTTCACACCTTGCCTCAGGTCGAAGGTCCATGTGAGCGAGTCCGCGCTTGCAGACCATTTTGTCGCCAATCCTGGGATGAAGTCATTCGGACCGGCTCCTGATCCTGGATTGATGTAGACTAGGCCTGCTCCTGTGTTCAGCACGACGTTCAATCCGAAGAAGTCGTATGCTTCGGCTACGTCTACGTTGGTCTCCACAGAGTCCGTGGTTCCGACAACCAGTGTGTCCTTCCCTGCGGGCGGGGTGACCAGCCAATAGTACATGTTCTGCGTAATGTCAAGCACAACTCCTCCGACATCTGGTTTGGTAACTGCCCACGCGGTGCCTTGGAAGACTGGTACAATGGCCGCGTCGTCAACCATTATCTTCTGAATCTGTGAATAGAGCTGGCCTCTCTGTGTCGGGTCGGAAACTGCTCGTGCCTGCTCGATGAGTTTGTCGATTGCCGAGTTATTGTAGTTCATGTGGAGCCATCCCCCGCCTTGCGAGTGCAGGAACGGAAAGACGTAATCGTCAGGATCCACATAGTCCGGGTACCAACCATACACGTATACAGGCATCATCTGCGCATCTCTGTTCTTCTTGTAACTTGCCCAATCTGCCGCGTGCAAGTTGACCGTGATTATTCCAGTCTTCTCCATTTCAGCCTTGTACACCGCCGCTTGGTCGGCGCTCTGTGGGTAGTGTCCTGATGATTCGTACCACCAGTCGATTACGAACTTGCCTTTCTTGGGTGTCGGGGTTGGAAGCGTCATGTAGTACCCTCCCACTGCAGCGATAACAACAATGATTGCGACGATCAAAATGCCCTGCATTCGTGTTATTGCTTTCTTATTCAATCGAAGTTTCATGCTATTTCCCTTAAGAAGAGGGATATTGTGTCATGTGCGGATATAAGTCTAAGCGGCTGAAATTGCTCTAAGCGTGCGCGTAACAGCCCGTTGAATACAACGACTCGCACAATTCACTGTCCTACTGGCTACTGAAATCCCTCTAGGAAGCTGAGAATTGATGCTCCAAGAGTGTATGGTTGTAGCCACCCTCCAGGATTGCGAATCGCCTCCCTTGAGACCTCTCATTGGAGAAGTGCTTGAGCACTTCCCCAATCTGACGATAGTCTGTATCGCTCAGTGTTCCGCCCCAGTCTGCGACGCTCTATCGAAACCAGCCGAAACGGCAAGTGCATCGAAACTTCCTGCGTTGGATAGAAAGCTATCAAGATCTCGTGGAGTCGGCCCCATGTGATAATAGACCACGCTTGCATCTCCTGCGAACGTGTTGGCTGTTCCATCTCCGAAGTGCAAGTCGAAGTCAACAATCAATGCTCTCTCGATTTCTTCGGCGTGAATCAGTCTTCTGGTTGCGATTGCAATGTTGTTGAAGTAGCAGAACCCCAAACAGGAATTCGGGCTGGCATAGTGTCCAGGTGGACGCATCAATCCGAACGCCGGCTCACCGGTAAGTGATATCTCAGACGCGCGAATGGCGCCGCCGACAGCTAGAGAGCCCACTTCGAAGAGATGCGTGTCATGTTCGACATGACTTACATGTGCCTGACTGTGAACGAGCAGTAGGTCTTCCGCACGTGCAGGTTCGGGCTGAACGAAGTCAAAGTTCTCTTCCAGAATCCCTAGACACGGTCGAGTCTCCCTTCCGCGGAGGCTGGGTCCCCGCTGTAGACATCGAAGTACTTGTCGTGAAAAACGATCTTCAATTCGATTCACCGTTTCCTCAAGCTGAGCCCGGCTAGGTTTTCGTCTGGAGCGAGCTAGGTAGCAATCCAATAGGTTGTGGAGTGCGTCTGGTTTTCCTCGTGCGTTGAGACGCCAATTTAGGTCTTATGTTCATCAGGATAGGGCTTTCTGACGGGGAAAACGATAGAAGCAGCGACAGGATCAGCAGACTACACATTAGTACATTGAAACGGCGCGGGATAGTGAAGATTGTTACGGGTCTTTAATACCCTCACAATGCGTGAGGACGAGCTGCCGGATCCAGAGGGACAAGAAATCAAGGCGTTCGTGTGCGGGCCTACGGTCTATGACTACGCACATCTTGGCCACGCGAGAACGTACCTTGCCGTGGACATGATGATCAGGTACTTGCGCTTCAAAGGATATCGTCCATATGTTCTAATGAACATCACAGACATCGATGAGAAGATAATCAAGAAGTCCAATGAGACAGGCAAAAGTGTCAAAGAGATTGCCAGCATCTTCGAAAAGTCGTTCTTAGAAGACATGAAGTCTCTAGGGATCAACACGATTGACAGATTCGAGCGAGCCTCAGATCACATTCCAGAGATAATCCGGCAAATTAAACAGTTGATCTCCTCCGGCTACGCATATGAGACGGAGACCGGAGTTTACTTCGACGTCTCAAGACTTGCCACCTACGGGCAGCTCTCTCATCAAAGCAAGGCTGATCTGAGACTTCGGCGTCTCGAACTCTGCTCAACCAAGCATCACCCGGAAGACTTCTCGCTCTGGAGGAAATTCGAAGAACAGCCCCTTTGGGATTCTCCATGGGGTCTGGGCCGACCAGGGTGGCACATAGAGGACACCGCGATCGCGATGAAGTATCTTGGTTCATCATACGACATCCACGTCGGTGGAGCTGAGCTTGTCTTTCCACACCATGAGGCCGAGATAGCACAGGGCGAGGCGTTAACCAACGAGGAGTCCTTCGTCAAGTATTGGATTCACACAGGGATGCTCAATGTCGGCGGCGTGAAGATGAGCAAGTCGCTTGGAAACGTGGTGACGATAAGAGACGCGCTTAAGGACTATACTGCAGAAGAACTGAGGTTCTTCTTCGCGAATGTGCACTATCGGCGAGTCGCTAATTTCTGCAAGAGCAAGCTTCTCGAAGCCAGAAAAGGTCTTCTATTGATGCGAGAGACCATGGATAGGTTGAGTGCCTGTTCATCAGGGAAGGGGGCAGGTAAACCTGACCTGCGACTGTTGGGAGATCTGTCGCGTGCTGAGGACAATTTCATATCAGCCATGGATGATGACTTCGACACCACAAAGGCTCTGAAAGTCCTATCCACCTTTCTGCGCGGTGCAAGTAGCCAGGTTAGGACTCGCCGGGAATTCGAGGCTAACACATGTCAAGCCGTGGCGAAGAGAGTGCTGGCCATGGCTAATGTTATCGGCGTGCTCGTCGCCTAGTAAAGCCATGCCCTCAACGGTTTCCGAATTAGGGGTCGTAGGAACTTCCACAGGGCATTGAATTCCTCAAAATATAACCACTTGTCATTAGATCCGACCGTGTACTTCTGAGACTGCCTGTCTCGGATTCGATCGCATAGATTGACGCAGTAGCTGTCTCTGTAAAATCCGATGAAGATGTACCCACCATTCGCTAAGTCTGGTAGGTTTCCCTCTATTCGTATTCCCTCGTCTTCATCAAGCGCTCGAATGAACCTCTTCAACAGCGGAAGGTCCATGATTCTTCTTTCCATGTATATCGAGCGCGCCTGTTTCATGTCGATCAGAACTGTCAATTTGCTCTTGAAGGAGACTCAAAAACCCTTTTACCGTTCGCTATCGATCCTAACCTTTCTCTCGTATTAGTCAGAAAAACGGAGGAGGCTTGGAAGTGGGATCATCCCAACAGAAGAATAGAGTCGCGGTCTCCTCCCTTCTGGTAGCAGTGGCTCTGACATCTCTGAAGGCAATCGTCGGTATCATGACAAATAGTCTCGGGATAATCTCCGAGGCGCTACATTCAGGCCTCGACTTGGTCGCGGCTGCCACAACCGTCTATGCGGTGAGGACCTCAAGCAAGCCTCCCGATGAGGACCATCTCTACGGCCATGGGAAGTACGAGAGCTTCTCTGCATTGGTTGAGACGCTTCTTCTTCTGGCAACTTGCGCTTGGATAGGCTATGAGGCGATGCAGCGCCTGTTCTTCAGAGAGACATACGTTGAAGCGAGTCTGCTGGGCTTTGCGGTCATGGCAATCTCCATAGTTCTAGATTTCTCGAGATCTCGGGCTCTTTCACGAGTTGCGAAGAAATACCGGAGCCAAGCGCTTGAAGCTGATGCGCTCCACTTTAGAACCGACATCTTGAGTTCCCTGACCGTGATTGCTGGGCTCTTCTTCCTGCGCCTTGGGTTCCGGGTCGCCGATCCATTGGCAGCTCTTGGGGTGGTAGTTGTGGTGCTTGTTTTGAGCCTGAGGCTCGGCAAACGCACGGTCTTAGTGCTCCTAGACAAAGCACCTGAGGGACTGGCCGAAGCCATTCGATCGGAAGTCCTTCGAATCCCAGGTGTTCATTCATGCGGTCGGGTGAGGGTTAGACCATCCGGAGCGGAAACCTTCGTTGACCTGCAGGTTTACGTCGATCGATCGGCGAGCTTTGACCGGGTCAACGCTATCGCGCTTGAGGTTGAGCAGGCCATTAGGAAACTGGAACCGAACAGCGACATTGTCGTAAGGACTCGTCCCACTATGGAGCCAGAGACGGGATTGGCAGAGAAAGTCAGGAAAGTCGCGAGTCAGATTCATGGGGTGAGGGGGATTCACAACTTGGAAGTCCATGACGCGGAGAACGGGCTTCACGTCGAGATGCATCTTGAGGCTGATCCTGACGCCAGCCTCGAGACTGCACATGGGATCGCAACGAAGCTAGAATCAGCAATCAAGGCGAGTATTAGTGAGGTCGCTGAAGTCGTAACGCACATAGAGTCAGCGGAAGAGATGCCGCTCACCAGTGCAGACGTGACATTGGAATCTCAGCGCATCGTGAAAGCTGTCAGAGATACTGCGTTGCAGGTGCCGGGTGTGAAGCGCTGTCGCGACATTGCGGTTCACAGCGCTGAAGATGGACTCCATCTCACGCTGACTTGTGTTCTTGACGCGGAACTGTCAGTGTCGGAAGCGCACGAGCTCTCCACGGGAATCGAGAGTGTCTTGCGCGGGCGTATCGAGGGCGCCTCCAGAGTCTTGGTTCACGTGGAGCCAGACCTGAAGGCTGCTGTATCCTAGACTTCTATTCCTAGCGTCTTCTCCAGAACTTCCTTGAAACTGATAGACTTCCCGCCAACGACTTTGAGTCTGGCTTTCACCTCATCTTTGCTGATTTCAACTATGTTGTATGAGTTGTGGAAGAATCCTCTGAGTCGCTCCGAGGAGACGCTCCCTGCGTGGAGTATTGGGAGATCCTGAACATTCCACATCCACGGTCTGTGTCGGTGTCCGCCGAGCACTAGATCGGCTTTGGATCTAATGAGTGCTCGCAAGGCGTCTCCAGAATCAATGATAGGGATGGTGTCAGGGCCAGTGTCAGGGACTTGCACCAAGTGATGATGCATAATGACTACTCTACGTTTTCGTTTGTATCTCTTCAGAATCTGCTGGAGCCAGACTACTTGACGATGACCGATCTCACCCTCGTCTCTCTCAGGCCTGGCCGTTCCGACGACGATCATCATGGTGTCGTCAATCATCGCTGTTCTTCTGAATCTAAAGGCTTGCTTGAAGAGGAGGTAACCAGTTGAACGATAGTCGTGGTTTCCGCTCGTCAAGACGACGTTCTTGCAGTTGAGGCCGTCCAGCCTCTTCCTCGCTTCTCGATATTGGCTTAGGAGGCCACTCTCAGTGAGATCTCCCGTAACCACAACTACATCAGGATCGAGGTTATTGATTTCGCGAGCGGCCTGCTCGAACGCCGATCGCTGGAACTCGAATCCGCAGTGCATGTCTGATATGTGCGCTATGAGCAAGTGAGATCGTCTCTATAATGCAGTCAGAACGGTTGTCAAAGATATGAGTATGTGGTTCTGGACCTGATGCTGCCTTTCTGGCGATCAGTCACTCTCGGCTTCTGACAAGTCAGGTGGTTCTTCAGCTTTCTCATGAAAGCCTTTTTCCTCAAAGTCTGATGCTCGTTGGAGGGCGTCAGATAGAGCCGTTTTAGGAATTAGGATGCTCATATGTTTCTTTTCTTCGCCGGAGTCACTTCGGAGTCTCAGCATGATCCAGTAAGCCTTGAATTCCTTGTCAACGCAAAGGTCAATTCTAGCTTGCCAAACGTCAGAAGACAATTCAGAACCTCCGTCGGTCTTTCCAACTAGAACATCTGGTCACGCACTTAAGAGAATCCATTCCGGAAGAGAGCGCTTGGAATCGCACGAGGTTCTTGAGGTGTGGTGGGGGACCGTGACTCCGGGGTGAGAGTCACGGTCCGTGCGGACCTATGTCGGACCGGTTAGGTTGCATTTGTCGTGTCGATCTTGCAAAGGTCATCTGTCTATTCGCCAGATTCGAATAGCCGTGGTGGATAATGAGAGAGTCGGCGAGGGCACTGTTTTGGAGTACTTGCGTAGTTCCACTGGCATAGGGTTTCTTGTCGGTGTGATCAGGTTCATGGGCTGATGCGGGGGTATGAGATCAGGAGTTCGGTTGGCGGAGGTGGAGGAACCGATTTGAGTTTCGCGTGATCTTGTTGGTAGCATTGTTCTGTCGATCTGGAAGGTGACTCCGAGCTCATCAGTGATGCCGTGGACTGCTTTGGGTAGTAGGCTGCATGGCCGCGATGTCCGTCGAATAATTGTTGCGGTGTGAGATGCTTGGGATGTTGTGATAGTGCTTTGATTCACGGTTGTCCCTTAGAGATTGGCATGATCTCGTGGTATATTAGCGTTCCCTATGCGGAACGCCCATGTACTATCGTGCCTGCCAGGCGGCCGGGGGACTCCGGGATCCGAAGTCCTATCGACAATGGGCTATTCCAAGCCCCTTGATTCACTTTTTCTCTTCCAGGGTCTTGCCGCATTTCTGGCAGAATTTCGCGTCAAGGAGATTCTTGTGTTTACACACTGGACAGGTCTTCATTGGAACTGATTCCAGTGAAGTGGAGCCCTCTACGAAGACCACGTCTCCAATCTTTTCGACTTGGTCAAACGGAAGGTAAGACTCTTCCTCCTTCCCCCTTTCTACAATGATGGCCAATTTGCCGTCATTCGACCATGCCAAGTCCTTGACCGTGCCGATCTTCTTTGCGTCGCCGTCTATGATCTCCTTTCCAGCAACCTCTTCCCGGCGATGCCACTTGACCAAGAGAGTGTCTCCACAAGTGACTTGTGAACCATTCAGCGTATTTAGCATTGTCGAGCGGTCCCTAAGACCCCTCTGTGGGTACAGGCGTGGGCAGGATAATCCGCTAGGCTTCTTGCAAGATTGAAATCTCCGTGCGTATAAGGACTAGGAATCTGCGAGAGAACACTGAAATGGTCAAGGCACCCGCTCTTGTCGTCGCTCTGGACAAGGGTCAGACCGCTGTCAACACAACTCGGAATATGCGCTTGATTGACCACTCACTCCGGATCTTCTCAACGGATAATGAGCTGTGTATCCCACTTGTGCGTTCCGTCGACGAGTTGGAGTCTGGCCGCCTTTCGGATGCATTGGACCAAATCAGAGTTGAGGATCGGGAGTTCGGCGAAAGGTCACAACGCCATCGAACGTTGACGGAGGCGGTCAAGATTGATCTGCCGCCCGAACTTCTTGCGATCGTCCCAAAGTCATTCGAGGTGATAGGACGCATAGCGATCATTGAGCTGCCTGATGAACTGGTTCCTGTTGAAGAGCTCATTGGAGCCGGAGTCCTAGAGCTTTGCCCCAGTGTTCGTACCGTGATGGCGAAGGCCGGGGCATTCTCTTCCGATTACAGAACTAGGGAACTAAGACTCATCGCAGGTGAGGATAATTCGATGACCTGCTACAAGGAACACGGTTGCACTTACGAGCTGGACGTTAGGACGGTTTTCTTCAGCACCCGACTTAGCCATGAACGTTTGCGAATTGCCTGCCAGGTCAAACCCGGCGAAAGGGTAGTCGATATGTTTGCAGGAGTGGGCCCTTACTCCATTCTTGTGGCAAGAAAGCAACCCTTGTCCACAGTGTACGCGGTCGATGCCAACCCTGCAGCGTTCAAGTTCTTGGTCTCAAACGTACTTGGTAACAGAGTCCTCCGTAGCGTCAGACCAATAATGGGTGATATTCGAGAAGTTGTCAGATCCCATCTCCTTGGAGTGGCGGATAGGCTTATCATGAATCTCCCTGGGGAAGCCTTGAGCTTCGTCGATGTCGCCTGCTCAAGCCTCAGCGAAAAGGGAGGAGTGATTCACTTCTACTCATTCGAATCTGATGAGAACCCGCATGAAGCCGCCTCGGGGAAGCTCAAGCGACAGATTGAAGCGTCAGGGAGAAAGTTGAAGTCAATCTTAGCTGTCAGGACCGTAAAAGAGGTCGCACCGTGCCGCTTTCAGGTTGCCGTCGACGCACGTGTAGGCTAGGCAGGGTCACAGGTCTAGAGTTCTGCGACGAGTTCGATTCGGATTCTCGTACGCGGATCGCGCAGAACCCTGACTAATTCGCGGTCCAAGTCCGAGGCGGACTTGTCTGCCAGAATCATAATGGTTCTGTGACAGACATAATTGCTCTTGCGTGCAACCATATCCCTCGGATGATCGAGTGTAAGCCTAGTGTCTCCCCTTCCGTGAATCGTCTCAATGCGATTTCCTGCCTCCATCCTGAGTGTAACATGCGTCTCGTTGTTCCTCATCAGCTTCGAGAACTCAGTTGAGAGATCAACACACCCTTTAGAGGCGCAGGTGGCGATTATGCAATCTCCCCTCTCCGTGAGACGGTCCTCCTTCGTGATTTCCAATGTAGTCGGATGCTTCGCACTGATCTTAGGGTGTCCCAAGGCTTGGATGACTTCAGCGATCCGCACGACGGTATTGCTCCTCCGTCGTCTGTGATGACTTCTAAGGCTTTTATTGGTGCCCCACTCTAGGCGCTGTGTGGATCGGGCGCCAGGCTTTGATGGACTTCTCTGAGGAGCGGAGAAGAGCGGTCGAGGCGCTTCGATCAGAAGGAGTTCTACACGACAACCGCGTCGCTCGTGCGATGATGACAGTTCCCCGCGAACTGTTCCTGCGAACTGAAGAAATGCCGTACGCGTATGTTGACTCACCGCTTCCCATCGGCCATGGACAGACAACAAGCGCCCTGCACATGACGGCCCTATTCTGCGAGTATGCTGAAATGAAGCCGGGCCAGAAAGTGCTCGAAGTTGGCGGCGGTTGCGGGTACATGAGTTGCGTCTACGCGGAGGTCGTCGCTCCCAGCGATCGGTCAGAACGCGAATGGGGTCATGTTTGGTCGGTTGAGATAATCAAAGAACTCGCAGAATTCGCGAGAACCAACGTCAAGAAGGCAGGATATGTGAGCAGAGTCACCGTAGTTCACGGGGACGCCTCTGTCGGTCTCTCAGAGCATGGACCCTACGACGTGATAATCGTGACGAGCGCCGCTCCCGATATTCCATCTCCGCTGGAAGAGCAAATTGGCCCGGGCGGCGTCCTGCTGATACCGATTGGAACACCGCACTTCTTTCAAGAACTCTTTCGCATAAGAAAGGCAGACGATGGGAAATTGACACGTGAGAACCTAGGCGGCGTTGCATTTGTGCCTCTCAGAGGGAGACTTGGCTGGCGTGGGTAAGGCCTTGTTTCTGAGACCGTGCAATGTTCATGGCAAGAATCTGGCATAGCACAAAGAATGTTCGTTTGTTTGAACGAGTCGGTCATTACCGTACCTTGAAATTGGCATGTGATCTGTTTGGCGTTTGAAACCAAATGAGGAAGCGGATGCCAAGCCTAAACAAGCTCACGGAAAAGAATAGTGTTAGCCGAAATAGCGATCGAGTGTGGGTTTCGTTGCTGGCCTTGTTATGCCCGCTTCCATTCTGTCCAGAGCCTTTCTAACGCGGTCCTCGCTGAAATCTCGTTCCTTGCAGAGGAAGTCCACTACCTCGTTGACGTTCGGTTTTGTCCAGTTGAGTGTGCAATCAGACCTGACATCCGGCCTCAGAAAGAATTCTTTGATCCTGTTGACATTCTCAGGCAGTTCAAGATCGGCAGTTCGAGCTGCAATTGTTGTGATGTCCCCAAATTCCTTAACCAATTTCAATGCGGTCTTAGGTCCAATCCCTTTGATGCCGTCGGGATTGTAGTCAGTGCCGATGAGTATCCCCACGTCCACTAGTTGCTCACGAGTGAGGCCCAGATCAGCGAGGGTCTCAGCGAGTTCGATGATTTCAGGTTCGATTTCGATGTATGCCTGCTTGTTGGGGAGTTTTCTTCTTCCGGACATGGTGAGATTCTTTACCATGCGTGGTGCTCCAAACAGCAGAGAATCGTGGTCTTGAGATGCTGCAGCCCAGACGTCGCCTTTGAGGGCCATGTGGGCCGCTTGTGCTTCGCCTTCAGAGGGGGCTTGAACCCATGGGATACCCAGACCCTTGAGTAGTCTCTTCGAATCTTCGATCATGAGCTCTTTTACTGTTGCAGTGGCCTGGGCGTACTTTCTTGCATCCTCAGTGCTTCCGGCCTTGAGTGCAGCTTCGTATTTCACGGTCGCCTCTTCTCTGACCTTCCGCCGACGTTTGATCTCCATCTCCTTCAATTCAGGTGGCTGTCCGTCAAAGACGTAGGCGATTCGGATTCCCTTCTCGACCAAATTCGCAGTCCTATAGAGGATTCCGCTGAGGTGACTCGTTACTCTCCTCTGTCTATCCATTAGGGGTGTGCCATCAGGCTGTCTGATTATTGCAAGAAACTGGTATAGGGTATTGTATGCGTCGACGGCTAGGCTTTTGCCCGATAGGTCATCCAAAAGGATCTTCCGCTTGTGCAAGACTTCGCCTAGGTCTACCCCCAAAGCACCAGCCTCAATCGAAATCTTGCTCAGACTCGGTAAAGGCTGTTGCGAGTGTCTTACGGGTAGGGGGCGTCGAAGGAATGACCATCAATTTCACCTATCTCTTGCACTTTAAAATAGCCTCCATCATGCATGGATGTGTGATCGGGCCGTCAAGGTTGCTCCTATTTGAGCTCTGAACTGCTATGGGTCAACGACTTCCTATCCGATGGCATAGGGCAACAACGCGACACTCTGAAGGGCCTTCATGTGGTTCGGGGTCCATCTGCGGATCTCTGTGTGCGTTGTAGAGGAGGAAGAATGCTCTGTGGGAAGCTCTCTTGTCCGCTATTAGCCAAGGCAAGGGCGATAGCAACCTACGGCAGCCTTGTTTCCTCTGAAGTGATAGATGGCTCTACACCGCCCGGGGTCTTTGTGGGCAGATTCGGATATCCTCGCGTATCTGTTGGTCCTTTGATACCCCCCTACCACGGGGACACGACGATATTCGATACGCCTGAGCTTTGGCTCGGCAAGACCATACAGGAGATCGTCGATATGCGATACTCCTTGGTCAGGGGAAAGACTCGTGTCAGCATATTCACCGCGCAGGAGCCCTTCGGGATAGTAGATCGCCTCCAAGAGCTCACCATGAGTGCAACCCCTGCGGAATCGGAAGCTCGATTCGCAAGCAAACCCGGAGGCCCTCTGACATTGAGCGATGAGGTACAGCCCTTCGGTCCCTCGGCCCCGCTCAGGAGTTTTCAAGCTTGGGGAGTCAAGGCGGATAGGCGGGTTGAGAAGGCATACTATGATCGAGATCTGAATGCTGCAGACGCGATAGCCGGCCTACACGAGAGCGGCGTGCAAGTCACCCGGATACAGAGAGCTCTCAGCATGGGCATGTTTGGAATTGGGTCAAGAAGGAAGCTTGTCCCGACCCGCTGGAGCATAACCGCCGTCGACAGTACAGTGTCGGAACGGATACTCGATGAGGTCAAGCATCTTCCCACAATAGACGACTTCCGTGTTCATACTTTCCAGTATATCGACAACCGGTACATTGTGATGCTAATGCCCGAGAAATGGTGTTACGAGTCGATAGAAGCCTGGTTCCCTGGGACGGCCTGGAATGAAGGCGCGGACTATCCTGCAATGATGGGCGATCACGAGGGGTACCAAGGAAGGACCACCTACGCTAGCATCGGTGGCTGCTACTACGCCTGTCGACTTGCGATCGCAGAGCACCTCACAAAAGAAAGGAGACAGAGTTCAGCTTTGGTTCTGAGAGAGATCCACCCGGGATACATTCTGCCTGTTGGAGTCTGGAATGTAAGAGAGAGCGTGAGAGCGGCTCTTTCAAGAAACCCGCGGAGATTCGACAACTTCAACTCGGCGCTGGAGTTCGGCTTATCGAACTTGAGTATTCCACGCAAAGCCTGGATGCAAAGTAGCCACATGCTGAAAGAGGCTTTCTTCCAGAGAAGAATCAGTAGCTATCTTGGCGTCTAGGAACTCGCGGCGTGCTATCGAGTCAGTCTCCTAGCCCCTTTAGGGCGTTATCTTCGGTCGGCGTACGGTATTGCCTGGCGTATCCTTCTCTCAATGCGCCCGCCGTGCTCAAGTTCACAATCGTGTTCGTGCTCGCCTCGCCGGTGAGCTTTCCCAGGTCGCCTTTGGATTGTCTCCATTTTAGATGAGTGTTTCCGCTCTTCGAGTTGTAGATGATCCCGAGCACGTTCGAGACCCTGGTGAATCTTATGTCTCTGACCTGCTCAATGGTCTCCTTGTCCTCAGCCTCGACGTACATCGTTCCGTTCTCTGCAGCCCTCTCGGGGAAGATGCCCTCATCGCCGACATAGTCGTCCGGAATGAACGAATCACATGTGCTCACAATCATGAACCGTCTAAAGCTGCTCAAATCGCAGACGGTGTCGATCTTCAAGCATGTCACACCCTCTATTGCGAGCAGGTTACAGCGGTCAGAAATAGCCACCCGCGAGACGACGAGATATGCCTGTCGGTCTACAGTATCAATCCTATCCCGCGGAATAAGTCTCGGTTGACAGTCTCGCGTGGGCGGATCGGATCAGTGCGGCCCGAGCAACGGATAAATAAACGACGGCGGGTGCCCTGTAGGAAAAGAAGGCGTTGGAATTGAGTGAAACAAAAACGGTGCGAATGCCCACCTGCACTTGGTGTTCGAGAACCATAATGCCTGGAGAAGGCGCGGTGCGCTTCCCCTGTCCGAATTGTGGTGAAGTCACCATGTGGCGTTGTGAGAAGTGCAGGACTTTCGGCAGACCTTACAAGTGTGCGAAATGCGGATTCACTGGGCCATAGGCAGTGACTATGCTTGGCTAAGGTGATTGCACAAATCAAGATCTTCCCTACCGAAACCACGGTTGACCTTGTGGAACTAAGGAAGAAGGTGGAGAAGGCGTTGCCAGCCGGGACGGCGGTTGCGAGGTTTGATGAGGAGCCCATAGCTTTTGGGCTTGTTGCGTTGGTTGCTAGGGTCGCAATGCCTGATGCGGAGGGACAGATGGACAAGGTTGAAGAGGCGCTGAAGTCCGTGGAGAATGTTGGTGAGATCCAGGTCGTCAATGTCTGGCGGACCTGAGGTTTGTTACTAAAAGTAACGCTTATATCCATGAACCGTTACCTATAGTAACAGGCTCCGGCTAGATCGGCAACGATGGGAAAGCCGGGCTCGATCACGATCAAGATCAAGGAATGAAGAGAGATGGTTGGAAAAGACATACAGTTGAGAGTAGCCGACGCAAGGCAAAGAGACGTCGGACACGGCAAAGTGAGGATAGACAACGAGACGATGCAGAAGCTCACGATCACTGCGGGTGATTTTGTAGAGATTCACGGTAAGAAAATGACAGTCGCCGTCGCTTGGCCCGCCTACGCAGAAGACCAGGGTGAAGAGATCGTACGAATGGACGGCCTCATCAGAAGAAACGCGGGCGTAGCACTGAACGAGTACGTAGTCCTGAAGAAAGCTGATGTCAAAGAGGCCCAGGCGATAATCTTCGCTCCCACCGACGTTAGGCTAAGCGTAGACGAAGAATTCGTCAGTTTCGTGAAACGCAGATTCATGGACATGCCGTTCGTTGAAGGCGACATGACTCTGCTATCCATATTCGGAAGCGCGGTCCCGCTCGTAGTTACGCGGACCAGACCGCACGGCCCGGTGAAGATACTTGAGACAAGCCACGTACAAGTCCTCAGCGAGCCGACACCGGAGAAAAAAGGCATCTCGATGATCACCTACGAAGACATCGGGGGCCTTCATGAAGAGATACAACGCATCAGAGAGATGGTCGAGCTTCCTCTCCGACATCCAGAATTGTTCCAGAGGCTTGGCATCGAACCGCCTAGAGGAGTGTTCCTCTACGGTCCTCCGGGGTGCGGCAAGACACTTCTGGCAAAGGCGGTTGCGAACGAGTCTGATGCAAACTTCTACGTGATCTCCGGGCCAGAGATAATGTCGAAATTCTACGGCGAGTCTGAAGCTAGGCTTCGAGAGATATTTCAGAAGGCACAGGAGACCGCGCCGAGCATCGTGTTCATTGATGAGATGGATGCGATTGCACCGAAGCGTGAAGAAGTCACTGGTGAGGTTGAACGGCGAGTTGTTGCGCAGCTTCTCTCACTCATGGACGGAATGGGAACTAGAGGCAACATCATAGTCATTGGAGCAACGAACAGGCCCAACGCGATTGACCCGGCGTTGAGGCGTCCTGGGAGGTTCGACCGGGAGATAGAGATAGGCGTTCCTGACAAGGCAGGGCGCAACGAAATCGTGCAAATACACACTAGGAACATGCCGCTCGCTGAAGATGTTGATATCAAACGCCTTTCGGACATTACGCACGGGTACACGGGAGCTGACATCTCGTCGCTCTCAAGAGAAGCAGCGATGAAAGCTCTCAGGCGATACATGCCCGAGATAAATCTAGAGGAGGAACGAGTTCCACCCGAGATACTGGATAGAATGGTAGTGCAGGAAGACGACTTCCTGTCCGCGTACAGAGAGATCACCCCCACCGCAATGAGGGAAGTCTACGTGGAGGTACCATCAGTGCATTGGGAAGAAGTCGGAGGACTTGACAAGATCAAGAACGAGCTAGTCCAATCGGTCGAATGGCCCCTGAAGAAGCCAGAGGTCTTCAAGAGGATGGGCATCAAACCCCCCAGGGGCATATTACTCTACGGTCCACCAGGATGTGGCAAGACCCTGCTCGCACGCGCTGTCGCAACAGAAAGCGAGGCCAACTTCATCTCAGTTAAGGGACCGGAAATATTCTCCAAGTGGGTCGGGGAATCTGAGAAAGCAATCAGAGAGGTCTTCAGGAAGGCAAGGACTGCGGCGCCTGCAATAATCTTCTTCGACGAACTCGATTCGATTATCCCCAGAAGAGGAGCGGGGTATTCCGACTCTGGAGCGACCGAGCGTGTAATCAGCCAACTTCTCACGGAAATGGATGGCATAGAATCACTCCAGAACGTTGTCGTAATCGCTGCGACCAATAGGCCTGACATACTGGACCCCGCAGTCATGAGACCGGGCAGGTTCGATCGGCTGATTGACGTACCAGCACCAGACACAAGAGCGCTCATGCAGATCTTCAAAATCCACGCCCGCGACATGCCTCTCTCAAAGGACGTGGTCTTGCAAGAGATCGCGGAGAAGGCAAAAGGGTACTCTGGAGCAGATGTTGAGGCCCTCTGCAGGGAAGCAGCGATGACCGCGCTTCGAGACAGCGTAGATGCCAAAGAGGTTACGCGCAAAGACTTCGACCAGGCAATGGAAACGATCAAACCCAGCATCAATGAGAAGATGGAAGATTACTACTCACAGTTCTCAGAACGATCCAGAAAAGAGCGGGTTGTTCCAACTGCGATTATCTCATAGGACATGTCCAGGAGAGTTCGATGAACAAGGTCTGGGGGCCTCGCCCCCTCAACTTAGTCGTAGTTGAGGCTCTGCAACGCAAAGGGCCGCTCACCGACGGTGATCTACTAGATCAAGTCAAGGAGAGCTACGGTGAAATCAGCTTCCGTGAACTCAACAGCATCCTCCTCAAGCTCGAAATCAACGGTGTGCTACGCGTCTCGCGTCTCATGAAAGGGAAGAGACGAGTAGAACTGGTTGCGGCAAAACAGGCATAGCTCAGCATCCCGCGTGTGTTCACGAGCCTTATCTACTAGAATCGGCCTCCGAACGTCTACCTAGCGTATGGCTAGGTCGTTCCCAACCGAGGCGTGCATATCCAGTGGATTTCGACGCCGATGTCATTGTGGTCGGTTGCGGTGTGGCCGGCGCTACGGTTGCCGAGACAGCCGCCTCCTTAGGATCCAGAGTGCTCCTGCTGGAGGAACACGACCAAGCAGGGGTCCCTTCACACTGCTCGGGGCATGTTGGAATCAACAGCATGAAGCGTCTAGGCTTCTCACTACCCAGCCACATAATCAAAAACCAGATTCGGGGTGCAGTGTTCCATTCGCCATCCGGGCAGGTTCTCCATCTTGAGCGCCAGACCCCGGTGACATGGGTTCTCGACCGCATAGCCTTCGACGAGCACCTAGCGAACAGAGCCCAGAAGGCAGGAGCGCAGTTGAAGTTCAGTTCAAGAGCGACCTCGGCCCTCGCATCGGACGACGACGGCTTCCATGTACAGGTCTCAGCAGGTGCCAAGCCACAAACGTTCAGTTGCAAGCTCATTGTGGATTGCGAAGGTGCGTCGCCAACACTGACACGTCTGCGGTCCAAAGGCGAGCGGCGCAAACCAATGTGGGTGAACTCCGCCCAAGTCCACCTAAATGATGTGGAAGACATAAACGAAGACCTCGTCGAGGTATATCTTGGATCCGCTTACGCGCCCGGGTTCTTCGCGTGGTTAATTCCTTGGCGAGACGGCTCCGCAAAGGTTGGACTAGCGACTCGTGAGGGCAATCCGCGCCTCTTTCTAGAGAGATTCATGAAGAGACATCCCATCGCCTCTAAGAAACTGAAGAACGTGCAACGAGGCGACGTCTCTTATCATCCCATACCTTTGGGCGGCCCGATTCCCAAGACCTACTCTCCAGGCATGTTGAACGTAGGCGATTCGGCGCAACAGGTGAAAGCTACAACTGGCGGAGGAATTGTGTTCAGCCTCATCTGCGGAAGGATCGCCGGCAGGGTCGCCTACGATGCCTCCAGAGTGGGGGACATTTCTGAGTCGTTTCTCGCAGACTATGAGACGCGATGGAAGCGCGAGATAGGGCGTGATCTCAACGCAATGCGGCGGATTCGGAGGATGCTCTTCAGGCTCCCGGACCGCCGACTCGAGAAGATCTTCTCAATCGCTCGAACCTTTGATGTTGCTTCGATCTTGAGCAAGGCAGACGACATAGATATGCAGGGCAGGACTCTAGCCAAACTCGGGCTCGATCCTCGCCTGACGATTAGCCTGCTATCTTCTTCGATCCTTTCGCTCCCGTTCATCGCTGAATCCAGCAGGACCGAAGCTTGATCCTCACCGCATCTATGTCTGTTCCCGCAGGATCCGCGCAAGCTGCTCGGGTTCTATGTTGCCACCAGTAAGCATGAGCACAACCTTGCTTCCGGCCAGGTCTTTCTTGATCTTGAAAGCTGCGGCGGTGGATGCGGCGCCTGACAGCTCTGCTACTTGTCCCGTTTCCTGCAGAATGGTCCGGACAGCTTGTTTCATCTCTTGATCGCTCACAAGTACTATGTCATCTAGCTTCTCTCTCAGAATTCTCAGGGGCAGCTCGTATGCTCGGCTTGTTGCAAGACCCTCTGCAGTCGTGTTCACACCTTCAGCGGGCATGACGGCGCCTTTCTTCCATGAATGGTAGAAGGCTGGTGCGCCTTCGGCTTGTACGCCTATCACTTTGATGCGGGGATTCAGGCTCTTGTAGACTATGCATGCGGCTGAGGCTCCTGATCCGCCGCCAATCGGATTTATGACTACATCCATGCCTGGAAGTTCCTCGAAGACTTCAAGATGCATGGTTCCGACGCCTTCGTACAGCAGCGGCTCATTGATTCCGTGCACATACAGGAATCCTCTCTGGGAGGCAAGCTTCTCCGCGTACTCACGCGCCTCTTCATAGTAGCTGCCGTGCAAGATCACCTCGGCACCTAGATTATTGACGGCCTCGGTCTTCATCTGCGGGACTCCATGAGGCATGACGATTCTCACATTCACACCGAACAGCATGCCTGCGTAAGCGACCGATTGGGCGTGATTTCCAGTCGACGCCGTAATGACTCCGCGGCTGAGCGCTTGTTCCTTCATTCTCTCCACATAGTGGATGCCTCCGCACCTTGAACGCTCTCGTCGGCTGGAGATTCTCCAGCTTCAAGTGGATCTGACATTCAAGAAGCTTCGAAAGTCGACGTGAGTAGAGAAGCGGGGTTGGTTTGAGATAGCGGTTCACGACATCCCTAGCCGCGTAAACATCATCTAGGTGAGGAGTTCTGAGCTTTTCCAATTCGACCCTCAACGTCCCACTATCAAATCGTATCAAGCATTCCTGTTCTTGCTTGGCCTACCCAATTAGAGTAAGCCACATTGCCTATAGATGTCTGTCTTGCTCTTGTATCGATCCACGGAGAGTGCCCATCACATGACGGACACCACACGGGATCCCGATCGGAGAGTCTTGACGGGAGAAGCTGCCAAGCTGACTGACCTGGTCAGTTACCAAGAGGGCGCCATAGTGAGCAAGACAATAGTGGAGAAGAAGACGGGGACTGTGACACTATTTGCCTTTGACGAAGGGCAGGGACTAAGCGAGCACACTGCACCATTTGATGCTCTCGTCTGCATTCTCGATGGGGAAGCAACGGTTACGATCTCTAGGAAGGGCTACCGGTTAGAGGAGGGCGAAGCGATTCTGATGCCAGCGAACGAGCCGCACGCCTTGGTAGGGCCTGGGAAATTCAAGATGATGCTGACTATGATACGTTCCTAATCTCAGACTGTTTGGAGCGGTGGGAGATCGAGTTACTTTCGCGACGAGAGCTGTTTGAAGGCCTCAGTTAGGGCTGGCACGATCTTGTAGAGATCTCCAACAATTCCGTAGTCGGCATACTCGAAGATCGGCGCCTTCGAGTCCGTGTTCACACACACCACGACGCGAGCATTCTGGATGCCTGTGATGTGTTGGATTTGTCCTGAGATGCCGCAGGCAAGATACAGTTTCGGCGCAACCTTCTGGCCGGACAACCCTACGTACTGATCGATCGGAAGCCACTTGAGGTCCTCCGCGATCGGTCGTGAGCAGCCCACGACGCCACTGATTGTCTTCGCAAGTTCTTCGATTATCGGGATGTCTTCTTTCTTCTTTAGGCCGCGTCCAAATGAGACAATAGCCTCAGCCTCTGTGACTCTCACACCCGCGAACTCCTTTGGCTTCCGGCCAAGCACCTTCACAGGGGACTCGGCCATCTTCGTTTGAACTTGAATAGTCTCTCCAGTGCGACTCGAATCCTTGTTTAGTGGTTGGAAGACTCCCTTCGGAAGAGTGAAGATCTGCGGTTTGGATCTAATGATTAGCGTCTCGGTAATATTACCTCCAAGCACAAGGCGGTCGACAACCACGCACTTCTTCTCGGGGTCGATGTCCAGTTTCGAGCATTCTGTGCAGCACCCAGTCTTAAGCCGTTCCGCAAGCCTAGCAGCGAGTTCAAGTCCGCTTCGCGTTGCCCCGATAAGTATGACATCTGGCCTGTAGGATCGAACCATCTCGGTCAATACGTCTGAGAATGGATGAACGCCGAACGTCGTCAAAGACACGTCTTGGGCAGTGTAGACTTTGTCTGCGCCGAAAGCCACGAGTTCCTTGCTCGTTTCCGCAACGTTCTCACCGAGGACGACGGCCGCAAGATGGGTTCCGAGTTTGCCGGAGAGCTCCCGTCCCTTCGAGAGTAATTCTCGTGCTACTGCGGGGTTTTCGGAGAAAACCCAAACTCCTTCATGTTTCTCAGCGCTTGTCAAGTTACCTTCACCACTCCTTCGCCTGCTAGCGTGCTAGCAAGTTTCTCCGCGGCCTCTTTGGGCTCGCCTTGTATGAGGATCCTCTTCCTTTCGCCAGTGGCCACGGCTGTTTTCAGAGGCTCGGTCAGCGAACCGTCGCGGCCAAGCTCGTTCGGCTTCAATCCAACGTCAGCAGCTGTCCAAGGGGTCATGGGTTTCTTAGAAGCGGCCATTATGGCCATGAGTGTCGGAAGCCTCGGCTCGTTGATTTCCCGCGAGACCGTGACGAATGCTGGAAGCTTGGACTCCACTGTCTCATAGGTGTCTTCAAGACTTCTCTCAGCGACGATCTTCCCGTCTTGGATTGTGATCTTGACTGCGTAGGTTATCTGTGGAAGGTTCAGAATCTCGGCTGTTCTAGGTCCAACTTGGAACGAGTACTGATCCTCAGATGTTTCGCCACATAGTATCGTGTCGAACTGTCCGATCTTCTTGATACCCGCTGCTAGAGCGACCGCTGTTGCATGAGCGTCTGAGTTCTCGAACTCGGGGCCAGTCAGCATGTAGCCCTCGTCGGCTCCCATGGCTATGGCCTCACGAAGCGCTTCCTTTGCTTGCGCTGGTCCCATCGTGAGCACTGTGATCTTTCCGCCTAGTTTCTCCTTCAGCCTTACGGCTTCCTCAATCGCATTCTTGTCTGATTCGCTGATAACGCGGGCCACACCCTCTGTAACGAGTTTCTTGTTGGTCCGGTCAATTCGTAAGTCTTGTGTGTAGAAGACCTGCTTGGCAAGCACGATTATGTTCGGCATGTTTTCTCCTCCACCGGGCGCCTCGCACTATAGCCAGCTGGGGTTTATGATACTGACTATTCCAGCCCGTCTGCGACTAGCTCGGCGATGTCCCGGATAGGCATCTTCTCCGATGTGCCGAGTACCTTTGAGGCGTCCTCGAACATGGAGATGCAGTAGGGGCAAGCTGCCGCTAGGATGTTGGGGGCTAGTTGCTGAGCCTCATCGATCCTTATCACGCTGCACTTCTTCTCCACTTCTACCGTATACCAAGTGTTGCCTCCGCCTCCGCCGCAGCAGAAGCTCTTGGCACGGGATCGTGGAAGCTCAACGAGTCTTCCGTTGGAGACTGTGCGAATGATATTTCGCGGGGCATCGTATTCGTCGTTGTACCTACCCAAGTAGCACGGGTCGTGGTATGCGATGGATTGTTCGATTCCTTTCTTGAGCTTCAGCTTTCCTTCGTGCAATAGCTGCGCAATCAGCTGAGAATGATGTATGACTTGGAATGTTGCGCCGAATCTGGGGTATTCGTTCTTGAATGTGTTGTAGCAGTGGGGACACTGGGTAACGATCTTCTTCACGCCACGTTTGTTCATCAGGTCGATGAGTTCCATTGCAGTTTGCTGAAATCGTCCTTCTTCACCCACCCGGCGTGCAACCTCGCAGTTGCATTTCTCATCGTTTCCTAGGATTCCGAACTTTATTTGAGCCGTCTTCATAATCTTGACGAGTGCGCGAGATACCATCTGGTTTCGTGTATCGTACGAGCCAGCGCATCCGACCCAGTACAAGAACTCCTGGTCAGGCTCATCGCCATAGGATTTCACATCAAGTCCTTCTGCCCATTTTGTTCGGTCTGAACTGCCGAGTCCGTATGTGTTGCCGACCGTTGTCAGGAAAGTCAGGAGGTCGCGTTTCTTCTTGTCCACTTTGCCTTCCGCCATCAAGTGTCGACGCATATCGCAGATCGCATTGACGTGGTGAATCAGAACAGGACATTCTTGAACACAGGCGCGACATGTGGTACAGGCCCAAAGCTCCTCTGCGTCCACCGTTTGTCCATGCAGTTGTCTCATAACGTCCGGAGACTGGAGTTCAAGGTTCTTCAGTTTCAGTATGAGATGCATCGGAGAGAGTTTCGTTCCACTGGCCTTTGCAGGGCACGCGTCTGAACATCGCTGGCACAACGTGCAAGCGTCGAAGCTGAGTTTCTGTTGCCATGTGAAGTCGTTAATCTGCGATGCTCCGACTTTCACGTCGAAATTGCCGGATTCCATCATCTGTTTGAGGTCGAACGGTGTGGTCATCTCACCCTTAATCGTAATCGGTGTGCAATAGACGCTCGTCGGCGACGTAATCAGATGAATGAGACGGGAGTTCGGTACGTACGCAATCAGCGAGAATACCAGCCCTGAGTGAAGGAGAAAGAGGCTCGGGTAGAGGTCCACGAGCACTTTGGGTCCCAGTGGCGTGAATAGTGGTGAGAGTATCTGACCAGCAGGGGAATTCCAGGCCCAAGTGTTGACTCCCATCATGAGGAATCCGGACACCGCCATCGCTACTATGACGCCGAAGACGAAGGAGTCTTCCCAGGCCGTTTCAAGAGGAGGTCCCGTAGCTCTGAGACGTTTGTATTCGAGCAGAATCAATCCAAGAGCGAAGAGCAGAGCTAGGTAGCCTACAACGCCTTCGAGGATAGGGAAGAACATTCCCAGCAACAGCAGGAACCCGATAATCGAAATGAGGACATGCATTGTTCCATTGTATATCTTGTTGAGAACCTTCCCTTGCGCCAAACCGAAGTAGACGAGTCTCTTCAGGCGCGAGAGCGTAGTTCCTTGGATCTGTTCCGCTTTTCCTTGCCTCCAAGCTCGCACATGTCTTCTGACTCCGGTGATGAAGATGTATGCGCTGATGACGCCGATCGCATACCAGGCGATCACGAAGGGCAGGGGAACATGCTGGAAGACATCTCTGATAATGTCCAAGCCTAAGCCCCCTTTGCGCTCGCCTTTGCGCTCGCCTTTGCGGCATGACGACGGAGTATCACGTAGAACGGTACCGCCACCGCCAATGGAACAACGATAACGATTGATCCCAGGAGGGGGTTCATCGTGTCGATCGGAATGGAGAGATATGACGAAAGGATCTCGTTCAGTGCGTATAGGGTTAGCGTCGAAAGGAGTCCAATAGCCCAGACTCCTATGGCTGTCTTCAATGGTCTCCGCAGGACACGCACCTCGTCTCCACGATCGATGACAGGCATCAGGACAAGAACTAAGAACATCCCGGCGGCGACCAGAATGCCAATGACCTTGGCGCTCAACAGGTCGATCCCGAACACTGTGGCAGGTGGGACAAAACGTACGACCTCGTAGACCCAGCCGACCCATTTGAGAAGTCCATAGGCCCAGAGGAAATACCATTCAGGCGCTATGAACTGAGGTGTGAGGAACCTGTTCGCCGGGTCGCCCGGCATCTGGACGGCATATGCTCCTAGGAGTATGACAATTCCGAGCGTGATAAGCGAAAGTATCAGGACCGGAGTGATCTGCTGCGGTAGGAAGGGACCGAAGAGCGGTCCCGCCTGCTTCTGTCCCGATGCCTGACCAGTCTTCTCAGGCTTCCAGACCTCCTCAGGTTCCGAAACACCTTGTAGCATAACCAATCCGATGTGGGCACCGACAAGAACTATAGCCACTACGGGCAGAAGGCTCACGTGGTAGAAGTACATCCTCACGAGCGTGACAGGGGACAGAGTTGTCCCACCAAGAAGGATCTGCGCAATCAAGTCGCCTAGAACCGGGATCGATCTCATTATCTGCACACTAATAGTTGCGGCCCAGTAGCCAAGTTGATCCCAAGGAAGAAGGTAACCAGAGAACGAGTACGCAAGTGCTAGGCCAAGTGAGAGTGCGCCCAGTACCCATGAGATCTCTCTTCCGACCCTGTAGGGGCTGCGGAAGAATGCCCAGAACGCGTGAATCACGAGGGCGGCCACGAGGAGGTTCGCGCCCCACTGATGGATACCTCTAATCAGCGCCCCGAGTGGAACTGACCTCATAATATTCTGCACGCTCGTGTACGCTTGCGTCGGAGTTCCCGGATCGCCGACTGCAGAGGGCACATAGTGAAAAGCGAGAAGAAGGCCCGTGATTCCTTGCAGAATAGCAAGGAAAGCCAAGATCGAGCCCGCGTAGTAGAAAGGGTAGCCAAACCAGAAGATCTTGGATCTGTTCTGTCGTGTGTGGGTGCTCGGCAGAGCGAAGTTGATGCTTCTCTGCGCTTCTGCTATTAGCGGAGAGATGTTGATGCGTTTGTCAAACCAATCGTAGAGTCTTTTCGTTCTTGAAGACATGACTGATTCACCCACAGAAATCGTAGAGTCCGAGGTCGCTGGCAACTCCTGCGACCTTTCCATCTGTGATCTCGATCGGTATGATCGGTGCAGCTCTCGGCGGCGGACCTGCGATGACCTTCGCTCCCGTGTACTCGGCGCCGTTGAGCATAACGTCCTTCACAATATTGTAAGGATCGAAGGCGCCATCATGGCATCTGCAGAACAACACATCTTCGTTCGGTCGATCCAGATGCCAAGTGGCTATGCAGCATAGATGAGTGCATGAGGCTGCCAAAGCAATTAGCCCGTTGGTTGCTGTTGCGCCTTGAAGTTTGCTTTCGTCAACGCGTATGACGATCGCTGGGTATCTCCCGCGCCAAAGTACGCCCGCGCCTTTTCCGACTTGGTCGAAATCCTCCAGTTTGACATCGGTTCCCGACTTGTCAGAGTACCACGTGCCCTTGTCCGGGCCATACTTGAAGACGTTATCGACTTGTCC
>JBEKGZ010000011.1:0-25637 GCA_050012535.1 Bathyarchaeia archaeon | reverse complement strand
GTATTCTTTTTCTTGATGGCCAACGTCGGCACCACGATCGCCCCGTGGATGATCTTCTTCCAGCAGAGTGCCGTGGTGGACAAGGGTTTGCGGGAGAAGGATATCCGCTGGGAGCGCGTGGACACAGCCATCGGTTCATGCTTCACCATAGCGGTGGGCGTTTTCATCATCATTCTTACGGGCACGCTCCTCAGAGGGGTGAACATTGAAAGTGCCGCGGAAGCCGCCGTATTACTCATGCCAATTAACAAGTACATAGGCACGTTCATGGTCATCGGCTTGTTCGATGCCGGGCTGCTGGGCGCCATCTGCATATCGCTAACCAGCTCTTGGGCGTTTGGTGAAGTCTTTGGCTGGGCGCATTCCCTGAATCAGAAGATCGGTCAGGCGCCGTGGTTCTTCCTATTCCGACTGATCATCTTAGTTGGAGCCGGCGCCGTAGTCCTAATTCCCGGCGCACCGCTGATCCTTATCACTCTCTTCGTCCAGGTCATCGCCGTGACACTGCTTCCCGCCGCACTGACTTTCCTGGTCTTGCTTCTCAACCAGGAGGACCTGGTGGGAAAGTACAAGAACACCCGCCTGCAAAACATAGTGGCATCAGTTATAGTGGGAGCGATAATTATCCTATCCACACTCTATGGTGTAAGCGCGTTATTCCCGGAACTCTTCAAGTGAATATGAGTGAATTGTTAGAGGTGGAAGAATGAGGAACATGCTGAGAGTGTCGATTGAGAAGATAAGGGAGATCAACCGCAAGTACTCTAAGCCGCGCATAAAAATGTCCAGAGGCGTCCGATTCGCCCTATTGATGCTGAGACTCTACTTGATATTCCTCGTATTGATACTTGCTTACAAGTTCGCAACCATGACTGTGCTGAAGTGAGACATAACCAAGAAGGCCCAGAGGAATCACGAATGACAGTGAAATCGGATCAGACACGAGATCGCCATCAGATTAACTCGCTCGTGAAGGGAAAAGACGCGCAATATTTCCTCCTAAGCCAGATCGTTAACAAGAAAGTCCAGACCCAGTCTGGCATCAGAATTGGCAGACTGAAGGATTTCGTTTTCAAAGATGACCCGCATTATGCGGAAGTCACAAACCTTATTGTGGGGCGCTCATTTGGCCGTCCTTCTCTGAACGTACCTTGGGGGAGCGTTGTCAGTCTAAGCACGGAGAAAACGATAGTGCAGGATCCCCCTGAGGGCCAGTATCCAGAGATCAAATACGAAGAAGAACAGCTTCTCCTTCGGGACAGGGTTCTCGACAAGAGAATCCTCGACACAAAAGGATTCGATGTAGAAGTCGTCTACGACGTACAACTCCTTCTCGTGAAGGACAAACTCTTCGTGGTAGCAGCTGATGTCGATCGACATGCAATGCTGCGCAGACTCGGGTTCAGGCGACTGGCCAAGTCTCTGCACGAAATCAGCGCGGATAAGGACATCATACCTTGGCGATATGTTCAGGCGCTGCCAGCAGACCTCACAGGCACGAAGGGAGACGTGAAGCTTACTGTCGCAAGGGAAGGTCTCAAAGACATACACCCGGAAGACCTGGCTGACATACTCGAAGAACTCAGCCACGAAGAGAGAATCCACATCTTCAGCGCACTCGATAGTGAAGTTGCGGCTGACGCTCTCGAAGCTACCGAGCCGAGAGTCCAAAGGGAAATCTTGGCTTCGACTAGTACCGAGCGAGCGGCACAGATATTCGCGCACCTGTCTCCGGTCCAGATCGCTGACATAATCGCGATTCTTCCACACGATGATTCAGCAGAATTTCTGAAGATACTGAAGGGTAACGTCGCTTCCAAAGTCCATCAACTGCTCACTCAACACGATGTTCCCGCGTCGGCCCTCGCGATGCATTGCTTTCTAGGATTTCCAGGCGATCTGACAGTCGAGGAAGCCTTCACGAGATACCGAGAAGAAGCGCGTGCCTGCGACGTAACCATGTACGTCTACGTTGTAGACGACGATCAGCGCCTCAGAGGCGTCATAGACATCAACGAACTCTTGCAAGCGGATCCGAAGAACAAGCTTGAGCAGATTATGACGAGAAATGTCGTAACCGTTGCGCCCACTGCGATGCGTGGAGATGTCGAGGCACTTTTTCTCAAATACCACTTTAGGGCGATCCCGATAGTCGATGAATCGAACAAGATTGTAGGCGTCATAAGAGAGAAGGACGTATTCCTAAAGGAGGAATAGCAGCCAATCACTCGAAAGTGAGGAAGAATGCCGAGAGTACAAACAACCAGAAAATTAAGGCCGTACTCCTATTCCTCAGACTGTATCTGATCTTTCTCGTCGGCTTGATAATCTACAAGTTTCTGACTCAGATACACTAGTCCGATTCCGCGACAACTCGGGCTGCCTTAACCATATTCTGAAGCTTCTTCAAGGCAACCTCGTATGCTCCAGGAACGCCGAGCATGCCTCCGAAACCGCAGTCAGGCTTCACAATGATCCGATGCCCGAACGCGTTCAGTGCGCTCCGTATCGAGGCCGAGATCTCCTCCACAGACTCAACCTGAGGCTTCACTGAGGAAACACAGCCGTATGCCAGAAACTTCCCTGTACGTTCGAAGTCATCCTTTGTGTACGCATGAATGTTTGCTGGAGATCCGGCGAATTCATGATCGACAATGTCGACCTTGCTTTTCAACAGAACATCCTTCACGAGCGGCGTCACCGTGCCACAGACGTGGATCGCAGAAAGGCCAGACGCCTCAGCAAGTATCGTATCGAGCGTGTCGATGACGAACTCTTCGCCATAGTTGAAGAGGACTTTTCGTCCGAGCATGATGGAGAAGAAGGGCTCGTCTATGTTGATCAAGTCGAATCCTAGTTCACTGAGCCGTCTGCATGACTGGCCAAGAACCTGAGCGAGCGCCCTTACGACGACAGGCTTTGAAGCGCCACACGTCATCAGGTTCCTTCTGTTCAGATAGCTCGCGAGGGTGAAAGGACCTGTAATGCAGGCCTTGGTCCCCTTGACCTTCGAGGTCAGCCCGTGCTGACGAAGATAGGTCAGGAAGTATTCTGCTCGTTCGACACCGATCGGTTCTGACGGGGTCTTGATCTCATCTGAGAGCAGCTCAGCCTCTTGGCCTCGGATCTTGATCTTCGGCTCAACCTTGGAGAGCGGGATCAGAAACTGCAGCCCCATGTTCATGGGGTTGGAGGGCGAGCCTGGAAACTGAGGATAACACGGATAGTCTAATCCCACTGAAAGCTTGTCGAGTATTGCCCGATCTGTGTTCCTCTTGTCCCCGTCAAAATCATCCTCAAGGGGCAGACTACCCACATCCACCGTTGCGAAAAGCAACTCGTCCAATCGCTTCTTCAAATCTATTCTACCCGATGAATACGAGACGGTGCTTGGCGCTTGCGTTTTGCCTGTGATAGTGGTAGGCGCTGGGTTATGAGTTCGCGCCAGAGCTTCATTTGTCTAGGGAAAGCTGGTGGCATTGGGCGCTCAAGGCGTGGCTAACCAAGACCACGTGTTTGGAGCCTTCCCCACGTCGGGCCTTGGAGCCTCGTTGCGGCTTCAGTCAATCGGAGCCCGTTCAGCTTTCGCTTTGTTGACCTGCCATCTTAGCCTCAGACGGTCTCCTCCCTCAGGTTCTCCGTTGCTGGTCTCGGCGTGACGAGGGAATCACAATATTTAAGATTCCACGTGTGTCCGGTAGTCCTCGCCGAGTTTGAAGTAGATGTCATCAGAAGCAGAAGGAGAAGGGCAGCCAACGGCTGCTGTGAACGTCAAGGTCGAAAGCCTTGGCCCAGAATCTAGGCAAGTGAACGTTACCGTGAAAGTGGTCACGAAGGGCGAGGCCCGCGAGACCGTTTCTCGGAGAGATGGCTCGACGCACAAAGTTGTAGATGCTCTCGTCGGAGATGAAACCGGCGCAGTCTACCTCACCTTGTGGGACGACAACATCGAGAAAGTCAAGGAGGGCGACACGATAATCGTCAAGAACGGCTACGTCACGCTCTTCCGTGGATCAATGCGGCTCAATATAGGCCGATACGGTTCATTGGAAACGGGCGCCCCGCCAATCGAGAATGTCAACGCTGACAACAACCTTTCCAACAAGGAATATCCCATGCCTGAGAGGCGTAGGGAGCCGAGCTTCAGACCTAGATATCGGGACGAGGGAGGAGGCGGCTACGGCGGCAGAGGACGAGGTAGAGGATACGGCGGCGGCCGCGGCCGTAGCAGAGGAAGATACTAGAAACGGGCCACTCCAAGTTCAGACTCTAGAACTTGAGGTTGCTTCGCACAGTAGTGGGAACTCTGCAGACACGTTCCGTAGAGCAAGGCCGCGCGGGCTCTTCGCTACCCTTAAATCAAATCTTCCTACGCTCAAGCTTCGGTCTCGCTAATGGAGGACCTTGTTCAGCACGCAATCGAGGCTGCTTCTGCGAAGGGAGTTCAGTATGCTGAAGCACGGCTTCACACCGACAGCGGCAGCGGAGTCACCCTAACCAATGGAAAACCCGAGCCAGTTCAGCTCGCCAAGGCGAAAGGTATCGCGGTCCGCGTGCTCGTTGATGGTGCCCTAGGATTTGCATCCACAAACGACCTGTCCAAGGAATCTCTGGACGAAACCGTAGATATAGCATACAGAACCGCCAAGGCGTCGAAGAGACTGGTCACCAAACCGATACGCCTCTCAAAAGAGAAAGCAGAGCATGCGAACTGGGAGACGAAAGCGCGAAAACCACTCCTCGACGTTACGATCGAGGAAAAACTGGCGGTCCTTGAGGAGATCGAGAAGAACCTCAGCCCAAGCGTCGTGAAGGTGGATCTTCCTTCTCGGACGCTCGTATTGATTGATGATATTACCGACCGGTACTTCGCCGATACCGAGGGATCGAAGATTCATGGGGTGGCCTCCAGGATTGGTTTGCTCTTTGTCTTCACTGCAAGTGAGCCTGGAAAGGGGATAATCCAGAGAATAGGCCAGAAAGGTGAAACAGGCGGATGGGAACGACTCGAAGCATGGGATCTTCCCAAATGCGTTCCTGAAGAAGCGAGGATTCTAGGGAAGATACTTCGTGAGGCAAAGCAGGCCCCCCGGGGAGAGCTGGATCTCGTTCTAGGGTCGGAGGTTACTGGTATCGCTTGCCATGAATCATGTGGACATCCTCAGGAAGCTGACAGGATCCTAGGTCGGGAGGCCGCGCAGGCTGGGGAATCCTACCTTAAGCCGGACATGATCGGCCACCGAATCGGCACCGAAGCCGTCACGGTTGTGGACGATCCTACGGTTCCAAACTCCTACGGCTTCTACGAGTATGATGAAGAGGGCGTGCGAGCAGGCAGAAGGACACTGATCAAGAACGGCGTTATCGCAGGGTTTCTGCAGAACCGCGAGACCGCCGCGGAACTTGGAGTCAGCAGTAACGGGGCAGCTAGGGCCGTGAGCTACGATAGAGAGCCGATCATCAGAATGGCAAACACGTTCATGCTTCCAGGCGAGTACAACGATGATGAGCTAGTCGAGGACCTGAGCAAAGGCGTCTTCATCAAGACATTCATGGAATGGAATATCGACGATAGACGATACAATCAGAGATACGTGGGGCTCGAAGCATACCTGATCGAAAACGGGCAGATCACGAACGCCGTGAGGAACCCAATTCTGGAGATCACCACACCGGGGTTCTACGGTAGCGTGGACGCTGTCGGAAAAAAGGTGGAGTACGAGGCCGCCACGTGCGGAAAGGGGGAGCCGGAACAAGCAGCCCCAGTGTGGCACGGCGGGCCACCGATACGCCTGCGGAAGGTCAGACTGGGAGGTTAAGCAAGTGAATCCAGAACAGATCGTGGATCAGGCTGTCGAGTATGGCCAGAAACTTGGTGCGAGAGAAGTTGCGGCTGCCGTGACCCGCGAGAAACGTAAGATGCTCAAGTTCGCGAACGACTCCGTCACGATTGTGCAGTCGTGGGATCAGACCGTTCCGACAGTGTACATGCTATCAGAACGTAAACGGGCAGGAGCCCATGTGGAGAATCCGAGCATGGACGCATTGAAGGAGGTCATGAAGACGCTGAAAGCCGCGATGGACATCACCAAACCAGGTGAGGTTGAATCCACTCTTCCTAAGGGGCCGTTCAAGTACGAGCCTGTTCCGCACATTTTCGACGCTCGAATCCCGAAGATGACTGACGAACTTGTAGACTTAGCTGAGGAAGCCATGAAGGCGGCTAGGGCTGAAGGAGCACGACGATCCTCCGGCGTACTCGTCACCAGCGAATGGGAGAGACATGTGAGGACTTCTGCCGGGGCGGAAGGCGAAGACAAGGGAACAGATATCAACCTGTCGATACGAGCCTTTGTCGACGACGATTCAAGCGGCCAAGGCAACAGCTGCGCCACCCGACTTGAGGATTTCAATCCTAAGCTCGCAGGAGCAGAAGCGGGGAAGATCGCGAATCAAGCCAGAAATCCGGTCTTCGGAGACGAAGGCAAGTATAGAGTACTGTTTGGTCCCTCCATAATGGCGGAGTTCTTTGACAGAATCGCAGACTTCGCAACCGCCTACTCCGTTGACCTCGGCCTATCGTTTTTCGCAGAGAAGATAGGTCAGAAGGTTGCTTCCGAGAAGCTCACTTTGGTTGATGACCGGCGCATGCCTGGCGGGATCAACTCCTGCTCATTTGACGAGGAAGGCTATCCGACTCAGCGGACGACCATCATCGACCGCGGCACTTTGAAGACGTACTTGCACAGCTCGTACAGCGTCGCCAAGTACGGCGGAGCATTGACGGGTAGTGCGTTCTATGTTGGCGGGACATGGTGCATAGCTCCCGTGGCTCTCAACATCGTCGTCGAGCCAGGAGAATACGGTGAAGAGAAGCTCTTCGAGCAAGTAGGAGATGGGTTGTACCTCACGAACAATTGGTACACCCGATTCCAGAACTATCAGACAGGCGATTTCTCTTCCATCTGCAGAGATGGCGCTTTCGAGATAGAGAACGGCAAGATCGCACGATCGGTGAAAGGGCTCCGCATCAGCGACAATATGCCTCGCATAATGCAGTCAATCAGCGCGCTCTCGAAGGAGAGAAAATGGGTCAAGTGGTGGGAAGTCCCCGTCCCCGTCTACCTCCCGCACATGATCGTTGAGAATGTCGGAATCACGAGAGCCACCAAATAGTCACTCACACCTAGCAGTCCTCGGTGGGCGAGTGGCCGTGACGAGCGACGATAACTCACGAGTGATGCTAGTTATTCCGACGCTAAACGAAGAAGAAGCCATACGACCACTCGTAGAGGAAGCCTCCTCGCTGTTTCCCAGAATCGTGGTCGTAGACGGCCACAGTTCTGATCGAACTCGAGAGATCGCTCAGTCGCTCGGGGCCACGGTTATACTCCAAGAGTTCGGGCCTGGAAAGGGCTGCGGAGTCAGAACCGCCATGAAGTTCTTCCTGTCCCAAGCAGCCGAGATCATGAGCATCATTGACGGTGACGGCACCAACATCCCAAAGGACTTGATGCCTCTCATCGAGGCCGTGAAGGCGGGAGACGCCGAGATTGTAATGGGGTCTAGGACGCGGGGAAAAAGGGATCCTGGATCCATGAATTGGATCACGATCGCGTCGAACCGAGTTGTCTCGTACTTGCTTTCAGTCAGATATGGAGGGAGCTTCACCGATATTCAGACAGGCTACTGGGTGTTCAGTAGAAGCGCGGTTGAGCGACTGCTCCCCGGCCTTCATTCTACTCGATTTGAGGTTGAGCTCGAGATCTTCGCGAAGGCGAGGTCATGCGGACTGGTACTGAAAGAGCTCCCCGTTGGCTTCCGCAGTAGGTTGGGACGGACAAAGTTCAGTTTTGGTCTAAGAATGAGAAACCTGTATTTTGCATTCAAGTACATCTTGTCCTTGAGTAAACCTGACTGACACCATCCCCGTGCCGAGTTGAAAACAGAAGATGCAAAGGTCTCACCATACCACTGTTTCATCGCGGCCTCTCAGGAGGGCATTCTATGAAAGAAACACGGTGCGCGTGGCAAGGGAACTTCTTGGCAAGGTTCTCGTGAGAAGACTCGGAGACACTCGGTTGGAGGGGATCATCGTTGAGACGGAAGCATACAGAGGATACGACGACGCGGCTAGCCATGCGTACAGAGGCCCAACTCGAAGAAATCAAGTCATGTTCGGTGAACCGGGACACGCATACGTCTACTTCACATATGGAATGCACTATTGTCTGAACGTAACAACCGAACCCGCGGGACAACCGGGAGCAGTGCTGATCCGAGCTGTCCAACCCATTAAGGGCATCGTCGAGATGAAGAAACGGCGCAGAAAAGAGCACGTCAAGGATCTTTCGAATGGGCCGGCGAAGCTCACGCAGGCGTTTGCCGTGACCAAAGCCCTGAACGGCCACGACCTCACAACCGGAAGAGAACTGTACATCGCTGAACTTTTCCATCCAGAGGCGGCAAGAATTATCTCTGCGAGCAGAATAGGGATCAAGGCCGGCTCAGAGAAACCTTGGCGTTTCTCCATCAGGGGTAATGCGTTCGTGTCCAAACGATAGCGGCGATATTGTTCGCGAGCGGAATTGCGGGTAGGCCGAGAGCCATCCTCAACAACATGTGCATCCAGTCGAAGGAGACGACATATTCAGGATCGTTTGAGTAGGAGAATCCTCAAATGGCGATTGGTGAAAAGCGGGCATGTGTAGAAGAAGTCAGTACTTTTCGACTTCTCCGTGCACGTGACCTACCTTGAGCAGGGCAAGGTGATGGACCGCTGAGGGCACTCGCAGTTTTCCAGTGTTATGTATCCTTTCTATCCGATGGAAGGCTTCTCTGTCAATGTCCTTGTCAAGGGTTAGCGTGCCACTATTCTCCAGCTGGAATTGTCCCAGCTCTTCATGGAGGCCAAGTATGTCTGCCTTGGATAGGCTGACGGTTCCTGTGAAGACGAGCTTCTTGGTGTCGAAGACATTAGGTATTGCTCCGCCTGCCTCAGTCAGGTAGGCTCGCATGGCATCGTTTACGATGTCAGCTACGTTCTTGCCTTGCTCCTTGGCTTGTGCTACGATCTTGTTGTAGAGGTTCCTGTCGAGCCCACGAATGAGGACAGCGTTGCTAGACATGTCAGATTCCCTACAGAAGTTATTCCGTATATCTTGTTTACTTGCTTACATTGCTTACATAAGTTGCTTATAAATCTTGTTAAAGGTCTTAAGATGCTTACACCGTTCACTGTAGACAACGCGAAACACCCGCAACAAATGAAAGGAGAAGAAAATGGATTGATGAATGATCCCACGACTAGACTGCTCATCGAGGAATTCCAGGACCTGAGAGAGAGCCCGCTCAGGAAATGCGAGTGGTGCCACCAGCCCCTACCTAACGAACGGTACCATCTGCGTATCTGCCCAAAGTGCAGGAAGGCAACCATTGACGCCTTCCTGAAGGGCGAACTATAGGATCGACACTGCAGAGGAGCTCTTGTGCTCCTCTGCAACCCACTGGCAAGGTACCTTCTCGATTGACACTTGAGATCTCAGGCGAGAACGTTGAGCGGATCTCTTCCCATTCCAAGGAGTCTCACCCTGTCGAAGCTTGCGGACTACTGATTGGTACGCTCTCTGGCGATGTGCGGACCGTCACTGAAGTCTGGCCTGCGATGAACCGACTTTCTTCCGAGTCTTCATACGAGATTGATCCTGAGACGCTCTTTCGCGCCTTCTCCTATGCAGAACAAAGCAAGCTAGAGGTAGTGGGCTTCTATCACAGCCACCCATTCTCGTCGGCAGATGCATCTGCGATCGATAAGGCACGAGCCAATTATCCAGGGCTCTCATACGTGATCTACTCGATTCCGAGAAACGAGATCCTGTCGTTCTACTTCGATGGAAAACGACTCGCGCAAGAATCGTTAAGGATGGCGAGCGACTAGCCACAAGCTCCAACGTCCAGCGTCCGCACACTCTCGCGGCGCTTCTCACGCGTCTCAAATGCGTCGATCTCTCGACACATCAAACGCGATCGGCGCGCTTGCGATCATCTTGAGTTTCAAGCTAAGCGTGCAATTCGAGTGACGGTCGCCGGCGGGGACCCTATCCACCATAAAAGACTTTTCCGGAAACTGTGATGGGGATAGGGGGCGTCGTTCGCAAGTCCATCAGACAGAGTGGTGGACCCGTTGACGCGGATGAATAGGGTCGGGCTTTACCTAGTACACAATTATATACACAATTGTCGAAAACTATTAAACTCGTACGGAGCGACGCTACGCTAGCTTCATACTTCTGGAGCAAGAGACATTGGTAGAGGATAGCACGCACTCGGCCGGGACCACGGACGGCCACCCAGTCACTACGATAAGTCAGATTCGAAAGCGTGACGGACGACTCGACGCTTTCGACCAGAACAAGATCACAGGCGCTCTATCGAGAGCTATCATTCAAACGATGGGGAAGGACCTGGCCCTAGCCCAACGACTATCCGACCAAGTTGTGAAGATCCTTGAGGAGAAATTCGACGGGCGCACCATTCCCACAGTAGAAGAAGTTCAGGATATCGTCGAAAAGGTGCTGCTCGATAACGGTCAAGCCAAGACAGCCAAGTCGTACATCATCTATCGCCAGAAGAGAGCAGAGGTAAGGAAAGAGAAACAGCGCATACTCGAGAAAGAAGAGATCGATGACGTCGACAAGCGCTTCGACCTGAACGCCCTCCGTGTCCTGAAAGCGAGATATCTCCGGAAAGATACTGACGGCAAACTCATTGAGACTCCGAAGCAACTTTTCGAGAGAGTTGCCATTCATGCATGTCTGCCGAGTCTACTCTATGATGAGGCAGTCTTCGACAAGTCAGGGAAAACACCAGAGCATCCTGCAGAGGAGTTTGACCCTGTCGCAAATGAAGGAAAGCTCTCGATTGGCAAGTATACGCTCAACAGGTTCCACCTTGAAGCGCTGAAGCGAATGTACGATCGCTTCAACGGTGAAGGACGAGCGAAGCTTAGTTGGAGCGATTTCCTCACACACCTCTGCGAAGGCAAGTTCAACAATCACGAGGCGGAAGCGAGCTCGTTCTACGAGCTGATGGTTTCGAAGCGGTTCATGCCTAACACGCCGGCCGTCGCAAACTTTGGAAACGTCCTCGGAATGGGATCTGCCTGCTTCGTGCTCGACGTCGAGGACTCCATCGAGAGTATCATGGATGCGCTCAAGAAGACCGCGATAGTCTTCAAAGCTGGAGGCGGGATGGGTTACAATTTCTCGAAGCTGAGACCTGAAGGCGACTATGTCAGTTCCACCTCAGGGATTGCGTCTGGCCCAATAAGTTTCATGACTCTATTCGACACGATGACGGAGGTCATCAAGCAGGGCGGAATACGACGCGGTGCCAACATGGGAATACTCAACAGCAATCACCCTGACATCGAGAAATTCATCACCGCAAAGAAAGGAAACCGCGCGCTGAGGAACTTCAACCTGTCCGTTCTTATCATGCCAGATTTCTGGGAGTACTATGAGAAAGACAAGCCTTACCCGCTGGTGAATCCCCGTACGAAGGAAGTTGTGCGAACAACCAACGCCAGACGACTCTTTGACATGATCGTCTTCCAAGCCTGGGAAAGTGCAGAGCCAGGCGTCATCTTCCATGATCATGTGAACAAGTACAACCCATTCCTCAAATCGCTTGGGCCAATAGTCACAACGAACCCATGCGGAGAGGTCCTCCTCTATCCGAACGAGTCATGCAATCTAGGCAGCGTTAACGTATGGTCATTCGTCAAGGAAGAACCTGAAGGCCAGATCCAACTGGATTGGGACGCATTGAAGCAGACGGTTGAGTTGGCCACTCGACTCCTCGACAACGTCATCGACGTGAACAGGTTCCCTCTGAAAGAGATCGAGGAGATGACCTTGTGCACACGAAAAATAGGACTCGGAGTAATGGGCCTCGGTGACCTCCTATACGAGTTGAAGAAGTCCTACAATAGTGAAGACGCTCGTGAGTTCATGGAACGGCTGATGGAATTCATCAACTACCACTCCAAGCTTGCGTCAATACAACTCGCGAAAGAAAGGGGACCCTTCCCATACTATGACAGAAGCTTCTATCCCGAGGGAAGGCTCCCGTTCAAAGGATTCGAGCAGAAGGACAGGTGGAGACTCCCGTGGGATAAAGTCGCCCAGGAGATCAAGAAGTCAGGCGTGAGGAACAGTTACACAACCGTCATCGCTCCCACCGGTAGCATCTCCATGATTGCCGGCTGCAGCAGCGGAATCGAGCCTATCTACAGCCTCGTCTATGAGAAGAACGTGAAGGTTGGAAGCTTCTACTACGTTGATCCGGTCTTCGAGAAGATAATGACGGCACAGGGACTCTACGATGAGGAGCTGATCAGGGACATTAGCGGTGCAGGTGGGAGCGTTCAGAGCATCAACTACATGTCAGGCAACATCAAGCGCACCTTCGTTACAGCAATGGACATCACTCCTGAGGACCACATTCGAGCATTGGCCGCGTTCCAGAAGTGGGTAGATTCCTCGATATCGAAGACTAACAACTTCCCCGCCGACGCCACCGTCGACGACATGCGGGAGAGCTACCTGCTTGCCTACAAGCTAGGCTGCAAAGACGTCACCGTGTTCAGAGACACCTCAATCAAGGGCCAAGTGCTCGTCACGCCTGGAAAGGCGGAGAGGAACGAGAACCCATCTGGCACAGGAAAGCCTACGAGCGGAACACGGGCCGTCGCAACGGGAACAAGGCAGCGCCTGCAGGTTCTAGCGATCGGTGCACCCATAGCCAGCCCGGATTCAAACCATTTGGTAAGAGGACAAAACGGCGAGAAGCCAAGCTACTGCCCACAATGCTACGGATTCGTAGTCTTCCAGGAAGGATGCTACATTTGTCCCGAATGCGGCTGGGGCGCATGCAGCTAGATCAGAGCCCTTAGCTCTGTTTCAGGAACGAAAACGGCGGGTCACTTGGCTCGAATGGCATCCTGGCCATTCATGTGAGGCCTCAGAACTCCGGGGATGGCTATTGAGCCATCGATTTGCTGGAAGTTCTCCAGAATAGCTATGAGAGTCCTTTCGGTGGCCACGAATGTGCTGTTGAGTGTGTGCACATACTCGGTTGGGTCGCTTGTCCTGTCTCTGTACCTGACATTTGATCTGACGGCTTGGTATGATGTGCAGTTGCTGCAGGATACTGCTTCTCTGTAGGTGTTCTGTCCTGGCAACCAGACTTCGAGGTCGTACTTCTTGGCGGCCACTGTTCCAAGATCTCCGCTGCAGACGTTGACCATCCTGTAAGGAAGGCCCAAGGCTTGGAAGAGTTCCTCGGCGTTTGCGATGAGTTTCTCATGTTCTTTCCACGAGTCTTCGGGTTTGCAGAAAACGAACTGTTCCACTTTTTCGAATTGGTGGACTCGGAAGATCCCCTTCGTGTCTCGTCCATGGGCTCCTGCCTCTTTTCTGAAACATGGACTGACTCCGCCGTATCTCAGTGGAAGAGTCTTGCCGTCGAGGATCTCACCAAAGTGGAATGCGTTAAGCGCGTGTTCAGATGTTGCGAGCAGGTATAGGTCTTCGCCATCGATTTTGTAGATGACCTCCTCGAAATCTGAAAGCGCAACTGCGCCTGAGAGAACCTCTCTCTTCAGAAGATACGGCGGCTGCATGACTGTGTAGCCTTTCTGAGTTATGAAGTCGAGCGCGTAGCCAATTAGAGCATAATTGAGCCTGACCAGATCCTTCTTGAGATAGTAGAACCTGGCGCCAGCCACTCTGGCGGCTCTTTCTAGGTCGACCAAGTCGAGTTTGGTCGCAAGATCGATGTGGTCCAAAGGTTTGAAGGAGAACTGTGGTGGCGTCCCCCACTTCCTGATCTCCACGTTATCATGCTCATCTTTTCCTGCTGGAACGCTCTCGTGCATGATGTTTGGAAGTTGCATCAGGGTCTGGTTGATTCTCTCTCGAAGGTTCCCAGCTTCCTGCTCCAATTCTCGGATCTTGTCAGGGATGGCTTCGGCTTCATGCATTACAGGCGCGGCGTCTTGCCCCTGTTTTCGTAGCTTTGCGATCTCTTCCGTGAGCTTGTTCCGCTGTTGCCTCAGACTGTTCGCTTGAACCTGCACAGACCTCCACTTCTGGTCGTTCTGGAGCAGTTCGTCAACCCAATCTAGCTTGTCGGTGGCTCCACGTCGTTCTAGGTCTGCCTTAACGATGTCTGGGTGTTCACGAATGAATTTGATCTCAAGCATGCACGTTGCGCTCCTGTCAATCCCTTCGCATCATCAACGTATGTTCTTACTGAATGAAGCCGTTCGACTCGTATGAAAACCTTCCATCGAATTCCGTCAGTTCTGCGTGGGTCTTACGTTTGATTTGTGTGCACTTTTGATTGCGCTTGTCACAAGGCTGGAAGACTTTGAGATGAGCTGTTTCAGTCTCCTAGGCGTGCGCCCTTCACAGTAGATTCTGATCTTACCCTCAGTTCCTGACTTCCTAACCAGTATCCAGCTCTCGTCGTGGAAGTTGACTCTGACGCCATCAAATGTCCATACCTCATTGACATCTTTCTGTCTCGTCAGCTCTTGCGAGACTTTGGCCATGACGATATCCTTCGACTCGTCTGGGCATCGGAAGAAGAATCTCTTCTGAGGATTCTCGGGTATTCCCCGGAAAAGTGAACTAACCGGCCCTTTCGTTTGACCCAAGCTTTGAACGAGTCTGCACGCAGCGTAGACGGCGTCGCCCCAGAATCCCCAAGTGGGGTCTATGATCTTCCAAGGTTCACAGCACAGTCTGATGCTCTTCCGGTTCTCTTCATCGAGTACTGCATGAGTCTTCCCAAGCCTTGTGCGCTCGACTTTTCCCCCTGACGAGCGAGCTACCACGTAGATGCGTGAAGAAGTGTCCACGCTTGTGATGATCCTACCGGGCCCATTCTCTGCAAGCAATAGACGAGCGAAGAAGGCGAGCACGGTGTCGTTGTTGACGTACCTGCCTTTCTCGTCGATCACTGCCAGACGGTCGCCGTCACCATCATGAGCTATTCCCAAGTCAGCCTTGAGGCTGCGCACGAAATTGCACGCAGTGACAAGATTCTCAGGACTCGGCTCGGCAGGCCTTCCTGGGAACCGCCCATCAGGATGAGCATTCACTGATATGACTTCGCAGCCCAACTTCGACAAGATCAACGGCGTAAGATTGTACGTAGTGCCGTTGGCACAGTCCACCACAACCTTCAGTTTCCGCCGCAATGATCCCACTCGTCTCAGAATCAGTTGCGCGTACTCGTCGACGAAATCGGGCGCTACGATCTGCGTGCCCATTCGATCCCAAGTCACGTCGGTAAACTTGCGCCACGCGATGAACTGTTCAAGGATCTGTTCTTCTTCGGGAATGTACTCTCTTCCTTCGTGTGAGTAGCATTTCACCCCGTTGTCCTCCGGAGGATTGTGGGATGCGGTGACCATGATGCCCGCGTTGGCGCCCACAGCTCGAACGCCGAAAGCCAGAACCGGCGTCGGCACTATTCCGGCGTCGACTACGTCAACGCCTCCTCCCAAGAGACCTCCCAGAACGGTTGCCCTCAGCTCGGCTGAGGTAGTTCTATAGTCTGAGCCTACAACGACTTGACCATCATTCGCGAGCATTGTACTCATTGCTCGCGCCAGATCAAGCGCAAACCTTTCCGTCACTTTGCTCCGAACGTTTCCGCGTATGCCAGAGGTCCCGAAGAGTTTAGGAACATTCGATCCATCTTGCAAGTTACCTTACCTACTCGAGTTTCTTGCGGAACACAGCCACCGCCATGACGAGCATGATAATGGTATACGCTGAAAGGAAGATGAAGTCTTTCGCCACCACCTCAAGGCCAGCCCCTTTCACGATTACAGATCTGAGTGCGTGAATCATGTATGTGAGGGGCAGAATATACGATATGGGTTGCACGAGCGGAGACATGGCCTCGATGGGATAGAACGTTCCTGACAGGAATATCATGATGTAGATCACAGGCATTATCGTTTGTACAGCTTGCATCTGCGTCCTCGACCCTGCAGAAACGAGCGTCCCCAAGCTCAAGGACGCCGTTAGAAACACGGCCAGGAACAGTGCGATAAGGAGAACGCTACCTCGGACTACAAGGCTGAACACGTACACAGCGACAATGAGCATCGTTGTTGCGCTGAGGAATCCGAATCCCATGTAGACGATCAACTTGCCGAACAGTATCTCAAAACCACTGACAGGCGTTGCGATGAGTTGCTCTATCGTGCCTCTTTCTCGTTCTCCCGCAATCGCCATAGAAATCAGGATCATCGGGAAAATCTGCAGGAAGATCCCGATTATGGCGGGCGCGATGAAATCGATGTACCTCAGCGATGGATTGTACATCACTAGTCGTTCAACTTGAACACTGAGCTTCGGCGTGAAGCTGAGTGCTATGCCCTGCACCACTGGAGCTACAGCACCTGCAGAGACAGGATCTGACCCATCCAACATCACATAGATGAGGGCTTTGGACGATTTCAGGTCATCCTCGAACGTTGAAGGAATGAGTATCACTACCTTTGCTAAGCCATCTCGGACGAGGGCTTCCGCTTGCGGTTCGTCATCTTCGTAGTATCTTATCCGAAGCGTATCGCTGACCTTTAGTGCATCAATGAATTTCTGGCTCAATGGGCCGCCGTCTTTGTTTACGATGACGGTTGTGATGTGTTTGACTTCACCACTGAAGGCGAGTCCAACGATCGTCATCAATAGAAGAGGCATGAAGAGGGTGAGGGCGAAGACGCGACGGTTCCTGATTAGATGCGTCACCTCTTTCTTCGTCATCAGAAGAATTCTATCTAGAGCCGTGTCCTCTCACCCGCGTCTTCAACGAGTTTGATGAATACGTCTTCTAGGCTCGGTTGGAGCTGTCTCACTTGCAGGACCTCGACCCCGTGCTCTCTAAGCAACGATGTGAGTCTTGGGATGGCGGAGGCTGCTTCCTCAACCGTCAACTGGATGCCCCCATCGGAAGTGTGGATCTCTCGCACAAGTTCCGAATCCTTGAGTATTTCACCAGTCCTTCGCAAGTCTGCTGTGACGAACTCAACTCGCTCGCCGCCGACCGCTTTCCTCTTCAGCTCCGTCGGTGAGCCTAATGACACGAGCTTTCCATAGCTGATCAGGGCAAGTCTGTCGCAGAGTTCCGCTTCATCCATGTAGTGTGTGTTGATGAAGAACGTCACACCGCGCTTGTTGAGTTCCCTGAAGTACTGCCAGAATATTCTTCGGAGGGGCGGGTCGATCCCGGCGGTGGGTTCATCCAGAATAAGCAGTTCCGGATTGTGGATCAGGGAGACGGCAAGAGACAGTCTACGTTTCATGCCTCCAGAGAGCTGTCCTGCGTAGTGCTTGCGAAAATCTTCCAGTCGAACTAGCTGCAGGATCTCATCTGCGCGCTTTCGTCTTTCGTCCCGTGGAACCCGGTAGATGCTTCCGAAGAACTCTAGGTTCTCGTCTACGGTTAGATCGTCATAGAGCCCGTATGCCTGAGGCATGTATCCAATTCGCTGCTTCACTTCCTCAGGCTCCGTCACAACGTCGTGACCAACGACCGTTGCTGTGCCTGATGTTGGCATCATGAGACCGCATAGAATCCTTACCGTTGTGGTTTTTCCTGCCCCATTTGGGCCGAGGAATCCGAATATCTCACCCGCATTGACGGAGAGATCCATGTGGTCGACAGCGACTAGACCGCCGAACTTCTTCGTGAGGCCAGAAGTCTGCACCACGTCACGCGTCATGCGATCTAGCCAACCCACAGGATGTGATGTACCGCTCGTTGACAGACTGAATAGATAAGAATACGTCTTGCACTCTGAATCAGATCTCCTACATGCATGCTATTTGCAGGAGTACTTCATCAACTGTTTTCGAGTCGAAGAGGATCGTTCAAGATGACGTTGATCGAGTTCCGAGGAACCAAGCCCAAGATCAGCCCAGGCACGTATGTCTCCCCAAGAGCTACTCTGATAGGCGACGTTGAAGTCGGCGAAGGCAGCAGCATCTGGGAGAACGCTGTGCTGCGCGGAGACATGGGCCGAATAAGAATCGGAAGACACAGCAGCATCCAAGACAACTGTACGATACATACAGATCTTGGCGGCCAATGCGTTGTCGGAGATTTCGTAACCGTCGGGCATAACGCAGTCATTCACGGATCGATAGTCCACGATTACGTGGTAGTGGGCATGAACTCAACCCTCTTAGAGGGATCTGAGATTGGACCCAACTCGGTGGTTGCTGCAGGATCCGTGGTCTTGGAGAAAGAGAAAACGCCTCCAAAAGTCCTCTTGGCAGGCGTGCCAGCGAAACCTGTTAGGAACCTCGACACTTTGGACCTGGCAGCCATCAAAAACGCAGCTGATGCGTATGTCGACCTTGTCAAGTCCTATAGAGAGAAGCTTTGAGGTTCCCATTGATTCCTCTCATCTGATTTTTCTTGGGCTAGCCAGTCTCGCCCCAGCGTTGGAACAAGTTGTGGGGGACATTCAGCAGGTCCATGATTCGGCCCACGATGAAGTCTACCATGTCGTCGATAGACTTCGGTTTCGTGTAGAACGCCGGCATTGCAGGAAGAACAATAGCTCCTGCCTCTGACACCAGCAGTAGGTTTCTGAGTTGGATTGTGCTCAGCGGAGTCTCTCTGGGCACCAAGATCAACTGCCTGTGCTCCTTCAATGTGACATCGACAGCTCTTGTTATGGCGTTGCCAGATAGACCGTGGGCGATTGAGGCGATGGTCTTCATGCTACATGGAACGATTATCATTCCAGCAGTCTTCACTGAACCGCTTGAGGCCGGTGAATCCATGTCGTGCTCCGAGAATGTGCGAGTCGCGAGTTCCTCGAGTTTGTGCAGATCCTCATTTTCCTGCTTCATGACGTTCTTCGCTTCGTCGCTTACTAGAAGAAGCGTCTCGTGTCCGCTGCGCTTCAGCTCTTCGAGGAGGCGTCTTGCGTAGATGGATCCGCTTGCGCCGGTCACCGCCACGACGAACAGCATGAAGAGACCATCCTGCGAATCTAAGTATCTTCTAAGGGATAGCGTGCGCTATATGGCTTGACTCTGACAAAACGAGTATCGAGGATTCTGGGAAATCAGGAAAAAGGATAGGGGAGGAAGAGCTAGTTTAGAACTCTTCCCCGCCACCAGGAGGCATGCCTCCGGGCATGCCTGGAGGCCTGCCGGGTGGGCCGCCGCCGCCTTTCGACGAGACCACATCGTCGATGCGTAGGATCATGCACGCTGCTTCGGTTGCGGAGCGGATGACCTGTAGCTTCGTCCGCAGAGGTTCGACCACGTTCTGCTTGAGCATGTCCTCAACTTTGCCGGTTACGGCGTCGACACCCATCCACGTGTTCTCAGGCTTTTCGTGTTTCGCCCTTAGGTCGACCATGATATCGATAGGGTCAAGTCCTGCGTTTGCCGCAAGCGTCATGGGAATGGATTCGAGCGCTTCCGCGAACTCCTCGATGCCAAGCTGTTCTCTTCCGCCGACGGTCTTAGCGTAGCTCTTGAGCTCTTTCGCAGCCTCGGCTTCTGAGGCTCCGCCGCCAGCGACTATCTTTCCGTCTTCTACGGCGTTTCTGACGACACAGAGGCCGTCATGCAAGGACCGTTCGGCTTCGTCGACTACATGCTCGGAGCCTCCACGGAGAACTATCGTGACCGCCCTAGGGTCTTTGCATTCTCTCACGAAGATCAGCTTGTCATCTCCGATCTTGATTTCTTCAACCAGCTTCGCTTCACCGAGCGCGTCGTGGGACATGTCCTTGGTGCTCGCGAGTATCTTTGCTCCCGTTGCCTTCGCGAGCTTCTCCATATCGCCGCTGCTCAAGTTCTTGGCTGCTAGAATTCCCTTCTTTGCGAGGAAATGCAACACGATATCGTCTATGCCTTTCTCGCAGAAGATGACGTTCGCGCCTGAGCCTGCGATTTGGTCTGCCATCTCCTTGAGCATTCGTTCCTCTTCATCGAGGAACATGTGCATCTGCTCTGGGTTTTCGATGTTGATCTTCGCGTCAAACTCGGTCTTCTCGATCTCTAGCTTCTGGTTGAGTAGAGCAATCTTGGCCTTCTGTACCTGCTTTGGCATTTGGCTGTGGGAAATCTCCTTGTCGATTACGACGCCTTCGACCAGTTCGGTCTCTTCAACACTCTTGCCGTGCTTCTTCACGACCTTGACCAGATCGATGTCAGCTTTGGTCTTCCCATCTCGTTGTTCCTTGATCTGCTCCACTGCTTTGACAACGAGCTTTGCGAAGAACTCCTTCTCTGCTGCGATATCTTTGGTTGCCATCGAAGTGGCGGCAACCTGGCGCAACCGTGCCTCATCTTTGGGATCCACCGTTAGCGCGATCTTGCTGAGGAACTCTGATGCTCTATCAGCAGCTTTCTTGTATCCATCAACAATTATAGTGGGGTGGACGTCTAGGTCTAGTAGTTTCTCAGCTTTCGATAGAAGTTGACCCGCTAGGATGACGACTGTGGTGGTTCCGTCGCCGACCTCGTTGTCTTGTGTCTTGGCTACTTCGACAAGCATCTTGGCAGCCGGATGCTGGATATCAAGTTCCTTCATTATTGTGGCGCCGTCGTTAGTGATGATGATATCGCCGATTCCGCTGACAAGCATCTTGTCCATGCCGCGTGGTCCAAGCGAACTCGCCACGGTTTCTGCGACGACTTTCGCTGCCATTATGTTGTTTCTCTGGGCATCTCGGCCGGTCGATCTACCGGTTCCTTCCTTAAGGATAAGTACGGGAATATTCCCGCCTGCTTGTGCCATTTTGTTCACCTATGAAATGATGAGACAAGATCGCCTAGGACCGGCGGTAATAAGTTTTGTGAAAGTCTCAGAAATGAGGTGCAAACCCCCTGTCGCCCGCCGGTTAACAGCCCTACCTGCCCTACCTGTCACCCTAAGACTTAACAGGGCCTGAAAGCCAAGAGCGGCCTAGCTCATCGTCTTGAAGCAAGTTTGCAACTAGGATAATCCCGGGATTTGGCATCCGCAGACCGTCTATCGGGCACTACCTTACGATCAGAGTTGGGCACTTTGCGTGGTGACTTACCTTATCTGAGACGCTTCCGAGGAAGAAGGCCCTTACCTGAGAGAGCCCGCGGCTGCCCAATACTATCAGGTCCACCTTCTCGTCGGCTCCTGCTCGAAGTAGCTCCTCTGCGGGCACACCTTGTTTCAAACGAGTTTCCACGGGGATCCCTTGAGCTTTCACAATCTCCTCGCCCTTTGCGAGAATCGCCTTTCCGTCTTCCTCAAGCTCCCGAACGATAGCGGTGCCGGCCAAGACCCCTGCCTCGGGAGGGTTGATCGCGTATATCTGCCGCATCACGACATGAACCAGAACAAGTTGGCTCTGATACTTCTTTGCGAGATCGGTAGCGAAGTCTAGTGCTTTCAAGGAATAGTCTGAGCCGTCTAGGCCTACTAGGATCTTTGAGAACAATGTTCTCTGAGGTGAAATGCTACTCGACAGTCAAGATAAGAATTTGCCTTAACGCTGCCAGTAGCAGTCGTCGCCTAGGTGCTGCCATCAAGGCGATTTACGAGCTCAGGCACATCCGACAGGGAAGTGACGATAAAGTCTGGCTCTTCTTGTAGTAGTCGCGTCGCCGGGAAGGGCCCAGATGGGACAGCTACGCACCTTACTGACGCTGCCTTGGCCGCCTTTATGTCGATGATGGCGTCACCTACCAAGATAGCCTCATCAGTCTTTGCGCCCGCTAGGTTCAACGCTTTGAACACGATTCCTGGGTCAGGCTTTAGCTCGTCGACATCGTCCCTTGTGAGGACCGCGTCGAAGACTCCGACGAGACTCAGCCTCTCAAGAGTTCGGTCTGTACCGAGCCTTCCGTTGTTCGTGACGACGACTATCTTCTTCTTCATTTGGCGCAATCGATTCAGGGTTTCCTTGGCGCCTGGCATCAACTCAGCCCCCTCGGCCGCTTCGATCTCGATCGTCTGAACCTTCTCATAGATGCGTTTCTTGATCTCGTCAAGCCTCTCATTGCTGATCGAACCGCGTATCTCGTTCAGCATGGCGTAGATGCTCATCTGGTCACTAAAGCTAGGATGCCATAGACCGGCCTCTTTGAGCATCTGCAACGCTACTCTCCGCATCCACATATAATCAAGGTTGAACTTAGTGATCGTTCCGTCCATGTCGATGAGTATCGCTTTCAGAGTCATTCCTAGTGCCTACTCTTGCTCGGCTCGGTATAGATTCTGGGTCAAGCAGACAGCGTCCTTGGCTATTAGAACATCGCCGGTTTCTGGAAGAGTTAAGGATCTGAAGCTTAGCAACTCCTGACCGGCTCGTGCTTCATCTGTAGAACGGGTTTGGCTCACATTTGGGTTGGGTGATTTACTGGCCCATGTTAATGGATGCATCTTACTGGATTCTTGTTTGAGTTGGAATAGCGAGCGTCGAAGATGTGTCTAGATATCCTTAACTTTCAGGCGGAGCACCTGACGGCAGAGATTGATGAGAATGTTCTACTATGCACGTGGACCAATGATGTGGGTTACTCCGCTCTCAGCTTTCCCGACCCCGGTACCGCCGACCGCATACTACTACACCGTCCCACAATACTATGTTCCGCAGGCTGCACCTATCGAACCTGTGTACTATGGCATGCCAATCATGTATGGCGCACCCTATGCGACTTACGGAACCTATCCATGCGAGCCATGCTACTACCCGCAAGCTGCTGCACCGAACCTCCCACGGGGCGAGTATCGTATGGGAGGATGCCTTCTCATCTGCTAATAGCTCAACGTCTCAACTCTAGAGCTATGCGACGAGTAACGATCAAACATCATATTCTCCGCTCGGCCGAATCTTGACTGCGAGCAAGAGAACTTACGCGCCAGTCTGTCCCACGCGAGTCCCGCTCCTTCCCTGCATAGCTTCCCTGAGTTTGCCCAGTTCGGCGATGATACCGATCTGCCCACCGTTCTGAATAAATCTCATAACGGCAGTGATCTTCGGTCCCATGCTGCCTTCCTTGAAGTGACCTTCCTTCGCATACTGCTCCAACTGTTCAGGCGCAGCTTGCCTGATCAGCTTCTGCTTCGAAGTGCCATAGTTTAGGTACGCACCGTCAATGTCGGTGAGTATCACAAAAACTGAGGCGCCTATCAGTGTCGCAAGTCTCTGCCCAGCAAGGTCCTTATCGATAACGGCCTCAACTCCGCGTGCCTGAGTCCCTTTCTCTATGATTGGAATGCCTCCGCCGCCGCACGCCACGACGACGAACCCATTGTCAACCAAGGCCCTTATCGCGGATCGTTCAGCGATTATCTTCGGGTCCGGAGACGGAACAACTCGGCGGTAGCCTCTGCCGGCATCTTCCTTCACTACTAGGTCGGGACGTTGGGAACGGATCTTCTCAGCCTCCTCCTTCGTATAGAATGGCCCGACTGGCTTTGTTGGGTTCTTGAACGCGACATCGGCGGCGTCAACGATTACTCTTGTAACCACGGTTATGACGTACTTGTCAAGGCCCCTCTTCTTGAGCTCGTTGCGAAGAGCCTGCTGGATCATGTAACCGATGAAGCCCTGCGTCTCGGAGCCGCAGACATCCAGGGGAAACGGGGGAACAATGTTCTTCGCGGCCTCGTGTCTCAAGATCGTTGCCCCAACCTGTGGCCCGTTCCCGTGAGTGATAACGACCCTGTATCCGTCTTGCACAAGATCTGCAACGCGCTTGACGGTGTCGCAGACGTTTCGGTACTGCTCTTCGAAGGTGCCCTTTTCGCCTCGTCTGAGAATAGCGTTGCCGCCGAGCGCGACAACTACTAGATCGTTACTTGGCATTCCAATTGCTCTCCGAGGGGGGCAGAGATTGAGCAAATATCGCTTATCAATCTTCATCCTTGGCTAGGATGAGCCTAAGATGCCACGCAACTCTTTAGAGCGGGACACCTGGGCGTTCCAGACCTGAATCATTGAATGGATGGGCGGGCGTTGGCGAATCTTTCTGGTCGAGACTTGATAACGACTCAAGACTGGAGCATTGATGAACTCGAGGCGACTCTGCGCCTTGCACATAGCTTCCGCCAGAAACACCGAAAGAATCACGTTGCACCGTTGCTGCGGAACAAGACGTTCTTTGCGCTGTTCTATGCGTCCTCGACGCGTACACGAGCGGCCTTTGAAGCTGGAATGACCTACCTAGGTGGTCACGCTCAGTACATTGACGCTTCAACGACTCGTCTTGGCGCAGGTGAGGCGGTTAGGGATGTTGCGAAGATGTACGAGCGGTACGGTCACGGTCTGGGTGTGAGGATTCTCGATGATGTGATCGACTACGTTTATGGTAGAGGCATCGCTGTGGTGAGAGAGTACGCGAAGCATGCGAGTATCCCTGTGATCAATATGGCTTGTTGCACATACCACCCGACTCAAGGACTCGCTGACCTGATGACCTTGCGCGATGAATTCGGCACTAAGAAGCGGAAGAAGTACGTCATCATGTGGGCGTACTCGAAGGGTTTCCGCGGAAGATGCAGCGTACAGGAGGACGCGCTTATCACCTCACGATTCGGTTACGATGTTGTGCTGGCACATCCTGAGGGATTCGGAATCGATGACAAGATAGTCGCATCATGCTCAGAGAACGCTGCTGCGTCAGGAGGAACATTCACAGTGTCAAATGATGTGAAGACAGCTCTCGAAGGCGCAGACGCGATCTTCCCTCGAAACTGGGCGAGCAAGGAACTACTCGAAGTTGGAGCTAGCAGCTTCGGAAAGGAGCGAGAGACAGCACTGCATGAGAGGTACAAGCACTGGTCGTTGACCGAGGAAATGCTTGACATGGCTAGCAGGCAAGCGATAGTGATGCATGTTCTTCCTGTACTGAGAGGCGAAGAGGCGACTGATGGCGTCATGGACGGACCTCACTCTCGAATCTACCCACAGGCCGCCTCGATATCTGGGTCGATTAACGGAGTTTCCACCGATCCTATTACATTCAAGTCCTTCAAACCGCTTCCCGTGATCTCAAGTACGACACAGTCATCGGCCGCGATCGTGCCTTGATTTCTCAGTCTTGTCAGTCCTGCCAGGACTGCGACTCCTGAGGGCTCCGCAAATACCCCTTCGGTCCTTGCTAGAGTTCTCTGTGCGTCAAGGATCTCCTCGTTTGTGACTTTCACAGCTCTTCCCGTCGAGTCGTCCAGCGCGCCAAGCGCGGCATCTCCGTCCCACGGGAGAGGATCCATCAAGCCTGTGGCGACCGAGTCTGGATGCTCCCAAGCTACTATCTTGTGCGAGTCCATCTTCTCGTCAAATGCTCTGACAACCGGAGCGCACCCGGTGGACTGAACAGCAACCATGCGAGGCTGACTCTTGACGAAGCCGAGTCGCTTCAGCTCCTCGTAACCTTTCCAGTTCCCAGCGAGCAATGCACCACTGCCAACGCCTGCGAAGACCCAGTTAGGAGTCTCCCAGCCGAGCTGTTCAGCGATCTCATACGACATGGTCTTCGGTCCCTCGGCTTGGTACGGATTGAAGAGAGCAAAACTCGGGCACGGGTACCAGCCGAAGCGCT
>JBEKGZ010000010.1:0-31922 GCA_050012535.1 Bathyarchaeia archaeon | reverse complement strand
ATCTTCAAGGCGCTCGATCTAGGGATTGCCCTCGGCTCTGCTGCGAAGACAGCAGGCAACCTGAACGTTGACAACAGAATCATGTATCGAGCTGGAACAGCTGCAAGACGCTTGGGGTATCTATCCACATCGAGTGTGGTGATGGGTATTCCCATTTCCTCTTATGGGAAGAGCATATACTTCGACAGGAAATGGCCCAAGTAGACACGCGCGTTCCCGCGAAGTCCACATTGTATCTCATCTGTGACTAGGTTGTTGCCAGACCATTCCCCAGCCATGGCTCGTATGCGCCGGCTATTGTGAGGAGGCCATTAGATGGCCGCCGAAAGCTACCTCCCACAGCAGTACTGGGTACACAATCATTCTCTCCATGCCGCCTGGACCTAGACCCAAGAAGTACTGCTCCCCAAGGCCGAAGGAGTACTGGGCTGACAAGAGGACCATCGCCGACAACGAGAGCAGACCCATCACGACGGAAAGGTAGCCGAAGGGTTTTCTCACCAATCTGTACGCAGCGATAGGAAGTAGTCCTCCGAAGATGAAGGCGATGTCTGAGACGATCTCATGCATGGCGGGGCTATTCTCTGGGAATACTCCGACTCCCATCGCTCCAACACCAGCTAGCACAAGCAAAATCGTGACCAAGTGGTTTCTGAAAGAGCTGTGGACAAAGTATGCGCTAGTAACAACCAGAAGGCCAAGCAGGAAGACTGATGAGTTGAATATCATCGCCGAAGGTCCAACTCCCAGATCACTGATGTAGTTCTGAGAAATACTGTACCCCGGATACAAGGCCTCCGTCACCAGCATTCCAACCACGAACTGCGATCCACCAACGAATACCAGTGCCCCAGCCACTTTCCGGTAATCGTAACGCATGCAGATCACCACAAATTCTGACTGGCCATGGAATTGCTGAGGATTTAGCGCTTTTCCAAGATATGTAGTTGTTGAGGGCCGCCGCCGGGACTTTCACATCGCGAGAGCGACGTTTTGAACCCGGCCTCCAGGGTCCACAGCCCTATACGCTACCAAGGTCCGCGGAATGTTGTTCCTCTACGTTACGGCGGCCATCAGCCCAAAGGCGGTTCTACCCTGCTAATTGGCTTTTCGCAAATGCTCAATCACGAGTTACACTTGGGTTGTACTCGGCAAATGTTGAGCAAGTCTGAATGCGCGAACACTAACCACTCATGTGAGAACGCTAGTTCGAGAGTTGACGTAACTCTTTTAAGGAGTCAAGCGGCCCTCTCGGGCTTGCGTTCAGCATTCCAAGTGCTCGGGAGGTGAACAGTGCTTGACAGAAAAACCAACCAGTGCCGGTCCTTCTCCGGGTCGTCCTAGCGGCGTACCTTCGAATACCGTCCTGATCGGCAAGAAGGAACTCATGGCCTATTGCACTGCGATTGTGATGCAGGCGAACACGGGCGGCGGCGACATTTCAGTAAAGGCTCGAGGAAGAGCCATCTCCAAGGCAGTCGATGTTGTTGAGGTCTGCAGGAGACGCTTCTTCGAGGGTAAGCTGGAGATCGCTGATGTCCTGATCGGCACAGAGGTAATCGCTAGTGAGGGAGAACAATCCAGAAATGTTTCGACAATCGAGATTAAGCTGAGGAAGCGAGCCTAGAACAGCTGAGAGATCGATTGTTGAAGAAAAATACCACACCCTTTTCTCTAGCCATCTTTTCTCTTCTTCTGAACTCACTTAGTGCACCTTGCTGTGGGTGGTGTTGCTGATATGTCCTCAAGCAGTCCGATCAAATGTGGAGTGCACGTATCAATAGCGGGATCAATCGATCAAGCTGTGGACCGCGCGAGGGAGAGGAACTGTGACACGTTCCAGATCTTCACGCGAAACCCCCGCGGCTGGAAACTCAAGAAACTCATTCCCGAAGAAGCAACTCAGTTTCGAGATAAGCTGAAGGCATCCGCCATAGCGCCTGCGGTCGCGCATATGCCCTATCTCCCGAATCTCTCGTGTCCAAAGAAAGGGCTCTACAAGAAGTCCCTCAGATCATTGATTGTTGAGCTTGAAAGGTGTAGTGTGCTCGGGATACCGTGCCTTGTGACGCACCTAGGAAGCCATCTTGGCAAAGGCAGAGCAATCGGGCTTGAACGACTCGTTGAGGCAATTGACACGGCCTTCAACGCCTCCAAGGGGAAGACAATGCTGCTGCTTGAGAACACGGCGGGGACGAAGAACAGCATGGGATCCTCGTTTGAGGACATTCAGGAAATCATAGACCGCGTCAAAGAGAAATCGCGCGTAGCCGTTTGCTTCGACACGTGTCACGCGTTTGGTGCAGGATACGATTTGAGAGATGCGGCATCAGTTGAGAGCACCGTGGCCGAGCTCAAGCGGACAGTCGGCCTTGAGTCGCCGAAAGTAGTTCATGCGAATGACTCGAAAGGAGAGCTGGGCTCTGGCCGCGATCGGCATGAACACATTGGCATGGGCCATATTGGCGAACAGGGATTCAGAGCCATACTACACAATGACGTGTTTCGCAGGCTGCCGCTGATACTGGAGACCCCCATTGACAAGCGTGCAACAGATGTCACCAACCTCAGGAAACTCCGCGAACTCGCCGCCTGACAGTCAAGACGAAACCCATTTCTGAGAGGCAGAGCGTCCTGTGGCCTCCGTCTAAAGGTGAAGCGCACTGATATTCGAGCAGATTCCTGTGGGACCGATGCAGAACTTCGCATACCTGATTGGAGACGAAAAGGCGGGTGTCGCGGCTGTCGTGGATCCCGCTTGGGACGTCGAAAAGATTCTAGATGTTGCGAAAAGCAACAAACTGCGGATCATCTACGCAATCAACACCCATCAGCACCCTGACCACGTATCTGGAAACGATGAACTAGCCAGGGCAACAGGCGCGAAGATAGTCGCGCATGAAGCTTCAAGGAGCCGCAAGGATATCAGCATCAAAGACGGCGAGACACTGCACGTAGGTTCACTGGAGCTGAAGCTCATCCACACGCCAGGACACTCTCCAGATCATGTGTGCGTGTTGGTGAATGGCAAACTCATGACAGGGGACGCACTATTCGTAGGTGAGTGCGGAAGAACTGACTTGCCCGGAGGAAGTTCCGAGCAGATGTATGATACCCTGTTCAACAAGTTGATGAAACTGCCTGACGATGTGGAAGTATACCCAGGACACGATTATGGAGCGAAACCGCACTCGACAATCGCATACGAAAAGTCGCACAACTACGTCCTCAAACCCCGTACCGTCAAGGAATTTGTGCAGTTCATGAAGGAACCATGACAGGAATCAACTCGAGCAAAGGAGATTTGCAGATCGAGGATTTCATCGCAGAGTTCCTAGCAACCAGGAACGGAGGCGCGACCACGTACGAGCCTAGAGAAGACTCATTCCTTATGCTGGAAGCACTCGCAGAATCGAGTCTCCACGGACTACGTATCCTCGATATGGGAACAGGTTCCGGAATCCTAGCAGCGTACTGTACCAGAAGAGGCGCGGACGTAACCGCATCAGACATAGACATTGAAGCGATCAGGGCTCTCCAACTCACGAGCGATAGAATGGGAATATCGATCAAGCTCGTCACTTGTGACCTATTCTCAGAGATTCCAGAACGGTTTGACATTGTCGTTTTCAACCCACCTTACCTGCCTTCATCCACGATAGGTGATCGAACTACAGATGGAGGAGACCATGGAACAGAGATCATCAGTAGATTCTTGGACGAACTCGCTCAACACCTGGTCGAGAACGGCCGAGGGATACTGGTGATTAGCTCGCTGAATGATCCGGAGCGTCTAATGATGCGCCACCCTGACCTAAGCTTCAAAACAAGGCGCGAAAGATCCTTGTTCTTTGAGAGGCTCTACGTCTTGGAAGCAACAGCGAGGCAAGCGCCTTCAGTTCACTGAAAGTCCTAGCTTAGACTTCGATTTCTAACCGGGTAAGTGAGCAGCCAGCCAGAACTGTAGTACGATCATACGACCGTTTTGTCATTTTTCGACCGTGCAAGATCCCTCGAAACACATCGATCTGGAACTTTCTTTTCATATTCCGTATGACATCATTTATTATCGAGGGAGTTGTTCGGAGTACGAAAACAAGAGGATGTTGTCTCTCATGATCGTTGATAGCGTTCTGCAGTTGATAGGAAACACTCCGATGCTCAAGCTTACTCGAGTCAACATGAATCCTAATGTCGAGATCTACCTGAAACTGGAGAAATTCAACCCTAGCGGTTCGGTGAAGGATCGCATCGCGAAGTACATGATTGAGCATGCTGAAGCGGACGGGACTCTGACTAGAGACAAGATTGTGATTGAACCGACGAGCGGAAACACAGGCATAGGGTTGGCAATTGTATGTGCGGTGAAAGGTTACAAACTGGTCCTCGTCATGCCCGAAACAATGACTATGGAACGAAGAAAGATGCTCATGATCTACGGAGCTCGCATCGTCCTATCTCCCGGCACCAAAGGAATGAATGGCGCGGAGGATTTGGCTAGGAAGATTGTGGAAGAGAATCCTGACAAGTACTTCATGCCGAATCAATTCGCAAACAAATACAACGTTCTCGCACACTACGAAACCACGGCTGAAGAGATCTGGAAAGACACCCAAGGGCGAATCACACATTTCGTCGGTGGAATCGGCACCTCAGGAACACTCATGGGAGTCGCCAACAAACTCCGGCAATACAATTCCGAGGTCAAGGTCATCGCCGTAGAACCTGAGAGCAAGACCCCGATCCAGGGACTCAAGAATCTGGAAGTTCAGTATGTCCCGACGATATTCGAAAGCAAGGCAGTCGATGAGAGACACTACGTGAACCTTCAGACGGCCGAGGACATGGCGCGCCTTCTTGCACTCGAGGAAGCTATCCTCTGCGGACCGAGCACCGGAGCCATACTACATGTTGCGCTAGAGAAGGCCAAGACTCTCCCTTGGGGAGTAGTGGTTGCTATGGCGCCAGATGGCGGGGAGAAGTATCTCAGTACGCAACTCTGCGATGAGGAAAGGTGCCGAGATTGCGTCGCGAAGTACAAGGTCAAATGTGCCTATTCGCCTGATGTGGTGCTCCCAGGAATCGACCACTAACCTGTCATCAAGAAAGGTTGCACTACGATTGATTGACCTCTGATACAAGTACGTCCGAGTTTGCTCGGCTCAACATGGGGAGGAATCGAAGTGAACGTTGATATTGAAATGGGGTCGTCCGATGGCACACACCACGCGAAGCGTCGAGTCTAAGCGACTAATCTATGTATCTTCGAAAAAAGTCCAGGGTTTCTCGGTTGAAATCTCCAGGCTTCTCTTCGTTTGAGAGATGACCGCAACTCGGAATGATGCGCAAGCGTGCTTTCCGCAGGTGATTGTGCATCGCGTAGGCCTGTTTGAGGTCGAAGAGGTTGTCCCTGTCGCCATAGATGATTAGGACTGGGCTCTTCACTTGAGGGAGTATAGGCCTCAAGTCGTATTCCTTGAAAGGGTAACCATTCTCTTCTCTTATCGCCTGGTAGAAGACCCGGTACAGATCCTTCCCGTACGTTTCTCCATGATGCTCCGCAATTTCGCGCAGCCAGTCGGATGGTAGTTCATCTGGAGTTGGATAGAGCTTCAATGCTTTCTGTGATGTCTCTGCTTCGCCGAAACAGCATGTCCCCGCTACCGTAACGTCGTTAGCCCTCGAAGGGTTCTTCACCGCAAAGAGAAGCGCGATAGCGCCTCCGACGCATATGCCGCAGAGATGCGCTCGGTCAACTTTGATTTCATCGAGGAAACTCGATAGTTCATCGACGCTGTCTTCGAGCCAGCCCTTTTTGAGGGAGGTCATATGGGCGGAGTGCCCGTACCCGCGTCGATCATAGGTCACCACTCTGAAATTCTTGGAGAATTCAGGTACTTGCTTTGTGAAGCTCTTGGTAGATCCCAAACCGTTGTGTAGAAGTACCACTGGTTCGCCACGGCCGTGGTCCTCGTAGTACAGTTCGGTTCCCTGCACGCTCGCATAAGGCATGGCACTTCTGTCTCGTTCTCGAAGTTGGGTAAATATCAGTCTATCCTGTATGCACAAATCGCTGAGCATCTCACACTAAGCCCGCAAGATAGATTAGTGTCATCGGTGGTCAGCGGTGGACACGAGATAAACGGTGGACCGGCCTTGCACATCGGGGATAAAGTGGTTCTAGAGCGTCAACATCTACAGCAGCTTCTCGATGCCCTGAGCAAGAAGGGATATCGCGTTCTCGGGCCGACGGTGCGCGACCAGGCCATAGTCTACGATGAGGTAAGTTCACTCAAGGATCTGCCGTCGGGGTGGACCGACGAACAGAATGCGGGTACATATCACCTCAAGAAGCGTGCCGACAGTGCCCTCTTTGGCTACGTTGTAGGCCCTCACTCATGGAAGCGGTTCCTTCTCGAGCCAGAAGCTCGCTTGTGGCAGACAAAGAGCGCTGAGATGGGTCTCACGACGGTCGGACACAAGGAGGAGATGCCGAGGTTCGCGTTCGTTGGCGTCAGATCCTGTGAACTGCACGCCATAGCAGTTCAGGACAAGATCTTCATAGCCGGAGAATATGTTGACGAGTCTTACAAGTCACGGCGGGAGAGCCTTTTCGTAGTTGCTGTCAACTGTGTACAAGCCGGCGGTACATGTTTCTGCACTTCGATGAAGACCGGGCCTAAAGCGACTTCCGGATTTGATCTGGCCGTAACGGAGGTCGTGAACACCGAGCGGCACTACTTCCTAACGGAGGCCGGCACAAAAATCGGTGCGTCGGTCCTTGGCGAAGTTACACACAGAGAAGCAAGTGAAGAGGAGAAAGCGGCGGCTGAAGGTGCTGTGGAGAAGTGCTCCAAGCAGATGGGCAGAACTTTGAACACGGCTGAGATCAAGGAGTTACTGTATCGCAATTATGAGAATCCACGATGGGAAGATGCGGCCTCCCGGTGCCTCACTTGCGGGAACTGTACCATGGTATGTCCGACCTGCTTCTGCACAACTGTGGAAGACTACACTGATCTTTCTGGGCAGCTGGCAGAGCGTCGGCGAAGGATGGATGTCTGTTTCACGATGGATTTCTCTTACATTCACGGTGGAAGTATCCGCTACTCACCGAGGGCCCGCTATCGTCAGTGGATGACTCACAAATTGGCCACATGGATCGACCAGTTCGGCGTCTCGGGGTGTGTGGGATGCGGACGTTGCATCACATGGTGCCCGGTGGCGATTGACATCACCGAGGAAGCACGTGCAATTCGGGAAAGTGAATTAAGTCACAAATCGGTCACATGAGCGAGGGAAAAAGAATGGAAACACTCGAACCCATCTTGGCGAAACACCCATTCCTGAAGGGGCTTAAGCCCGAGCATCTGAAGATCCTCGTGGGATGCGCATCGAACGTGCGATTCAACGCGGGTCAATTTCTATTCCACGAAGGTGAAGAAGCCAACGAATTCTACATGATCCGCGAAGGCAAGGTAGCTGTGCAGACACAAGGCGCTGAGCGTGGTCCAATCATAGTTCAGACGATCGGAGAAGGTGAAGTGCTCGGTTGGTCTTGGCTTATTCCGCCATACCGCTGGCGCTTCGATGTCAAGGCGCTAGAGCTTACACGCGCAATTGCCCTCGACGGGAAGTGTCTTCGCACGAAATCCGAAGAGGACCATGACCTTGGCTACCAGCTCCTGAGACGTTTCGCTGGCATCATAGTGGACCGCCTCGAGGCAACGAGGCTGCAACTCCTTGATGTCTACAAAGCGCGTTCATGAGATGCGGGATGGAAACGACATGGCTGCAAATCCAATGCTCACGCATCCTTACCTCGTCAAGAGCGTACAACAAGAGACGTACGATACGTTCACGATTGAATTGGAACCCAAGAACGAAGCGCGTCCACTATCGTTCCTCCCGGGGCAATTCAACATGCTGTATGTTTTTGGTGTGGGTGAGGTCCCAATTTCGATCTGCGGTGATCCCGCCAAACCAGAGGCGCTCGTGCACACCACACGCGCAGTTGGGACAGTAACGAAGGCGATGTGGAAACTGCGTCGTGGTGACCTCATTGGTGTTCGTGGACCATTTGGAACAAGTTGGCCAGTTGAAGAAGCCAAAGGCCATGACGTTGCGATCGTGACGGGAGGAATTGGTCTTCCCCCGCTCCGCCCGTCATTGTATCATTTGCTTTCGAAGAAACAAGATTACGGCAAACTCTTCCTTCTCTACGGTGCTCGAACCCCGGAGGATATCGTATACGGACGGGAGATCGAGCAATGGCGGAAGCGCCCTGAGCTTTCGGTCGATGTCACCGTTGATCGAGCCACCGGTCAATGGCGAGGCAACGTAGGAGTAGTAACAACGCTCATACCGAAAGCGGACTTTGACCCAGCCAATACAATAGCAATGATCGTCGGACCAGAAATAATGATGAGATTCACCATCGCGGAACTGCAGAGGCGTGGCGTCCGGGACGAGAACATCTACATCTCGATGGAACGGAATATGAAGTGTGGCTTTGGTTTCTGCGGACATTGCCAGTTAGGTCCATTCTTCGTGTGCAAGGACGGTCCAGTGTTTCGATTTGATCGCATCAAGCCTTTCTTCGGGAAAGGAGAGGTCTGAGAATGGTTCAGAAACGTAAGCCGAAACTCGCTGTCTGGAAGTTCGCATCATGCGACGGTTGCCAGCTAAGCATTCTGGACTGTGAGGACGAGCTTCTGAGCATCGCGAACGCGGTAGATATCGCGTACTTCCCGGAAGCCTCAAGAGCCATGGCGAAGGGTCCGTACGATGTTTCGCTCGTCGAAGGTTCTGTAACCACACCACACGACGACGCGCGGATCCAACAGATACGTAATGCGTCCAAGCTGCTTGTCACGATTGGTGCTTGCGCGACAGCTGGAGGAATCCAGGCATTACGCAACTTCAAGGATGTCAAGGAGTATGCCTCGATCGTATACGCTTCGCCACAATACATCGATTCTCTGGGCAAATCGACGCCGATCTCCGATCACGTGCAGGTCGATTACCAGCTTTGGGGCTGTCCAATCAACAAGCGTCAGCTCGTTGAAGTTCTCGGCGCATTCCTGAATGGACGCAAGCCCAACATTCCCGCGCACAGCGTGTGCATGACGTGTAAGATGCATGGGACTGTCTGCGTCATGGTTGCCCACGGGACGCCTTGCCTTGGCCCGGTGACCCATGATGGGTGCGGTGCACTTTGCCCATCATACAACCGAGGATGCTACGGCTGCTTCGGCCCTAAGGAGACACCAAACACTCATTCATTGAGCGAATGGTGGACCCGTCTCGGCGTCAAGGATCGCGACATCATGCGCGTGTTCCGCACATTCAACGCAAACACGGAAGCATTTCGCAGGGAGAGCGAGATCCATGAAAAGTAGAACAATAGATGTAGACTACCTTGCCCGCGTCGAAGGAGAAGGCGCCATCCATGTGAAGGTGAAAGGCAACAAAGTGACAGATGTCCAACTGAAGATCTTCGAGCCTCCGCGCTTCTTCGAGGCGTTCCTCCGCGGACGCAACTTCACCGAGGCTCCGGATATCACCGCACGCATCTGCGGCATCTGCCCAATCGCCTATCAGATGAGCGCTGTCCACGCAATGGAAGACGCTCTAGGTGTGAAGGTTGAGGGCCAACTACGTGCACTTCGCCGACTGATATACTGCGGCGAATGGATCGAGAGCCACGCACTGCACGTCTACATGCTCCACGCCCCTGACTTCCTTGGATACCAAGATGCAATCCAGATGGCGAAGGACTATCCAAAGGAAGTGCAGCGTGCACTTGAACTGAAGAAGATAGGCAACGAACTCGTCACACTGCTCGGAGGCAGGGAAATCCATCCAATCAATGTCAGAGTCGGCGGATTCTACAAGGTACCCACGAAGCGTCAACTTGCTCCACTTGTCGAGCGTCTCAAGTGGGCGCGGGACGCCGCAGTTGAGACGACCCAACTGGTGGGAACGTTTCGTTTCCCGAAGTTCGAGCAGGACTACGAGTTCGTCGCTCTCCGCCATCCGAATGAGTACCCATTCAGCGAGGGGCGGCTCGTCTCCAACAAGGGTTTGGATATTCCGATTCGTGACTATGAGAATCACTTCTTCGAGGAACACATGCCATACTCAAGCACACTCCATTCCGTTTACAAAGATCACGGCCCGTACTTCGTCGGCCCACTCGCGCGATACAATCTGAACTTTGACCGTCTCACTCCACTAGCCCAAAAGGCAGCTCGTTCCGCTGGGCTCGCACCAGAATGCCGCAACCCATTCAAGAGCATCATTGTCCGTAGCGTTGAGACTGTGTACGCCTGCGAAGAAGCCCTACGCATCATCGACCACTACGAGATGCCGGAGAAACCGGCCGTGGAAGTGAAACCGCACGCTTCGAGAGGCTGTGGTTGCACGGAGGCACCGCGTGGCATTCTCTACCATCGCTACCGGATTGACGACAGTGGCGCGATTCTTGATGCCAAGATTGTTCCGCCGACAGCGCAGAATCAGAGAATCATCGAGAGCGACCTCCGCGAGTTCGTCTCGAAGAACCTCAGACTGACGCAGGAGAAGCTCACGTGGCAATGCGAGCAAGCCGTGCGCAATTACGATCCGTGCATTTCGTGCTCTACACACTCGTTGAAACTGACTATTGAACGCGAGTGAAGGCTTGGCAAGAACCTTGCCAGCAGACGCTCGCATTCTCGTCATCGGGGTTGGCAACGAGTATCGTAGCGACGATGCTGCGGGGCTTGTTGTTGCGCGGCGCTTGAGGCAGCTTCCACTCGGAAACGTCACGGTCATTGAAGCGAGTGGAGAGGGCACGGATTTGATGGAGTCATGGAATGGGGCTGACACAGTCATCATAGTCGACGCGGCCTCTTCAGGCGCAAAGCCAGGCACGATTCACCGTATCGACGTGCGGGCACAGCGGATCCCGACGGGATTGTTACGCTACTCAACGCACGCATTCAGCGTCGGAGAGGCGGTAGAGCTTGCGCGAGCGATGGACCGACTTCCGCCTCGCATGGTCGTCTACGGTATTGAGGGCGAGCGATTCGACGAAGGCACGGTGCTATCGCGAGCAGTCCAAGGGTCGGTGGACACCGTGGTTGACCTTGTGCTCGGGCAGCTCCGAACCGCAGCTCCATGTTGAGGCGTGCTGGGGCAAGAAACATCCGTGTACCGTCATCGGAACGCTCATATACCTCCTGCACGGTGTCGTGGATGGACGGTGGCATGGGCTCCCTCGCATCAGCCCTACGGGCTGGAGGCAGACCATGTCGCCGACATGAAGCCTGGTGAAAAAAAGTGACCAAATGTGCAAGATGCGGAATCGACATCGAAAGGCCAATGAAAGAATGGAACATGCAACCCAGGGACGGCAGAGGACCAGCTCTTCACGTAAAACACTACGCTTGCCCACAATGTGGCAAGACGTTCAGGGTCGCAGACAAGCTCGTCGCAGAGAAGCTCATCGGAGCCTAACTTGGCTCCGAAATCCTTCCCTTTTTTCTTCTCTTTCTTTCGAGCGGCGGTTTGACAAGACGCTGCTTCTCCTTGTTCAACTTCGTCCATTTGATGAACTGCCGAGACGGCGGATTCTCCTCGTAGAGCTTCCGGCGGTTTGCCTCAAGTAACCTGGGCTGTTCGCCGATGTACTCAGCAGCAGTCATGATTGAGCCACCAAGAGGCTTGACTTCCGCAGAAATCACGGATAGCTCTTGGAGAGAGTCTTGGGCTCTCAGTAGATGATGGTCGACTACTACGAGTGGAACTTTCTTAGCGATCATGGCAAGGTTGCTCATGCCTCTCTTTATGGAATCTTCTGAGGCTTTGTAGCCGGCGAGGTAGGTCGGTGGACCGCCAACAATGACTGCTGATGGTCGCTCGCTGAGAATGAACTGAAGCGCCGTCTCCGATATTGGCCCCTGAATATCCGATGCATGAATGAATTTCTCCGAGCCAGACTCGATGACCGTAGCCAGTACCGAGCCTAGCTCTGTGGAGTCTTCACCGTGCGGGAGCGCTGGTGAGAACCTGACTTTCGTGTCGCCGTAATCAAAGCTCTTACCATCAGCAACAATTATCTCGGTTTGGATCTTCCGGCAGAAACTTTGGAAGATCCATCCTCGTCTTCTCTGGCTGACGTTGGTCGAAGATCTCGCATCCTTCACGAGCATGGTCTTCCCGTGATAGATGTCTCGGGCTTCGCGTGCACTGCTGGCCAGCCACGTAGTGTCAGTGAAGTTCGGAGTGAAGTGGTCATGATGATAATGAGAAAGGGTCAAGACATCTGCCATGCGTGCGTATTCGCGGATTCTCTGCCGCGAATCTTTCAGAGCATCGTACTCTTCGGGATGCGGGGGCAGGCGAAAACGAGGTCCAAGTGCCACTCCAGGGTCAATGAGAATCTTCACATCCCGTGTCTCGACATAAGTGCACATTGACCTTACTCCAAGACTCTCGAAGGCCAAGGGCGTGAAGTGAATATGGTTCACATTCTCTCAGTCCCTGGCCAACATGTTGGACATTGGCATGATCTCGTATGCGCGTTGATGGATCTTATCTCAGGATGAGACGTTCCCGGCGAATGCCTCGCCTCAGGTAGTAAGCGTTGTTCTGCAGCTTCTTCTTCGTAGATAGCTTGACCAATGGTCCCAGACTTGGCCCACTCGCGTCCGCTGGAGTTGCATCGATCACATTTGCCTTTCTTGCGCTTTCGAAGAGACGCTCGCCGACCTCGGTTCGGACGATCACGGTGTTCCATCCATCTGGCGAGCCGATCGCTCCCACAGAGATGTCAGCAAGTTCTGCGGTGTAATCAATACAGTATCTGCATGGGCCGCTCATGTACTCATCAAGATGCTTCAGTGGAGTATCGACGATAGCCTCAGCGCCGACATAGACCTTGAACTTCCCGCGCTTTATCACGGTTCTCGTGACCTTGGATGGGTCGATGCCGTTCTTTTCTTGGATGAATTCGTTCACGAGTTTCTGGTGATAGTAGACCTTCGAGCAGAACAGTCCGATAGTGAGAGTTGGTCTGCCGCCAGCCACGCCTGAACCCCCGTACTTGTAGGTTGCCTGAAGCGACGTATGCATACGCCAGAGACCTTGTAGTTCGCAAGGCAGAGCGACCAAGCCGATTCTTCCGTCCGTAAATGACGCAGCGGCGTCCGACAGTCCCCCCAGAGCTCCACCATGAGTATATTTCGAACCCGCCGTTTCGATCACATCTTGGACCGTGGAACCGATCCTAGGCACGGTCTTCATCGGCATCCCACTGCCAAGCGCAAAGGCGGAATTCGATTTCGCGAAGTCCATCGTCACGAACGCGTTGATGAGTCCGATGTTCAGCGCGTGCGCGAGAAGTGCGATCGCAGTGCCCCCATCTTGGCCTGACCGACGGAGCTCGTCGTCATTTGCATGGGCCGAATAGATCGCCTTGTAGATGCCAAGCGTCTCCTCTTCGGCCGATCTGCTTCTGCCGAAGATTACATGCTCGATCTCGTCTATCGGGAGTTCAAGCCGGGGGCAGCTATAGTAGCAGACCTGACATGCGGCACACGGCCCCACGATCACTGGCTCCTCGTCCTTGCCGACATACAGTACGTTCACGGGGCATGAGGCCACACAGGCGCCGCACATCATACAGTGGCCAGCACGCACGACTTCCTGAGAAAGGTGGCCCCAGATCTTGCCGCCCTTGATCGGTGACCAGCCCGTCCCTTCCTCACCCGACCGAAAGTCAGTTCAAAATCGCCATATCAAGTTGACCCTACCGAGCGCTCGCTCATGGCCGCCATCAGCATTGGTGCCCGTTGGTGCAACACAAGACGGAAATCTTGCTTCTTCAATCCACATGCTTGCGGGCGATGACGAGTCTGGCCCATTTGAATGAATGAAATCGATCTTGAGTGCGCGAGCCCGCGTTCCAGTCTCCTTTGAGAAAGACCCTGCCGGTGATAGGAACCGTGATATTGGTTGATGCATTCACCTCAAGCAGGCTGCAAGGAGAGCGGCGGAGAGAAGGGTAGTGGTCAACGAGACCTTCTTGACTGGGAAAGTCCCTCCAGATACACTCTCTCGGATAGTGTTTCGGCACACCGGCACGCCTAATCGCAGACTATTGCTGGGCCCAGCATTGGGAGAGGATGCGGCAATAGTTCGCACCCATGGGAAGCTCCTGATACTCACAACTGACCCCATAACGGGCGCGCAGGAAAACGCCGGCTGGCTGTCGGTTCACGTGAATGCTAATGATGTCGCGACACGCGGAGCAAAACCAATCTGGTTCCTATGTTGTCTGCTGCTTCCTGAACATTCAGGCACAGGCGTTCTTGAGCAGATCATGAGTCAAGTGGACGAGGCCGCACGCGAAATATCAGTCACCGTCGCAGGCGGGCACTCAGAGATCACGCCCGGCCTCCACCGGCCCATCATAGTAGGATCGATGATCGGAGAAATCCCATCTGGCAAGTACATCTCGACCGCAGGTGCCAAGCCCGGCGACAAAATCATACTCACGAAGACGATAGGCCTCGAAGGCACGGCAATTCTCGCATACGACCTCCGCGAGAAGCTAACCCGATCGTTGGGGGATGATGTCATTCAACGTGCGAAGGGGTTCTCGAGACAAATCAGCGTGGTGAGAGACGCGATGATTGCAGTGAAGATGGGCGGTGTTCATGCCATGCACGACCCGACAGAGGGGGGCGTCATCTGTGGCCTATGGGAAATTGGTGAAGCCTCAAGGACCGGCATGGTGGTGGAAGAGTCAAGGATCGCTGTGGCTCCCGAAACAGAATCCGTCTGTCATGCCCTGGGTCTCGATCCGCTGCGGGTGTTAAGCTCGGGATCGCTGCTGATTGCAGCAAGACCGGGGAACGCGAATCGGATCACGAAGACGCTTCAGCAAAGTGGGATCGCTGCGTCTGTGATCGGGGAGATTGCGAAGCCCGAGAAAGGCAGAGTCTTCGTCAGGCGCGATGGAACGCGAGTGAAGTTTGAGCCGCCGGCTCGCGATGAACTTTACAAGGTCCTCGACGAATCGAAGGCGCCGTTCAGGTAGTCTCCATCAATTCATAGTTTCACTTGTCTCTCACGTTTTTATCGAATCCGCATGCACAACAGATAAGATCGAGCAGGTCACGTTAAGTCATGAAGAGTGTAGGGGTCCTTGAACAGTTGCCTTCAGATATTGTGAAGGAGGTCCTATCTAGACCAACAGTTTTCCGCGACGAAGGGCCCCTCTCACTTGAGTATGTGCCCGCTCGTCTCCCTCATCGAGAAGACAAGCTGAGTTTCCTCGTACAGCTCTTCAGGTTTGCCCTCGAAAGACCCGCCTCAATGAGTCAACGTGTGCTGATAACAGGCGACGTGGGAACCGGCAAGACCGTCCTATGCCAGCGTTTCGGCCTCGACATCACAAAAGCCGCAAAGAATCGCAAGGTCAACCTACACTACGTTCATGTGAATTGCAGAGAGAACAAAGGCAGTCTCTTCCTGATAATGAGACGCACCATCGAGAAACTGTCACCTGACTTTCCGAAACGTGGATTCGCACCAGAGGAACTTCTTCAAGTCCTAATGGATATGCTTGATGATCAGAATGCTCACCTGATCTTAGCCCTCGACGAGCTTGAAAGTCTGATTCAGACGGAAGGATCCACACCGATCTACACTCTGACGAGAATACAGGAAGAGCGTCCAGGCGCACCCATGCGACTCTCCCTTGTTTGCATCCTCAGAGAACCCGAATATCTTAACAAACTAGATGCGAGCACCATGGGAACACTGCAACGCAACTTCGTGAGGCTCGAAAAATATTCCACAGATCAACTCCAAGGAATCCTCTCTGACCGCGTCGGTTTGGGCTTCAAAGAAGGCGCAGTGCCCGAGGCAACTGTTTCTTTCTTGGCGGATGTGGCCGGGTCAGCAGGTGATGCCCGCTACGCCATCGAGTTGCTCTGGAGAGCCGGTAAGTACGCGGATTCTGAAAGTTCTCGCGTGGTCTCAGCCGAGTATGTCAGGAAAGCGATTGCGAGCGTCTATCCCGCCATGAGAACCGATTACATAGCCGCTCTCTCAATCCATGAGAAACTCCTACTGCTCGCCCTCTCTCGACTACTCATTGAAAGAGACACACCATACGTCAGCATGGGAGACGTTGAACGCCAATACCAAGCCTCCTGCGATGAGTTCAACGAGGAGCCTCGCCAGCACACACAATTATGGAAGTACGTCCGCGCGCTCAGCTCAATCGGAGTCCTCTCTGCGCAGAAGTCTGGTGAAGGCATGCGTGGCAGGACGACCCTCCTCGGATTCTCCCAAGTTCCCGCATCAGCCATGCAGCAGAGTCTAGAAGCAGCCCTCGGAGCCGCCCGAAAAGCACCGCGAAGATACCCCTGACCAACGATCTACTCACCGAGCCTGCCTGCGAACCTAAAATACGCCCTCCACGAAGGTAGGAGGAAGTCTTCTGAGTGACCTGAGTTGGCTCGTCCCAATCGCAAATTCTCAATGGCGGACATAACCTCCAAACCGGAAGTCCTTAGACAGGCCGTTGCTTCAGGAAAGATCCAACTAAGGCCATCTACAATAACCAAGATTCGAAGCGGTCGCATAGCAAAAGGCGACCCAATAGCTGCGGCCGAGGTTGCAGCTGTCTTGGCTGCGAAAAACACCTCTCAAACATTGCCATTCTGCCATCCGATCCCTATCACGAACGTCCTAACAGAAGCTGACATCGGTCGATCATCAATTACGGTTCGTTCAACCGTCAGAACCACCGCAAGGACTGGCGTGGAGATGGAGGCGCTGAACGCAGCTTCAACCTATCTCCTCACGGTGTGGGATATGGTGAAACCCTACGAGAAAGACATGCACGGCCAATACCCTGATACCCGAATACTAGATCTAAGAGTCGTGACCAAGTCCAAGGGATGACCAGTACAATGGACGTTCCTTCAATGCACAAAGAACACGCACGAAGATCCGCAGCGGTTTTCATTCTGACCTGCAGCACATCGAAAGCGGAACAGAAGAGGAAAGGGCTACCTGTTGAGGATCCTTCAGGCGACATCATTGAGAAGTTCATGCGTGAAGCAGGCCACCGCATCACCGGCCGGAGGCTAATACCCGATAGACTCGTGCTTCTGCGCGCCACCGTCAGGAAGGCACTGAAGTCCGACGCAGAAGCTATTCTCATCACTGGAGGGACGGGCATTTCTCCCTCAGATGTCACCATCGAAAGCGTCACTCCTCTTCTTGAGAAGGAGTTGCCGGGATTTGGAGAGCTATTTCGAAAGATCAGCTACGACGCGATTGGGTCAGCTGCAATGATGACGCGGGCGACGGCAGGAGTAGTTCGGGGAAAGGCGATATTCTGTCTGCCAGGATCCCCCGACGGCGTTACAACTGCCGTCAGCAAACTCATAATCCCTGAGTTAGGGCATGTGCTCTCTATCGCAAGGCAGGGTAAGGCCTAGGTAATCTTCTTTTTTCGTCTAGGTTTTGTGGTCGTCCGGGGTTTTGCTCTCTTCTTCGCAACCTCTTCGGTGATTGTCGGTGGTTCAGCAGGAGTCGGGGTGACGCCGAGATACTCCATGGCGTCTTCGCTAAGGTGAAGCCATTCGACAAGTCTCGCTCCTTCGGTCGGGTTCTTCTCGAGGATGTACTTGATGTAGGGAAGGTAGCGAGGAATCGCTCGTCTCGACGAGATGTGGCAACGCGAACCTATGCTCCTGCCCAGCTCGGCTTCAATGGATCTCTTCTTTCTTGTTCTGGAAAGGAGCTGAATTCGTTCTGGGAACTTCATTGGAACCCAAGCTGGTTTCGTGAACTCCTTCGACATGGCAACTCCTGCAGTCTCCATCTCAAGCGCGTAGGGCAGTAGCTCCCAAGCGCGAGTCCGGTCGATTCTGGTATGATAAAGATCAGCCTGTGCAAGTGCGCTCATAGCGTGAGATAGGTCGCGTGGGTCATTGAGTTGTCTGGGTGCGTTCTCGTAGACCCATTCAAAGAACATGTCCAGATCCACATTGGCCAGGTCGGTAGCTCTTCGCGCTTGGAGACAAGTGGGCGATGTGAAGACGGTCTTGAGGGCATCGAAGATTGAGGCTCTACGATCCCGAAAGCCTAGCCAGGTTGTCTCCTCATAAGTGAGTTTCTTCCGTCCCGACGTGAGGACTTGGAGGTCGTTCATGATCGAGCGCATGTCTCCCTGGTTCCTGTCGACGATCAATCTGAGCGCCTGTTCGTCCACTTCGACGCCTTCTTTCTGACAGATCTTCTTCAGGTAGGGCACGGCGTCTCTGAGGCCAAGTCTCCTGTACTCGATCATGGTGGTTGCGTTTCTGATTGGGCCGATCTTTGGATCCCAAGGATCGTTTGCAGTAAGTATCACAGGTACCTGAGTGTCCTCCACGAATCTGACGATGGTGTCGACGGCCCCTCGATCTTCGCTCAGGTTTATCCCATCTACCTCATCGATGAGTACCAGGCGAGATCTTCCGAAAAGATCTGACTGCCTAGTGGCGAGTCCAACCGTTCTCTCAAGAGCATCACGGTTTCTCTTGTCGCTAGCATTAATCTCCACGAGGTCCAGACCGCGTTCGTTGGCTGCGGCTTCAACTGACACAGTCTTTCCAGTTCCAGGCGGGCCATGCAGCAACAAGGCTCTCTTCTTTGGGGGGCCTTTCTTCCACAATTCCAGCCAATCCAGAATCTGCTGGATGGTCGGTTTGTTCCCTGCTATGTCGGCGAGCATCTTGGGCCGGTGCTTGGCGGTCCAGGGAGCGTTCATTCGAACAGCTCAGCTTGAGCGCTTCTGCGAACTTGCCAAAGCCAAATGAGCGAGCAGAGAGGAAAGCTGGACTTCCTCGTCTGCGCCCTGTATCAGCCGATAATCTATCTCCCCGGCCGCGTCGATTAGTTCGATCTTGCTCTTCTCCGGGATCGGCATCCGTAGGATCTCCGAATGGATCTGCTTCAAGATGTCTTTACCTGACAATCCTTGTTGAACCAGCATCGATCTGAGCTTCTCTCGTGCCTTGAGGAAATCCCCTTTCGCTGCAACGTCAAGGAGTTCCTGAACGTCGCCCGGTTTGGCTTTGCCGACGACCTCGTAGACTACCTTCTCGTCGATGGGCTTTCCAAGTGAGGAAGCGCCCTGAAGCGTGTTGATGGCTTTTCTCAGGTCGCCCTCGGAGGAGTCTGTCAGTGCCCGCAGTCCCGGTTCCGTTAGGTGAACGTGCTCCTTCTCAGCAATTATCTTCACGTATGCGGAAACATCCTCCGCCTCAAGCGGAACGAACCTGAAGATGGCGCATCTCGACTGAATGGGCTCAATTATCCGTCCAGAGTAGTTGCAGCTCAAGACGAAGCGACACGTGTCCGTATACCGCTCCATCGTGCGTCTGAGGGCATGCTGAGCGTCTGCGGTCATGTTGTCTGCTTCGTCAAGAACGAGGATTTTGAAGGGGACCTCGCTGATAGTGGCGATTCTGGCGAACTCTTTGACGGTGGTTCTGATTACGTCTATGCCTCGTGCGTCGCTTGCGTTCAGCTCCAAGAACGCGTCCATGAACCTCTCTCCGAACAGATCGTGGGCGAGGCATAGAGCGGCGGTCGTCTTTCCGGTCCCAGGAGGGCCAGCAAAGAGGCAATGGGGCATAGTCTTCGTCTCAGCGAACCGTTTCAGGCGGTTGACCACGTCAACCTGATTTCGCATCTCCGCAAGTGTTACCGGCCTATACTTCTCTGACCACATCGCGCTTTCCATGCGAAACACCAGCACCTCAATATGAAACGCAACAACGGCAGGCGCTTATGCACGGTTCGACGCCTAAAAAAGAATGGGATGCCTCCCATCGCCTGAAGCATGAACCATTTTCACTTGCCTCTCATGAGGAAGAACTTATGTGCCAAATCCTCTTCTCCGGAGTGACGGAGAGAAATTCTTGGGCGTAGCGTCCTCAGTGGCGGATGTCGACTTCGACTTCCAGAATTCACCCGTGAGAATAGTCCTAACGCGTGAGATCCCATTCGCTCATCCCGCGACTGAGAGACTCCAGTCAGTGAAGATTGGTCAAGAGGCTGAGGTTCCATACTGGGCAGCTGACGAACTGGTGAACGCGGGTTTTGCCAAGTACCGCGACGATGACGTACTGGATCTTCCTAAGCTTTCCAAGACGCACTGGAAAGAAACGATACCGTCTTCGACCCAGCTGCCGGCGCTGCAAGCTGAGTTCTATTGCATGCTCAGACGCTTCCTCGCGAGACTGAAGGCTGAAGGAAAACAGGATACGTCGAAGCTGAGAGAGTATGAGAAGGCCGACAACCTCTCCCGTGACGTAATCAATTGTCGTCTTCGCAAGATAGCTTCATTTGCTGCTGCGCCTGGGCCATCCAGTGATCTTCTGAAGAACATGACCTCTGAGGAACAGGCGCTGTACAAGGAGCTGAGGTCTGCGATAGGTGAATGGAAATCCTCCATATTAGAAAGTGAACCATCGTGACTGTTCTAACAGGGCCCGAAGAGAGATTTCAGGAATTTCTCCGCACATTTCAGCCTGAAAAAGGCGAATACAAGTACAGGAAGAAGCTCGGCCAGCTTCGCAGTCTCGGTCAGAACTACTTTGTGGTGGACTTCGAAGATCTCGTGGCATATGACTTGGAACTTGCGAGACTGATAGTCGACAAGCCTGACGAGTATCTTCCATACATCGAGCGCTCGGGCTGGGCCCAACTCAAGATCGAAGATCCACAATACGCCGAGGAGATCAAGAAGATCAGAGTCCGTTATAGAAAGCTCCCCGACCGCTTCTCGCTTCGAAAGGTAGGGCAAGCACAGCTGAGTAAGCTTCTCCTGGTTGACGGGATCATAGTCCGTTCAACTCCAGTTAGGCCGCTTGTGACACGGGCTGCGTTTCAGTGTAGGAAATGCAATTCGTTCACGTTCGTGGAACAATCCGGCCTCGTGATGCGTGAGCCCGAGCTGTGCGGGCGTTGTCGTTCTAAGCTTCTCGACTTCTCCGAGAAGCAGTCCACTTTCATCAACTCGCAGGAACTTCGAATGCAGGAGCGTCCAGAAGACCTGCCGCCAGGTCAATTGCCTAGAGCAATTGACGTGAAACTCTTCGAGGACCTGGTGGACGTTGCGAGGCCAGGGGATAGAATCTCACTCACAGGAATTGTCAGAGCGGAACAGGAGGTACTCAGTCGCGGGACACGACTTCGCACGTTCGACCTTTTCATCGACGCGAACTTTCTTGACATTTCGGGAAAGGAGTCAGAAATTGTCGAGATCACCGCGGAGGAGGAGGCTCAGATACTTGAGATGGCGAAGGATCCCTGGATCCACAGGAAGCTCCTCTCCTCGCTTGCGCCATCAATATACGGGTACGACGCCATCAAGGAAGCCATCCTGTACCTTCTATTCGGCGCTGTGCATAAGGTCCTTCCAGACGGAGTTACGATAAGAGGAGATGTCAACGTGCTCCTCATCGGAGATCCTGGGACCGCGAAAAGTCAGCTTCTCCAATACGTGGCACGCGTCGCGCCTAGAGGCCTCTACACGAGCGGAAGGGGATCTACCGCGGCAGGTTTGACTGCTGCGGTTGTACGTGAGAAATCTGGAGGCTTGGTGCTCGAAGCAGGCGCCCTCGTCCTTGCCGACAAGGGTGTCTGTTCGATAGACGAGATCGACAAGATGAGGCCCGATGATCGAGTCGCGATCCACGAAGCGATGGAGCAGCAGACCGTCAGCATAGCAAAGGGAGGCATCGTGGCAACATTGAATGCTCGAGCATCAGTGCTCGCAGCCGCGAACCCGGCGCTTGGAAGATATGAACCCTACAAGAACATCACCGAGAACATCAACCTCCCCGTCACGATCCTTTCCAGATTTGATCTGATCTTCATCATGCGAGACGCTCCCGATGTTGAGGTGGACACTAAGATGTCAGAGCACATCCTCACCCTGCACAGGGTCGGAGCGCCACCTCAAGAGGTACCACTGACTCCGCAGATGTTCAGGAAGTACGTCAGCTACGCTCGTGGAATATCCCCGGTCCTCACCGAAGAGGCTTCAAACGCGCTGAGAGACTTCTACCTCAGAATGCGGTCGACGTCGACCACCGCCGACTCACCGATCGCAATTACCCCACGACAGCTCGAAGCGCTCGTCAGGTTGTCAGAGTGTCGAGCCCGATCATTCCTGAGAGACAAGGTCACCGTGGAGGACACCGACGCGATCATCAGGCTGATGACGATATCGCTACAACACGTCGGAATCGACACGAGCACGGGCAAAGTGGACATCGACACAATAATGACTGGAAAACCCAAGAGCCTACGCGACCGAATGCAGACGATTCTCAGCACAGTAGCCACCATGGAGCGAGAAACTGGAGCCGTTCAAGAGTCGAAGCTCTACGAGGAACTCTCGAAGACAGCAGGATTATCCGAAGGAGAGGTGCAGACTCTAGTCAACCAACTCATCAGAGACGGAATCCTGTACTCGCCCAAGCCTGGTCATTTGAAGCGAACTGCCGCCTGAAGCAAGGAAGCCCCTGTCCATTGAGGATCGAAGAACTACCAATCGCGGATCAGATCAAACACATCCTCACCGAGAAGGGATATGACGAGCTCTATCCGCCGCAAGCGGACGCCATAGCCGCAGGCGCATTGCTTGGCAAGAACATCGTCCTCGCAAGTCCAACAGCTTCGGGGAAGACCCTCGTAGCCGAGCTTGCTATTCTGAAGAAGGTCACAGAAGGACAAGGCAAAGCGCTGTACTTGACTCCTCTTAGAGCTCTTGCAAGCGAGAAATATGACGACTTCCAGAGGTACTCCGATGTCAAGAAGTCGGACGGACACAAGGTCAGGATAGCGATAACAAGTGGCGACTATGATCGCTCCGACGAGCGTCTTGGCAACTTTGATGTTGTGATCGCAACTAATGAGAAAGCAGACTCCCTACTCCGTCACAAGGCGAAGTGGATCTCAGATGTTGCGCTAGTCGTTGCCGACGAGGTACACCTCCTTAACGAAGCTGCGAGGGGACCCACTCTTGAGGTTGTCATAACGCGACTGAGGAAGCTGACCCCGAACATACAACTGCTAGCGCTAAGCGCCACGGTCAGAAACGCAGCGGAAGTGGCAGACTGGATCGGAGCATCAGCCATCACGACAGAGTGGAGACCTGTCCCACTGAAGGAGGGCGTTTACTGTCAAAACGAGATCCATTTCAAGGACGGATCTTCCAAGACAATCCATCCATTCACAGGCAACCCAATCATGGACATTGCATTGCATACGCTCCATGAAGGCGGCCAGGCGCTCTTGTTCACTGAGACGCGCAGATCAGCCGTGCAGACCGGGAAAAGAGCTGCCGCTGTCCTCAGCAAAGTGACCTCGCCACGAGAGAAACGCGCTTCCGAGCTGGTTGCCCACAAGATTAGGACAAGTGGCGAGAAGACGCAGCTCGGTGAGATGCTCGCGGATCAGGTCGTTCAGGGGGCGGGTTTCCACCATGCTGGACTTCACTCGGTGCATAGGAGAATTATCGAGGATGCGTTCAGGCAAGGCAAGATCAAGATCCTCGCTGCAACGCCAACTTTGGCTGCTGGTGTCAACCTTCCCGCACGTCTCGTCGTGATCACAAGTCATGAGCGATACGAGGCGGGATACGGAAGGTACCCGATCTCGGTACTGGAGTACAAGCAATTCTGTGGCCGGGCGGGACGGCCTAAGTACGATGAATATGGAGAAGCGGTGCTCATCGCACAGACCGATGAGGAGCGAGATGCTCTCCTTGAGAATTATGTGCTTGCGGAGCCGGAACGCCTTTGGTCGAAGCTCGGTGTCGAGAAGGTTCTGCGCCCGCACGTTCTGTCAACGATCGCGACAGGCTTCGCGCGCTCAGACGAGGGACTCCGCGACTTCTTCTCAAGCACGTTCTACGCCTACCAATATGGGCCGCGAGCCATCGGCTCACGTTTGGCGGACATACTGAAGTACCTCGCCAAAGAGGAGATGATCGCATACGACAAGCGGGAGCTCGTCGCAACAAGGTTTGGACGAAGGGTTTCTGAGCTCTACATAGACCCCGTCTCCGCTGTGATAATCAGAGACGGCCTCTACCGAAGGGCAACGAATCCCACGGACTTCAGCTATCTGCACTTAATTGCTCGCACCCCAGACATCGCGCCTCGGGTCTACCCCAGGCGTGGTGATGATGAGAAGCTGGCTGCAATGGCAGCTGAGAGAGCCGAGCAGTTCATGTGTGAGATCCCTGACGAGCTTCTAGGATCATTTGACCCAGGCTACGAAGATTTCTTGTCGGAGGTCAAGACAGCTGCGGTTCTTCTGGATTGGATCGAGGAAACCTCCGAGGATGCGATACTAAACGCACATAGAGTCGAGCCAGGAGACCTCATGAGGCTGGTGCAGATTTCTGACTGGCTGCTCTACTCTGCCTACGAGCTTGCGGAACTCTTCGGACACAAGGACCTCCGTAAACCGCTCGGGCAGCTGAGACTCAGAGTGGAGAAGGGTACCAAGGCCGACGTGATACCTCTGCTGAGCCTACAGGGCGTGGGCCGAGTCAGAGCCCGAGCGTTGCACAATGCAGGATTCAAGGCCATTGAAGACATACGTAAAGCCTCGCCGTCAGAGCTAGCCACTGTTCCGCTCATTGGAACCAAATTGGCGAAGAAGATCAAGGAGCAGGCGGGTGGGCTCATCAAGTCCGAAGAATGGGAGGAGCTCAGATCAATTCGCGACGAAACAGAACAGAGTCTCCTGACAGAATACTCGAACAGTAATGAGGCGACGGGTTAGGCCGTTAACCCTCGCGAGCGACGCTCCTGTCTGGTCTTCTCAGTAGCCAAGCGGATGAGTTCTTTCGTCTTTCCTAGGTAGTTTCGGGGATCGAAGACGGACTCCAGTTCGCTTCTGGACAGCAACTTGGCAACCTCAAGGTTCTCCTGAACAAGGTCTTGGAACGATCTATGGCGAGTGGTGTTCTCAATCGAAATTGCTCTCACCAGCTTGAAGGCTCTGGGTTTCTGCATGCCCTTCCTCACGAGTGCGCTCACCAGCGCCTCAGACAATTCCATGCCTCCAGTGAGGTTGAGGTTTCTGGCCATTCGATCGGGCGAAACCCAAAGGTCCGAGAGGACTCTATTGATGCTGATGAGCATGTGCTCCGTGAGGATGAACGCCTCAGGAATCGTGAAACGTTCAGCCGCGGACTGTGTTAGGTCTCTTTCATGCCATGTGACCACGGATTCGAGAGATGGTTGAACGAGACTTCGAACAACCTTTGCAATGCTTGAGATGTTCTCGGAGATTTTTGGATTCATCTTGTGAGGCATCGCAGAGCTACCGATCTGAGACTTGACATCAAATGGCTCTCGTGCCTCGTCGATCTCCGTGCGTTGCAGATTACGGATTTCAGTCGAGAACTTGTCGATCGAGCTGGCAAGATTCGCAAGCGCGCAGACGAGTTCAGCATGTCTATCTCGCTGGACTATCTGTGAAGTGACCTCAACTGTTCCAAGTTTCAGGTTCTCCATAGTTAGACGCTGAATCTCAAGGGCATGCTCACCCAGGCCCGCCATCGTGCCAACTGCCCCGGTCATCTTGCCGACGACAACACGCGGCGCACACTCACGAAGTCGTGAAATGTGTCTAGAGATCTCTCTCATCCAGACTGCGAACTTGAGTCCGAGAGTAATTGGCAACGCGTGCTGGCCGTGTGTTCTGCCCACACAAACAAGATCCGAGTATTTCTCCACGCGCGTGAGGAGCGTGTGTTCGAGCTGGTCAACGCGCTTCAAAGTCAGCTCAAGGGCGTCCCTGATTTGCAGTGCCGTACCGGTGTCCAATATGTCACTTGAGGTTGCCCCCATGTGAACATACTGCCCGCTCTTACCACAAACCTCGGATAGAGCCTCAACTACCGCAGCGGTTTCATGCTTCGTTCTTGCCTCAATCTGCTTCACGCGCTCGAGTTTCACGTTTCGGATCGATGCTTTCTTCGTGATCGTCGCAGCGTCCTTCTGAGGAATATCTCCAACCTTTGCTTGCGAGCGTGCTAGGGCTGCCTCTACGTTGAGCATGCACTGTAGCCTGTTCTATGGGTAGAATCGTCACCGAACACCGCCTTGGGGACAGACATATCAAAACCGTGATAGTATAAAGCCCCTGCCAACGCGAGGCAGTCCATTGGGTGCAATTGCGGCGGTCTTCTCCAAGTCCCCGATCGACGCGCCTCATCTCGTCGGCAAGATGCTCTGTGCGATGCGGCATCGTGCCCAAGATGCAGCAGCAGTTGCCTGGGGCAATACCCTGGAATCAGCGAAATCACCGGACCTCCTCACGGCATTGTCGCCTTCACAACATACAGCAATAGGATATGGTTTCACTCAGATTTTGCCCGAGGACAAGCCGCAGCCTCTCCAGGCGGAGGGAGGATGGCTCTGCCTGGATGGGAGAGTCGTCGCTGATGGAATGCTCGCCGGAGCAGAAAAGGCGGCTCGGCTCTTGGGCCCCAAGCTCACGCCCAGTGGGTTTCCCTCCATTCACCATGACGTAGATGGAGCATATGCGCTCTGTTGGTGTGCTGATGGTTGTCTGTTAGTCACACGAGATGAGCTCGGTCTCAAACCCATGTTTGTGGGTAGTCGCGGGGACTTGTTCGCGGTTGCCTCAGACCGGAAAGCCCTATGGGCTGTTGGGATAGATGAGACTGCCCCTTTGCCGCCAGGAGGTTGTCTGAAGGCAGGCGAGGGAGCACTTGCCCTTGAGTCTTCGAGACACGAGTTGGAAACCTCAGAAGCGCCGCGGGATGAGAAGGTTGACGCGGAGGAATTGTTGAGATTGCTGGTGGAATCAGTTTCAATTCAGACGGCTGGAGTTGGCAAAGTTGCGACTGGGTTCTCCGGAGGACTTGATAGTACTGTAATCGCCAAGATCGCGAAAGATGCGGGAATAGACTTGCTTCTCGTGACCCTAGGAGTTGGGCGGACACTCGAGATAAGCCAAGCCGAGCTGGCGGCAAAGACCATCGGACTGCCGATCGTCACAAGGGAGTTCTCAATGAATGATGTGGCCGCATGTCTGGATCGTGTGCTCTGGCTGATCGAGGAACCAAGTCTGATGAAGGTAAGCGTCGCGATGGCGATATCCTGGATCGCGCAGATCGCCGCCGAGAGCGGAAGACATGTGATAATGCTTGGACAGGGTAGCGACGAACTCTTCGGCGGATACAAAAGATTCGCCACGATCATGGGCGAAAGTGGAACGGACGCGGCGTCAGAGGCGATTTCCGAAAGCATTCGTAGAGCACATGAAGTCAACTATCAGCGCGACGAGCAAGCCGTCTCCGCACTTCGTGCTGAGCTTAGGCTCCCCTTTGCGACAAAAAAGATCGTGGAGTTCGCCTCTAGAGTCCCGCTGGTTATGAAAGTAAAGTCTCCTTCAGATAATTTGAGGAAATGGATTCTCAGAGATGCGGCGGTGAAGCTTGGCATTCAGACGATGATTGCAATGAGAGCCAAGAAGGCGATCCAGCACGCGTCAGGTGTAGAGAAGGCAATTCGGGAGATCGCCAAGAGGCACGGGCTTTCGGCTTCGGACTATCTGGAACAGAGGTTCATGACGATTAAGAACGAGTCTGGAGCAGCTGGGGATCGTTCCAATGTGGCAAGCTATTAAACAAATGACATACCCTTCAACTGTATAGGCGCAAGGTGGGAACCTTGTCCGATGTAGCACACTTTCTGCCTAGGTGTCCCAGATGCGGCTATGGTCTTCGCATGGTCCGGGGATACTGGTGGTGCGATTTCTGCCGGGTCACCATTATGCCTCAGCGTGGACCCTCGATTAGCGAAGCGATTCGGCGTACGGGTGAAAGGCTTCGACGATTCTTTTCCCCACCTCGACGAAAGCCCTCCGTCTTGATATACCCACAAAACGTCTCTTCCACACCGGAACAAGGCGTGTCACTTGCAAGATGCCCCAAATGTGGAGCCCTTACACCGAGGAATGCAGCCGCGTGCGTTCACTGCGGAACTGCGTTCGGCCAACGCGTAGAGATGCCTGTGCCAAGAGTCACACCCGTTCCGATGGTCTCAGAACATGATGAAATCGTATACCGATACGTTGTTGAGAAAAGGGGAGAGATATCGCTCTCAAGGGCCTCGACGGACCTCCACATGACAATCTCAGAACTCCAAGCGTCCATACGTCGACTGGAGGATTCTAGGAAGATTTCCCGAGAAGGCTTAGGCGGAGGTTAGAACAGATCAGAATTTCAGGAGGGTACCCCCCTATAGGGGGTAGGGGTCCGCTTCAGGTCTGTTCGGTAGACAGTAGCTGGGGAGGATTACTCGTCTTTCCTTCGCTTGGCGTGGGCTGTCTCTTTTGCAGGCGCCTCGGCAAATCGCGACAGGGTCTCCGCCATCTCCTTCAGGCGGCGGTCAACTTTGTCGTTCAGTGTGTTGGGTTCGAAGGTACCGTTCTTCCTTCTGTCGCCTGCCTTGACTCCTGTTAGGATCTCTATGCCTTCGTCGATGGTGCTGACTGGGTAGATGTGGAATCGGCCGTCCTTTACCGCCTTGACGACCTCTTCCCTGAGCATCAGGTCTTGGGCGTTGCTCTTCGGTATCATCACGGATTCGTCGCCTTTGAGACCCTTGAATTTGCACACTTCAAAGAAACCTTCAATCTTCTCATTCACTCCGCCGATGGCTTGGACTTCCCCCCTCTGATTAACCGAACCAGTAACAGCGATGTTCTGCTTGATCGGGGCATCCGCCAGAGCCGAAAGTATCGCGTAAAGCTCGGTGCTGGAGGCGCTGTCGCCTTCCACTCCCCCGTAGCTCTGCTCGAAAACGAGCCTTGCGGAGAGGCTTAGGGGCTTGTTTTGAGCGTACTTGTTCGCAAGGTATCCGCCAAGTATCAGGACACCTTTCGTGTGTATGGGCCCGCCCGTCTTTGCTTCGCGTTCTATGTCGAGCAAGCCTTCTCTTCCAAGGCCAATGCTTGCGGTTACTCTTGATGGTCTGCCGAATTCAAAGTCCCCGAGGCCTATTACGGATAGGCCGTTCACTTGGCCGGTCCTTGCTCCCGACGTGTCTATGAGATATAGTCCTCGTTGGATCATCTCAAGGATCTTCTGCTGGGTGAGGTTCGATCGGTAGATTTTCTCCTCGAGAGCTTTGGTGACATGGCTCGCGTTGATGTACTCGGACTTGTCTTGGGTTGCGTAGTAGTTTGCTTCTCGTATCAAATCGGCAACTTCTGCGAAGCGTGTCGACAGTTTCCTCTGATCTTCCGCCAGCCTTGAGCCGTGTTCCACAACCTTGGCTATGGCTGAGGCCTCGAGGTGCTTCAGTCCCTCCTTCTCGCAAATGGTGCAGACAAACGAAGCATACCTTCGTAGGTTCTCTTTGTTTCTGTCTATCGTGGTGTCAAAGTCAGCCTTCACTTTGAAGAATTCTTGGAACTCAGTATCGTAGGCGAGCAGGAGTTGGTAGACCTGCGGTTGTCCAACTAAGATGACTTTCACGCTGAGCGGGATTGGTTGAGGTGTCAGAGTCTTTGTCGTCATGAACCCTAGGCGTTCATAGGCTTCCTCGATGGTTATCTTGCTATTCCTCAGAGCTCTCTTCAGTCCATCATACGATAACGGGTTTGTCAGTAGGCTCTCTATTGGAAGGACCAGATATCCACCATTTGCTCTGTGTATCGAGCCGCCTTTCACGAGCGTGAAGTCGGTAGTCAAGCTTCCAAACTCAGCTTCCTTCTCAATTCTTCCAAACAGGTTTAGGTAGGTAGGGTTCTCCTCGAAGATGACCGGCGCGCCTTTGAGCTGGGAATTGTCCACAATGACATTCACTTTGTACCTCCGGAACGGCAGCTCTTTCATCCAAGGCGCCGCTGGCTGTCCCTCGGCAGTTGTGGGTTCTTGTGGACCTGCGAAGAGTTCATAGTTCTCAAGGATGTCGGCTCTGACGTCTTTCAGGTAGTTAACGACTTCAGGGATATCTTCGTAGGATTTCTGAAGAGCATCCATCAGGAATCCTATTGCGTACTGGATTGCATCATTACTGAACTTCCTGAGTGCGGATCTGGTTTCTTTCTCCAGGGTTGCTACTCGTTTCATGGCTTCTCCGAACTTGCCCTCGAGATCCGCTCTCTTCTGATCCATCTCTTTCCTCACGTGATCAGGGATCGATGCGAGTTCTTCTTCACTGATCAACTTGCCATTCAGAACAGGCATCAGCGTCACTCCAAGGGGTGTTGCCTGTATCGAGAAACCCGACCGTTCCGCTTCGTCTCCAATATCGGAGAGTATTTTGTTTCTTCTCTCTTCCGCAGCCTTGATCAATCCTTCTCTCTTGGATTGGAATTCGTCGCTCTGAAGAGCTCTAGGAACGCTTCGTTTTACCTCTTCTATGAAATTGTCAAGGTCTTTCCTGAATGTTTTCGCTCTTCCAGTGGGGAGCTGTATGTACAAGGGTTCGTACGAATTGTGGAAGTTGTTCACATAACACCAGTCCGGGGGAGCGGGACGGTTCTTGGCTATTGCTTCAAGGAAATTCCGAACGGCAGTCGTCTTCCCCGTGCCTGGAGGGCCTGCAACGTAGACGTTGAATCCCTTCTCTCCGATTCCTAATCCGAGATTCAGAGCCCGAAGGGCACGGTCTTGTCCAATGATACCCACCAATGGTGCGAGTTCGCCGCTCGTGCGACATTCCAAAGGCTCACATTCGACTCTGATTTCCTTCGGTGAAAGCTCGCTGACCCGCATGACACATCAGAACGGAGTCTTGGACATTCTAACCTATATAATGAGCGGGATCTCACTCGGGAGCAAATGCGCATGGGTTCGTTTCCGATTCGGAAGAGGGCGAGAATGACTCTGGTGATTTCAGCGTCTCTAACTATCTGATTGTTGCCGTTTTACCTTTCTTGTCCTTGAGTGACATTTCAAGGCTTCTCGGCTCATCGTTTGCGTCCCATGATGTCTCGATGTCCGCACTCGTGAGGGGCAGATTCTCGCCGTCTGAGTGAATGAAACCCGCGTCTACCGCGCCTGTGTCCATTACGAGTTTGGTGTGTTGAAGTAGATATGGCCCTTGTGCAGCCTCAAGAGATCCTTATTCGCGATCTCCCAGTATCCCATGATCCTCGCGCCTTCATGGTTCACGTACTCGGTGAGATATTCGCCGAGAAGGGAGAAGAAAAGTGGAGATGTAACATCTGCCCAATATTCGTCACCGTATGCTCGCGTCCATAGGGTCTCCTCGCTCATCGCCATCACGTCTGACAACCATCGACAGGATCACATATATGTCCAAGTGAAAGTCAAGTTCGGACACATCCGTATCTTTGAGTTCGTGTTGTCCCCTTGTTCTAGAGTCGGCGGCACATCCAAAACGGAGGGCCTTCCTAAGGCTGTGAAGGAGCACCTGAGGAAACAGGAAGATGCCAAGAAACACTGTGAGGAGAAGATCAGGGAATATATCGAAGCGCGTGCCGGAGAGATCGAGAGGCACAGATAGTAGCTTCTTCGCCCATCAATGCCAGTCGTCGTCATTCTACGATTTCGAAGTATTCTTTGACGTTTGGGCGACCCAGATATCTGAACACGACAAGAGGCACAGCGATACCGAGCACTGCCCCCGCGGCCAACGCCCCATACAGCATAGTTGCAGCGCTATCCGCGAGCGAAGTTTCCATCTGTGCTCCCAGCAGGTTAGGAGATGCGAGGAGTACAGCTGTTAGGCATATCATTATCAAGGCACAGACAACTGCCGCGATGGAAAGAACGCGCGTTATTGTACGCACTCGCCTCATTCGCTTCAGCAGACCAAATGCAACTACAA
>JBEKGZ010000009.1:0-29058 GCA_050012535.1 Bathyarchaeia archaeon | reverse complement strand
GCGACAACGAGCGCCGCATCTACTTCCCCGCGAGTAATCGCATCGATGGCTGATGTGTCGCCAGGATTGAACTTGGGATATCCCTGTGTCAAGTCAACAGCGTAAGGGTACCCGGTCTGCCAAGTTGAAACCTCATTGGCACCAGCGACGTTGAACCATCCGCGCATGGGAACAACCACGAACTTCGTCACATAGTTCAGATCTCTCACAAGCGTCAACGCAGCCTCCGTGTTCCGATGCTTTCCCGCGGTCATCGTGAGGCCTAGGCCGAAGAACAATGCTCCAAACTCGCAATCCATCATCATGTCCGCGATTTCCTCGACGGTCTCGACCGGAACTCCGGCGATGGTATCCTGCTCGAGCTGCTCGCCGTTGATCGCGGTCCTGAGGGCTGTCAGTAGTTCATAGTCGCCGTTCGGTTGGACTTGAATGAACCGGTCAGCAAGTTTGGCAGTATCCGTTTGCCTGACATCCACAACGATGAGTTTCCGGTCTTTTCGGGTCTTCCGGAACCTTCCCTTGCTGAAGACCGTGAACCGGTTCATATGACGTGGGTGTGAGTGGACCGGGTTACATCCCCAGTATATGACTAGGTCGGCAGAATGGCGAACTTCACCAAGCGTGGACGTTGCCTCTCCTGCGTCTTGAACGCCAAGTATCGTTGGGCCGTGGCATGATGTTGTGGTGTTGTCGATTAGGCCGCCGACAAGTTCGGTGAGCTCAATACCTTTTGATATTGCTTCACATGATGTCTGGCTCCATCCGTACAGCAACGGATACTTTGCGTTCTTCAGGATCCGCGCCGCTCGGTCTACGCCCCTCGCAAATGTTGTGGGACGGAGCTTCCCGGCTTTCCTTACGAGCGGTTTAAGCAGTCGGCTCTTGTCAGAGGTTGTGAATCTGCTTACCGAGATAGCGCAGCCGTTTCGTGCAGAGTCGATGATCCGTCCGTCATAAGTAATCTCAAGATTATCACAGCCGGATGCGCAGAAAGTGCAGAGGACATCCCGTTGTACTGCTTTCGGCAATCTTCTTACTCTCCTTTCATGCGCGTGATTTCGTTGAGGGTTGCGATCTTCTCTTCCGCTGCTCTCTCGATAGTTGCTTTCACTCCTTTCAGAGTCGGCATGCCGGAGGTGTGTGTTGCCGTTCCAAAGAGCATGCTCGCCCAAGCGCCGTAGGGAATGAATACGATGCGCTTGTGTGGCGCCTGTCTAGATATGGAGCCTCTGAGGATCACTTCTCCGAATTCTGTCTTGACGCGAACATTGTCGCCATCCAATGCGCCAAGTTCCGTCATGTCATCGGGGTCGATTTCGCAAACTGCGACAGATCGAAAATACTCCTCCGAAAATTTGCCAAGCTCGCGGCTCCGAGCTTGCGAAAGGCTTCTCCCCGAGATTACGGTCACTTCGATAGTGGACATCGTTCAACGATCTGCGGCAAGATAACACAATCATCGCTATATTACATCCGTTCCACATTCATCATACAGTATGTTCAGACGGCAGAACTGAGATCATGATTCCAAGAACACGAAGAAGTCTAGCTCTAAGCGTCGTTGCCGTGCTTGCGGCCCTTCATATCGTTCTCTCATACTTCCCACCTTTTGTTGGTTTTCGAAGAATGAGCATATTCTTGGAACCCATGGAAGGGATCATCGGCGGGCCTTACCTAGGCTTCCTCGCAGCAACGATTGGTTGGATCGGGGGTCGCTTCGTCAGACCTGACGGTTTCTGGATTGAGAACCTCTTCGGAATCGCCGAAGCTGTAGGCGCTCTCGGAGCAGGGTTCCTAATTACGCGGAAATGGTATCTTACAGCCGGAATCTACGGGGCTCTGTTGTTAGCTTTTCTCGCTCATCCGTTGGCAAGACAGATACCCTTGTGGACCCTCTGGGACACGTATCTCGGATTCATGGCCGTGTTTATTGCGGCCTTTCTTGCGCGAAGGATGCGCGATAGTAAGTCGAGTGCCTCGCGTCTAGTTCCGACAATTGCAGTGATCGCCTTTGTATCTGTGGAGCTAGACGTTATGGTGAGAGTATTCATGCTCATAGTTGGAGGGCTCTACCAGCTCTACCCAATCCCAGTAGGCCTCCTGGCGGGAATATTCATCGCGGGAGCGGTTCAGACCCCTCTTGAGGCGGCATTCTGCGTTCTAGCCTCCACGCTCGTCGGCGTTCCGGCGCTCATCGCTATTGAAAAGAGCAAGATGCTGCGCTGGCCGCTCTCGTAGACGCCCCGGAAGTCCGAGCGTCATTCAGGATCATTTCGTGGGGCACATTGCACGTGTCGTACCCTACCTACCCAGGCTTCGGGGTAGGCTACGGTTTCGTAGGTTTGTCCAGCAGTTTTCTCTTCTTGAGAAGGCTGCCATCATCATAGTGAGGGGTCCTAGAGACGGCATCTTGTGCCTTCTCTGTCTCTCTCGCGTCATCAGCCAGCCGGGCAGCCTGCCGCATCATCTCATGTGCCGCCGATACGATCTGCGTGTAGCGTTCCCACTCCTTCACAGTGAAGCATCCTTCAACGCTGAGGTCCGCCACTCGTCTAGCCGTTTCGTAGGCCGCCATCGCCTTCGTTGCCGAATATGGGTTCAAGAACGACGCAGCTTTGATAGCCTTCTCCTTGTCGACGACGATCTTCGGTAGCGAGATTTGAGTGCCTTTCTTGACTGATTCTATCACACGGTCAATCTCTGCGGTTAACAGGTTCAGGGCTCCAGTTATCGCTAGGACCCGCGTGACATCCAAGTTGAACAGAACCATTTCCACTGGGTCTAGGAATTCCCTTCTTGCGCCGATCATTGAGTCGGCTTCAACTATGATGTAACCGAACCCCTGCTGCTCTAGCTCTTGAACCGATTTCTTCGCTGGGTTGTCAGAGACAACAACGACCGGAACGCCTGCAGCCTTGATGATCTCGCGAGCTTTCTTCGGACCTAAAAGCGCTGCGTTTGGGCTCGTTACGATTACGATCTGAGGTTTGAACTCGAGCATTCTGCGGGCAGCTTCTTCTGCTTGCTCTATACCGAGCTTCGCCCCTGCACCTACAACTCGTACGTCGATATCCTCTCTCTCAGCTCGCTCGTCCAGCATAAACTCCAGCAACAGCGCTGACCCGATGCATCCAAGCTTAAGGAAGCCGACCTTGACCACCATGACTCAATCAAGCTCCGAGACTGAGTTGGCGTCGCCGTCTTTAACTGTTGGCACATTCCGAATGAGCAACATTGTTTGTGACTTCCTCTAGTAACCATTAAATGACCTAGTGATTGCTCAGCTCTCCGGCAGCAGAACTAGTTCGTCATTGGTGATACAGCGTGCAATTCAATGGGGTCGAAATCGAAGAGACATTCGCAGAAGCGTTCCCGATGGTAGTAGGCAGGATTCTCGTAACTGCAGCCAATCCAAGCTGGGCTATGACCGCAGGCAAGACTGCGACAGGCTTCGCATCGTCGATAATCATGTCACCCGCAGAAGCAGCAGTCGAAGGCTGTACTGTTCCTCCAGAAAGGACTCCAGACGGACGGCCAGGTGTCCACGTCCAGATATGGCATCGGTCAAGGAGAGAGCTGAAATTGCAGATGATCACGCGTATCGGGCAATGCATTCTAACTTGCCCGACGACAGCAGCTTTCGACGCGCTACCTGACGCAGTACGCAAACTGAAGATCGGACTGGCGCTTCGGAAATTCGGCGATGGCTTTCAAAAGCGGGACAAGCTTGGAGATCGGAACGTGTGGCGGATACCAGTAATGGAAGGCGAGTTCATCATTGAGGACAGATTCGGAGTCAAGAAAGGAGTCGCAGGAGGCAACTTCATCATCATGGCCAACTCGCAGGCTGCGGCACTAAGAGCGGCAGAAGAAGCTGTTCAAGCCATGAACGCGGTCGAAGGCGTCGTACTGCCTTTTCCAGGGGGGATATGCCGCTCTGGATCGAAGGTCGGCTCGATCAAGTACAAACTGCCAGCCTCAACGAACCACCCATTCTGCCCTACGCTGAGAGCTTCAATCTCCGATTCCAAGATCCCAGAGAATGTGCAGAGCGTGTACGAGCTAGTCTTCAACGGACTCAACACTGAGATCGTCGAGAAGGCAACCGGAGTTGGCGTGGCGGCTGCTGCTAAGACTCCTGGTGTTGTGAAGATCACAGCCGTGAATTTCGGCGGCAAGCTCGGGCCTTACCAAATACAGCTTGTGGACGCGCTTAAGATGGCCTAGTAGCAGGCTCGCCGAAACCTGAATCGCGACCTAGTGGGTTGAAAACGCCGAGTTTGGAAACATGCACGAGGAGATCGCGGACGGCGTCTTCCTGATAGACACCCTGGCGGCTGGAACTCCAGGTCTAGTCGCCGGCTATTTGATCAAAGGAGACAGATCGGCGCTTGTGGATGCCGGATATCCCTCGAGTGCGAATAGTGTCCTCTCTGAATTGAAATCACTAGAAGGCGCAGGCCCAAATGTCGATTATCTGATCCCAACTCATGTACACTTGGATCATGCCGGAGCGATTGGTTACCTCAGTGAGGCGATGCCCAAGGCGCAGGTCCTCGTAAACGAGCACGGCCTCAAGCACTTGATCGATCCATCGAAGGTGGTTGCGACCGCTACGAGCCTCTTTGGAGAAAATGCCATGTCAGTATACGGGATGCCCCGGCCATTGCCTAGAGAACGCCTTGAAGCGGTCAAAAGCCAACACGAATTGGATCTAGGAGCCGGGAAAGAGCTTAGAATATTCTACACCCCTGGCCACGCATGGCATCACATTTCCGCACTTCTGGAGAACGAACGTCTATTGATTACTGGAGACGCTGTCGGAGTTCGCTATTCAGGGTTCGATTTCCCCATTCCAGCTACACCCCCGCCCGGCTTCGACGAAGAACAGTACGTGAAGACCCTCAAAGAATTCATGAATATGGATCCAGCGGCATTACTGCTGCCACATTTCGGGCCCGTGAGGCAACACATACAAGATTTCCTCGAAATGAATATCGATACAATCCGGCGTTGGGCCTCAATGGCTGCTGAAACAGTGAAAGCCCGGAAGCCTGTGGATCGCCTCTTCGAGGCTTTCATAGCTGATGTCATGGACCGCAGTGGCCTAGCTCGAAATGAGATTCCTGATCACATCACACGGAGCATTAAGCTCAGCGCGATGGGATGTCACACGTACGTGCAGGAGAAAACGATCAAACAGTGAATATTGGCTTTGGAACTTCTATCAAGGCCCTGTGTTCGCGAATCTTCTCTCTACATCAAGTTGAGGAACGAAAAAGTACAATGCGTCTTGTGCGAGCGCAGATGCATCATTGACACTGAAATGGTCGGAGTCTGCAGGACGCGGAGGAACATTGGTGGAAGACTGTGCACGCTCGTCTACGGAGACGTTAGTGCAATCGAGAGCCGGCCGATTGAGATCAAGCCGTTCTTACACTATTGGCCCGGTTCTACTGCTCTGACCTTCTCGACTTGGTCATGCAACTTCGACTGTCCATGGTGTCAGAACTATGGTCTCTCCCGAGCGGAACCGATGCCTGAGCGGTCTAAATCGGTCCCTCCGGCAAGGATCGTGGGGATGGCGGAGAACTTTGGAAATGAGGGCCTATGTGGCAGCTTCCAAGAGCCAACGTTGCTCACAGACTGGGCTGTGGATGTGTTCACTTCTGCGAAGGCTCGGGGTCTGTACTGTTGCTATGTCTCGAATGGGTACATGACCATTGAGGCGCTTGAACTTCTTCGACGATCAGGCCTGGACGGTCTCAAAATTGATGTGAAGGGAGACGAAGAGACGTACCGTAGATACTGCGGGTCCGTTCATTCGAACGTGCCTTGGCGAAATGCTGAGGCCGCGAAGAAGATGGGCATTCATGTTGAGATAGTCAACCTGGTGGTTCCGGGCGTCAACGACAGTGATTCGACAATCGCCACTGTCATACAGGAACATTTGAAGCGGCTGGGCTCAGGCACTCCTCTGCATTTTACTCGCTTCGCTCCCGCATACAAGTTCCATGCTCCGGCCACAAGCGTGCACAGGCTGGAGTATGCGCGCGAGACGGCGCGGAAAGCTGGAATCAAATACGCTTACGTCGGGAACGTTCACGGCCATCCTTATGAGAATACATTCTGCCCAGAGTGCAACGAACGTCTCATAGTCAGAGACGGATACGCGATCACGTCTTACAGGGTGACTAGGGAGAATAGGTGTCCCGCGTGTGGCACTCGCATACCGATCACCGGGCAATATGTAAAGAAGGATGAAACACGAAACCGATGTTAGTGCACATAATGCACCGTAGGAGGATGCGGTAGGAGTCTTGGGTCATGAAGATGCATGAGCTTCTTGAGCGAAACGCTTCACGGGCACCTGAAAAGACATTCCTGTTCTCCGAGTCGAGATCGATCACGAACAAGGAAGCATCGGACGTTATCCAGAAGGCTGCGTCAGGTTTTTATTCGCTCGGAGTCAAGAAAGGAGATAGGATGCTGATCTTCGCGCCCAACTCGATCGATTTTGTGCTCGCGATGTTTGCCTGCTTTGAGCTTGGCGCTATAGCGGCTTGTATAGATGTCTTGGACCGCCGAGTTATTACAGGAACGTGAAACGCCTCGCACCTAAGGTCGTGATTTCCACTTGCGAGTACATTGGCGAGCTCAAGAAGTCGTATTCGCGAGCGGAGTTCATTTCATTTGATGACGAGAGAGAATCGAAGCATTCGTGGCAACGGTTATTGACAGACGGAAAACGCACCACGCGGCCCGGCTTCGGGGAGAATGCTCCGTGTCACCTGAGCTTCACATCGGGGACGACTTACGAGCCGAAACCTGCTGTGCTATCTCACGAACCGACTGTCCGAGCCACTCGATGCATAGCAGAACGTCTAGGGCTCACTCGTGAGGATACGACCATTGGAGTCACGACGTTAAGCAGTTCACACATCTTGATCTACGGCATTCTCCCACAGATGCACCGGGTCACGACAATAGGGATCATGGAGTCATGGGATCCGGCCGAGGCGTGGAAGATGATCAATGAACGCCAGGTGAGGCTCATTTCCGGGACTTCAATACGACTCTCTGAGCTAGCCGACTACGCAAAGGAACACGGGGTCGACAAAGGCAGTCTTCGTCTCACTCTCTCGGGGGGTTCCGCTGGAATCGGCAAGATCAGAGAGAAGTGGGAGGATCTAGGTGTTGATTTTGTGGAGACATATGGGATGAGTGAACTCGGCGGATCAGTCGCGATGAGCTACCCTCGACCATACGAATCAAGACCAATCAAACCGTTCGACAATGTTCCCGCGATTGGGCCGCCCCTGCCAGACAAAGAGGTCAAGATCGTCGACGAAAGGGGAGGGGAACTCCCCGTTGGTACTCCCGGCGAGATATTGATCACGGGAGGCTTCATGTGGGGATATTGGAGAATGCCGAAAGAGACAGCCAGGGCGAGTCGCGGAGGCTGGCTCCATACAAGCGATGTCGGCTTCATGGACGAGTTCGACAATGTCTACTGGCTGGCTCGGAAAATGGATGTTATTCACACCGAGAGGGGGCCGATCTATCCGAGAGTCATCGAGGAGACGCTCTTCGCCCACGAATCAGTGCGGCAAGCGAGTGTCGTTGGTCTGGGAGAGAGTGGTCACCAGACCGCGGTGGGCTTTGTCACCTTGTTCGAAGGAAAGAGCGCTAATGAAGAGGAATTACTTTCTCACTGCAGGTCAGTCCTAAGCCAAGAATTCTGGCCGTCTAGCATAGTAATCAAGAGTAGCTTCCCTATGACGCCTACCGGAAAGATCGACAAAAAATAGTTCAAGCAAGAACGAGTCAATGTCCGAGTCAATTCTTTACAGTAACATGGAAACAAATGCGCGCTTGCCGATTTGTCCAGCGACGTTGCTGGGCTGCAGGACTAGATTCTTCATCCAACAGAGAATCAGCCCCTGTTTCGCGGGAATTCCGCGATAGATCGGATCCGTGGGTTAGTCTTATATGACACTTCGAGTGCTTCCTGCGATTCCAAGAACCTTGCGACACCACGAATTACGAGCTTCCTCAAAATTCGACGAACGATCGCTAGCTCTAGCGATCGTCGTCAGCGTCGTTCTGGTTCTTATTGTCCTTTAGAGACCTCGCGATTATCTCATTTTTCGCGGGGTCGAGAGAAAAATGAAGAAGTGATCATATACGATGGAAATGTCCGGCGCGAACGCTCTGATCGAAGCGCTCAGAGGAGAAAAGACGCAGACAGTGTTTGGTCTTCCCGGGGGCGCCATAATGCCAGTGTACGATGTGTTCTACAAGATGCGAGATCTGCCATCTGAGCTCAGGATCAGGCACGTGTTGGCTCGCCACGAGCAATCAGCTGCTCACATGGCCGACGGATACGCTCGAGCGAGCGGACGAGTAGGCGTGTGCATGTCGACTTCTGGGCCAGGGGCTACGAACCTTGTCACCGGAATAGCGACCGCCTTCATGGACTCATCGCCATTGGTCGCAATTACAGGCCAGGTGGCAAGACCCTTCATCGGGAAAGATGCCTTTCAAGAAACAGATATCGTAGGGGTCGTCACATCCGTCACAAAATACGCATTCCAGGCCAGGAACGCATCGGAAATCCCTCAGATCGTGAAATCGGCCTTTCGAATAGCTTCCACAAGAAGACCTGGCCCAGTTGTCATCGACATTCCAAGAGACGTGCAGCAGGAAATGGGTGTCGTAGACTTCACGGATCGACCTGTTCCGAAACGGCATGGATCACTTCCTGATCCCGACCCCGGGGTCGTGGCGAGGATGGCTGACGCTCTGGCCAAAGCGAAGACGCCGTTGATCATCGCTGGAGGCGGAGTTAGGATCGCCGAAGCCTCTCAAGAGCTTGTCGCTTTGGGAGAGCTTCTGATGTGCCCAGTTGCGACTTCACTGATGGGAAAGGGATGCATCCCTGAGGATCATCCGCTCTCCATCGGAGTGATGGGGATGCATGGGTCTTCTGAAACGAATCACGTTGTATCGAATGCAGATGTCTTGTTGATCGTGGGATCGAGACTCTCGGACCGGACAACCGGTAACATAGACAAGTTCTGCCCGAACAGTCAGATCCTGTGCGTTGACACGGACAGAGCCGAAATCGAGAAGAACACGACGCCAACAATATCGCTCGTCAGTGACGCAAAGAAAGCACTGAAAGCTATCCACTCGGATCTTGTGAAAGGCCTCGCTCGGAAGCCGGTACCTCACTGGTTCCAGAAGAGCAAGAACGACATCGACTTATCTGATCTGACGAAGGACGGGCCCTACCTCTCGGCCGTCCGAGCTATCCGGCTGCTGCGAAAGCTGCTCCCCCGTGAAACGATCGTGACCACTGAAGTCGGACAGAACCAAATGTGGAGCCTTGCCCACTTCCAAGCATATGGGCCGAGGCAGTTCATCACCTCCGGTGGCTTGGGCACCATGGGTTTCGGATTCCCTGCAGCACTTGGCGCGAAAGTCGCCTGCCCTGACGTTCCGGTTCTCGACATTGCGGGCGATGGGAGTTTTGCGATGACCGAGAATGCGCTGGCGACATCGACCGAAGAACAGATCCCTGTAACGGTCGTGATTCTCAACAATCGTATGCTCGGTATGGTCGCCCAATGGCATCGCTTGTTCTACGGGCGAAGATACAGCAGCGTCGAGCTTGGCAGATCTCCGTGCTTTCCGAAATTGGCCGAGGCTTATGGCGCTGCCGGAGTCAGGGTCGAAGACTACAAAGAGTTGAGTGAAGCAGTGAAGAACGCTCTCAAGAGTGAAATCACGACCGTCATCGATGTTCCTGTCTCGCCGGAGGAGGACGCTGCGCCCATGCTTGCGCCAGGCGCAGGTCTGGAGGAGGTAACAATCGCATGATCTCTTCTCAGCAAGAAGTAATCATCGATGTGCTCGTCGACCACAAACCCGGGGTCCTTTACACAGTCTCGAACCTGTTCAGAAGACGAGCGTTCAACATCAGCAGTGTCGCTATCGGAACCTCTGAGAGGGATCGAGTAGCTCGAATGACGCTGACGATGCGCGGAGGTGAGAAGGAAGCTGTGCAGCTCGTCAGACATCTCGAGAACTTGGTGGATGTCATCAAGGCAGAGATAGTTGATACTGGGAAAGCAGTAGTGAGAGAGCTTGCACTAGTGAAGATCGCTCCCAAGCCAGAGGATAGGCTTCAGATCCTCAGCTTCGTGGATGTGTACCGAGCCAAGATTGTCCATCTTTCAGATGACAGCATAATTGTGGAAGCGTCCGGCGATTCGGACAAGATCGACGCATTCATCGAACTGAGCAGAAGCTTCGGGCTCAAAGAAGTTGCACGAACCGGCCTCACTGCGTTGTCAAGAGAACAAAAACAGAATGGATCACAAGGAAATGATGTGGGATGGTAAGAGTCTACTTAGACAAGGATATTGACCTAAACGATCTCAAAGATCAAACGGTGTCCGTAATTGGGTACGGGGCACAGGGCCGCGCACAAGCGCTAAACATGCGAGATTCCGGCCTACGTGTCATCGTCGGACTTAGACCGGGCGGGAAATCGTGGAAGAAGGCAACGGCCGATGGATTCGAGCCGCAACCCATCGATCAAGCCTCCGAGAAGGCAGACATAGTGCACCTTCTCATTCCTGACATGCAACAACCCGAGGTCTACAACAAGGAGATCCTACCTCATCTTCGAGGCGGGAAGGCGCTAGGATTCTCGCACGGGTACAACATCCACTTCAAACTGATTGTACCCCCTGACAATATCGACGTTATCATGATGGCGCCGAAGGGTCCGGGATTCAGGGTGAGGGAGCTATACGAGCAGGGTTTCGGAGTACCATCGTTGGTAGCCGTCTACCAAGATTCCTCAAGACGCGCAAAACAACGCGCCCTGGCGTTGTGCAAGGCCATTGGGTCAACACGAGCCGGAGTAATCGAGACTACTTTCAAAGACGAAACGGAATCCGACTTGTTCGGTGAACAGGCAGTCCTCGTAGGTGGCCTGATTGAACTAATCAGAAACGGCTTCGAAGTCCTCGTCGAGGCAGGTTACCCTGCAGAGCTAGCATACTTCGAAGCATGCAACGAAATGAAACTGATCACCGACCTCGTCTACAAGGGAGGCCTCTCTGGTATGCTGCGTGGTGTATCGGACACCGCGAAATTCGGGGGACTCAGCGAAGGACCTAGAATCATCGATGCTCACGTACGCGAGAACATGAAGGCACTACTTGAAGACGTGCGCAACGGGAAGTTCGCAGAGAAGTGGACCTCAAACCCCGCACGGAGCACAAAGGAACTAGCCCATTTCATGGACGAGATGGACAACCATCAGATCGAGAAAGTCGGCAAAGAAATCAGAAAGATGTGTGGACTGGAATCGTAGGGAACCTGTCGTGAACATCATAGAGAAGACACTTGCAAAGGCATCCGACCGAGAGCAGGTACGCCCAGGAGAGATTGTTGAGGCGAGAATCGACTCTGCGATGGTTCATGACATTACAGGACCACTGGCTGTCGAATCTTGGAAGAAGCTCGAAGAGACAAAGGTGTGGGATCCTGAAAGAATCGTCGTGGTCTTCGATCATTTCCTGCCGCCTCCGACGGAACAAGCCGCGAAGCTTCAGAAGATGATGCGCGATTTCGTGGACGAACAGGGAATCAGGAATTTCTATGACATCGGTCGCGGAGGAGTCTGCCACCAAGTGATGCCCGAGAAAGGACACGTACATCCAGGAGATGTAATCGTCGGGGCAGACTCGCACACCTGTACCTACGGGGCGTTTGGAGCGTTCTCCACAGGGATCGGATCGACGGAGATGGCTGCAGTCTTCGCAACGGGGCATCTCTGGTTCAAGGTTCCAAGAACGATCAGGGTCAATGTGAGGGGGAGTTTCGCACCCTTTGTAATGGCGAAGGATTTGATCCTCCTAGTCCTCGGGAAGCTTGGTGTCTCCGGAGCAAATTACCGGGGAATCGAGTTCACAGGCCAGACAGTTGAAGAGATGAGCATCGCAGGAAGAATGACACTCTGCAACATGTCTATCGAAGCAGGAGCTAAAACGGGAGTAGTCGCACCCGATGTGAAAACTGCAGAATACCTAGGTGCCAGCTCTTCGAATTCGTTCGAAAGCCTACGGAGCGACGGAGATTCTGCGTACGAACGCACAATCGAGATCGATGCGTCAACCCTTTCTCCACAGGTCGCACGTCCTCACTCCCCTGACAATGTCGCACCCATCGAGGAAATACCAGAGTCACGAATCGACCAGGCCTTTCTAGGTTCCTGCACAAATGGCAGAACCGAAGATCTCCGAATCGCCGCGAAAATCCTTGACGGGAAAAGAGTGCACGACCACACCAGGTTGATTGTGACTCCAGCGTCGCAGGATGTCTACCAGAATTGCCTAGAGGAGGGGCTCCTTGAGATTTTCATTCAATCCGGAGCCATCGTAACCAACCCAGGATGCGGAATCTGCATAGGAATCCACCTCGGCGTTTTGGCCCCAGGAGATGTTTGCGTCAGCTCCTCGAATCGCAACTTTGTCGGAAGAATGGGCAGCCCTCAAGCCAAGATATTCCTAGCCTCTCCGGCAACCGTGGCCGCATCCGCGATCACAGGCAGAATCACAGACCCTCGCAAACTGAGCTGAATTCAAAATGATCGTGAAAGCTAGGGCTGTCAAACTCGGGGACAATGTGGACACCGACGTGATCCTGCCAGGGAAATATCTGGCCCTGACAGACCCGACCGAGCTCAGAGAGCATGCCATGGAGGGGATTTCACCCGGATTCGCCTCGAAGTTTGTCGACGGTGCAGTCATCGTGGCTGGAGAGAACTTCGGGCAGGGATCGAGCAGAGAACATGCTGCGATTGCCTTGAAAGCTGCAGCTGTTAAATGTGTGGTTGCAGAGTCCTTTGCACGGATTTTCTACAGGAACGCGATCAACATCGGTCTCCCTGCCGTGGAATGCCCGGGGATCCTGACTCGAGTTGCCGACGGAGACCAAGTGTCAGTAGATCTGGAACAAGGCCAGATCATGAATCTGAATACAGGAAGGACGGCCAATACAGTGCCGATTTCGCCTCACCTCCTGCAGGTGCTGAATGACGGCGGAATCATTGAACATTTGAAGAAGAAGCGAGCCCACCAATGACAACATACAAGATATCACTCATGCCAGGTGACGGAATAGGACCTGAGCAGACCGAAGCAGCGATTCGTGTATTTGAAAGGCTCAAAGAAGCCTTCGGACTCGATCTCGAATTTATCAAGACAGAAGCCGGCGACGACTGCAAACGCAGACGCGGTTCAGCGCTTCCCGACGACACAATCCGCACGCTAGAGAGAACGGATGCTTGTCTGAAAGGTCCCGTGGGCGAAACCGCATACGACGTAATCGTGACCCTCCGGCAGATGTTTGACCTGTACGCAAACCTGAGACCTTCCCGAGCATACCCGGGCCTCAACTGTTTGGATCCCAGCACCGACATGATCATTGTCAGAGAGAATACGGAAGATCTGTACAAGGGTCTTGAGTTTGAAGTCGCGGATTCGATGATCGCGCTAAGAGTGACAACGACAAAGGCCTGTCAGAGGATCGCGTCAAAAGCATTCCGAATCGCAGAAATGCGAAACAAGAAGAGACTTGTTACAGCTGTACACAAGGCCAATGTTCTCAAGAAGACCTGCGGCCTATTTGCAGCGACGTGCCGCGACGAGGCGAAGCGGCACCCCGATGTGTCATTCAATGAGATGTACGTCGACGCTGCCGCCATGAATCTTGTGCGGCAACCTGCTAGCTTCGATGTACTCGTGACAACGAACATGTTCGGAGACATACTGAGCGATGAAGCGGCCCAAGTCGTGGGCGGCCTCGGATTAGCTCCTTCAGGCAACATAGGGGAAGATTTCGCAATATTCGAGCCAGTACACGGGTCAGCCCCAGACATAGCAGGCAAGAAGATCGCAAACCCGACCTCCATGCTGTTGTCCGCGAGCATGATGCTCGACTGGCTAAGCGACAGATTCAGCGACTCCAACTGCCGCGCGGCTGCTCGCTCGCTCGAATTCGCCGTGGTTCAAACATTGATTCACCGAATCACCACGCCCGACCTAGGAGGCAACTACACGACGCAGCAAGTCGCGGAAGCTGTTGTTGAGGAAATTCCATCGGAAGTGGTTCAATGAAGCCCAATAACTCCATGAGAGTTCGGATATTCGACACGACTCTGCGCGACGGAGAGCAAACGCCCGGCGTCTCACTAACCCCCGATGAGAAGCTCACGATCGCGAGGCAACTTGCACGTCTGGGCGTCGATGCAATCGAGGCCGGGTTCCCCATATCGTCAAAAGGCGAAGCAGCAGGCGTCAGGCTCATCGCAAAAGACGGCTTATCACCTGAAGTGTACGCTCTTGCACGTGCAAGTCCACAAGATATCGATACCGCATTACAATGTGGCGTCGGTCATGTCCACATCTTCATCGCAACATCCGACCTCCATCTACAGCGAAAGCTGAAGCTGTCTCGTGAGCAAGTCCTGGATAAGGCGGTGCAGGCGGTCTCGTACGCCAAGGATCACGGACTGGTTGTCGAGTTCTCTGCTGAAGACGCAACTCGATCTGACCCAAAGTATCTGGAAAGAGTACTCAGCTCGGTGTGCGAAGCCGGGGCAGACCGTGTGAACGTACCTGATACTGTAGGCGCAACATCACCTGATATGATGCGGCGTATCATCAGTTCAGTCAAGCAGGTAATCGACCGACCGATAAGTGTTCACTGCCACGATGATTTTGGGTTAGCGGTGGCAAACAGCCTCGCTGGCATCGAAGCAGGCGCCTCACAGGCACACGTAACGATAAACGGCATCGGAGAAAGAGCTGGCAACGCTTCACTCGAAGAACTGGTGATGGCTCTACATCAAATCGCTGGCATGAAGACCGGCATCAATGCAACGCTCCTCTACGAGACTTCGAGACTCGTCGCAAAAGTCACGGGCGTCGTTGTTCAACCGAACAAGGCGATTGTGGGAGAGAATGCATTCGGCCACGAGTCAGGAATTCACACCCACGGAATAGGCTCAGAATCATCCACGTACGAACCGTTCGACCCAGCACTTGTGGGGAGAAAAAGGTGGTTCCAGGCAGGAAAGCACGCTGGCGCCCACGGAATAAGCGCCCAGCTCGCTGAGATGGGTCTGTCGCCATCCGCTGAAGAGCTCTCTCAGATCGTTTCCAGAGTCAAGGACTTGGCTGACAAGGGTAAGACCGTGACGGACGCGGACCTCTTTGCGATCGCTGAGACAGTCATCAACATTTCTTCCGTTGAGAACAACACGGTCTCACTCGCTGACTTCGCTGTCATGACCGGAATCGGCGTCGTCCCTACAGCCTCGGTTCGTATCAACATCAACGGGACCCAATACGTTTCCTCCGAAACAGGAGTGGGTCCGGTCGACAGCGCAATCAAAGCTATCCAGAAACTGACGGACCCGATCGTTCACGTCAGACTGAAAGAGTATAGACTCGATGCCATCACTGGAGGCTCAGACGCACTGGCCGAAGTCCTCGTGAAAGTCGAAGACGACGACGGATCCACCGTTTCGGCAAGAACCGCTGGCGAGGACGTGGTCCGGGCAAGCGTCGAGGCGATGATTCTAGGAATCAACAAGCTCCTCCTGAAACGAAGCCTGATAGCGAAAAACCCACAGACGCAAGAGACGCATCTCCCATGAGATCGGATGCAATAAAGAAAGGCGCTGACAGGGCACCTCATCGGAGCCTACTGAGAGCTTGCGGACTGAGCACAGAGGATTTCGCAAAACCCTTCATCGCGATAGCAAGCTCGCAAGCGGACATCGTACCTGGCCATGTTCATCTGCGTGAATTCAGTGCGATCGTGAAGTCAGCGGTTCGAGAAGCAGGCGGCATTCCATTCGAGTTCAACACCATCGCAGTCGATGATGGACTTGCCATGGGTCATCCCGGGATGAGATACTCGCTTCCAAGTCGAGAACTCATCGCGGATTCGGTCGAAACAATGCTTCAGGCTCACCAGTTTGATGGTGTTGTCTGCATTCCCAACTGCGACAAAACCGTGCCCGGGATGGTGATGGGTGCCCTTCGCGTCAACATTCCGACAATCTTCGTAAGCGGTGGTCCAATGGAAACAGGTCGAACAAGAGAAGGCGCGCCCATTGACCTGTCCTCCGTATACGAAGGCGTCGGACAATACGAGGCAGGACTCATCAACGACCAGCAACTGACCGAACTCGAAAAAAGAGCATGCCCCTCGTGCGGATGTTGCGCGGGACTATTCACCGCGAATTCGATGAACTGCCTCTGCGAAGCGCTTGGACTGGCACTACCAGGAAACGGAACAATCCTTGCGAACTCTCCGGAGAGAATCGAGCTCCTCAAGAGAGCAGGCCATCAGATCATCTCACTCGTCGCCGCAGACCTGAAGCCTAGAGATATCGTGACCAAAGAGGCCGTCGATAACGCGCTTGCTTTGGATATGGCGATGGGAGGCTCTTCAAACACTATCCTTCACACCATGGCGATAGCGAGAGAAGCCCAGCTTGATTATCCACTTAGTCGAATAGACGCGATCGCGAAACGGACCCCCCACATCTGCAAGATAAGCCCATCATCGGACTACAGGATGCAGGACCTGCATCGCGCAGGCGGAGTCAGCGCCCTTCTCAAGGAACTCAGTAGGAAGAACGGAGCACTTCACCTAGATCAAACAACCGTCACAATGAAGACGCTTGACGAGAACATTTCTGACGCCAAAGTCGCCGACTCACAAGTGATCCGACCGGTCACAAGTCCTTACAGCGATCACGGAGGAATCGCCATCCTTTACGGCTCTCTTGCTCCAAGAGGCGCCGTATGCAAGACCGGCGCCGTCGACCCCGCAATGATGAAACACAAGGGACCGGCTCGAGTATTCAATTCTGAGGGCGAAGCATCCGAAGCAATTCTCGGCGCCTCCGTCAAGGAGGGTGACGTGGTCGTTGTCCGATACGAAGGCCCCAAAGGCGGACCAGGAATGCGAGAGATGCTCACCCTGACAGCGACCTTGGTCGGGATGGGACTTGGAGATAAGGTCGCCCTGGTCACTGATGGGAGATTCTCTGGAGCAACCCGAGGCGCATGCATCGGGCACGTCTCACCTGAAGCAGCAGCAGGTGGACCGATTTCGTGGCTCAAAGACGGAGATCCAATCGAGATCGACCTAGAACATCATCGCCTTGATGTTGTGCTGGACCCAACCGAGATGGAGGCCCGTCGGAAGCACCCACCAGGCATCCCAAGCCGTGCGAGCACCGGGTATCTCGCGAGATATGCCGCCCTTGTTGGTTCAGCTGACGAAGGGGCGACGCTCAGGCAAACCGTTGTCGACAATCAAGGTGACACATAATGTCAAAGAAGGAAGCGAAATTCGTATGGATGAACGGAGAGTTCATCGACTGGGAAAGGGCGAATGTTCCTATTCTAGCCCATGCTCTCCACTACGGAACAGCGGTCTTCGAAGGAATAAGAGCCTACGAGGCCAGCGATGGGCTTTCCATCTTCCGCTTGAAGGAACACATGCACCGCCTCAAGGCTTCAGCAGATGCCTACATGATGGCCCTCCCATACTCAGAGACCGACCTCTGCGAGGCCACCACAACACTCCTAGCCAAGAACGAGATGCGTGACTCCACATACATCAGACCCATTGCCTTCAAAGCCGTAGGTGGAATCAACCTAGACTTCAGGGAAGTCCCGACTTGGGTTGCAATAGCGGCCTTCCCATTTGACGGGTACTTCGAGAGGGAAGGGCTCGATGTTTGTGTCTCCTCATGGAGGAGGACAGGTGAGCCTTCGGTATTGTCCTTGGCAAAGGCATCGGGACACTACATCAACTCAGTCCTCGCCAAGGTCGAGGCTGCTCAAAACGGATTTGACGAGGCAATATTCCTCGACCAAAGAGGTTTCGTTTCAGAAGGCAGCGGAGAGAACATCTTCATCGTGAGGAAAGAAACGATATGCACTCCTCCGATATCTGCTGGGATTCTAGAAGGAATCACAAGGGATACATTGTGCACAATTGCCCACGACCAGGGCCTGAAGTTGCAGGAACGAGACATTGCCCGCGGCGAGTTGTACACATGTGATGAGGCATTCTTCACCGGAACAGCGACTGGAGTCATGCCGATACTGAGCATCGACAGGCGGAAAATAGGTGCAGGTCGAATGGGTCCAGTGACTCAGAAAATGCAGAAGCTGTACTCCGAGGTTGTCTGCGGCAATGATGAGAGGTATGGCCACTGGCTTACGCCAGTCTACCCTAAGACTCGGTACAAGGCTTCTCCGGAGGCGCTCGCAGCCGTGCCATTACCGATAGCGGATCCGTGGCCTTCGAATTGGCAGCTTCAGTTCTGGGAATGGACAAGACCACAAGGCCCCTAGGTCTCGGCACCAATCAACCGGCAGGACATACTCGACTGCGAGATTCGACGAGATGCAGATCAAAGAAAGTACGAGTGAAGGTAGTCCAAGCAGACGGATTGTCGAGTGAGTCACAGGTTTGGATCGCATCCCCTGGACCCTAGCTTCGAGCCAGCTCTAAGCTCAAGTACGTCCTGATGACAATCGCTTTCGGACCAGTTGGGTTAACTGCACTATCAGACACCTATTGTCGCTTGGTGGAGAACGTAGGCTCGCCTCTACGGAGTCGGATATGGAATGAAGAATCAAGACCTAGCCAAACTGAGACGCGAACTTCGTTCCGTCGACTCAAAGCTGGTCGCCATTCTGGCTCGCAGAGATCGACTGGTCACTGAGATTGGGGAGCTGAAGAAGAGACTGAACCTGGGAGTTATCGATCCGGCGGTGGAGAAGGTTGCTATTGACAACTTCATCTCTTCTGCTGCTAGAGCAGGAATCGACAAGACCTACGCAAGGCGTCTCGCCAGCCTCGTCATAGGGCGCTCCGTGGACGCTCAAACACGGAGAAGACGACACGTAACTGGAAGGGACTCCATGCTCAAGCAACTGTCGGAGATGATGCTGAAGGCTGAAAGAAAGGGACGCAGCCTGATCAGGCTCGACATAGGTGAGCCTCGCTTCAGAACTCCAAGGGCTGTCGTGCGCGAAGCGAAGAGGTACCTTGACCATACTCCTATGATGCTCTACGGATCAAGCGCCGGCCTCCCCGCTCTTGTGGACGCAATCACAGAACGGCTGAATCACCAATATGGAACCAAGCTTGGCCGATCCAACATACTCATCTTTCCAGGTGGTCGCTTCGCAATCTTTGCTTCGATATTTGCCACCTTGTCAAGCCTCGACAGAGTGGCGTTATGCCAGCCCGCATGGCCGGCCTACGAATCATGTGTCGCCATCGCGGGCGGAAGAACGTTAGCTGTCCACACGCGTCTTGAGGATCATTGGGACATTGACTTGACCGCGCTTGAGGAAAAGCTGAAGCTTGGCCCCAAGATGATCGTGCTCAACAACCCGAACAATCCCACGGGAAAAGTGCTTTCGAAGAACATGTTCGGTGAGATAATGGAACTCGCGAGGAAATATCGCACCGTAGTCCTGTCAGATGAAGTCTACACGACATATTCCAGCGTCCCGGTTCCAAGCGTGCTCGAATACCCTGATACTCAATCGATTTACGTGAACAGTTTCTCGAAAGAGTTCAGCATGACGGGCTGGAGAATCGCCTATGCAGTAGCGGACGAGGAGAGGATTGCTCGGATGCGCAAGATCGTCGAGACCTCGCTGACCAACGTCCCCGAGGTCATACAGCGGGCAGCGCTTGCGGCGCTGAAAGATACGAGCGCAGACGCACTAACTGGCAGAAACGGGATCAGGAAGCGTCTGAGCATGGCATGTGAAGAGCTGAGAAGAGGAGATTTCGAATTTCATCCTCCTGAAGGTGGATTCTACGTCTTCCCCCGAATGCTGGGAAAACGCATAGACTCTGTGAAGTTTTCGAAGCACTTGTTCGAGAAATACGCGGTTGGTGTTCTACCAGGAACCATTTTCGGAGAGTACCCAGACTTCTTGAGGCTCGCAATAACAGAACCCGAAGCAGCCGTAAAGACTGGGATCAAACGAATTGTAAAGGCGACAGATGAATGGTAGCACGAGTGGCCATCATTGGAGCAGGCGGAATGGGTGCATGGTTTGCACATTTCTTCAAGTCACGAGGAGACTCCGTTGTTGTCTCCGACCGCGACTCAAATAGAGCTAAGCGCATTGCCAGAAAGATTCATGCGAAATATTCCCCAAGCAACACAGAGGCGGCAAGAGGAAGCGACATAATCCTGCTCGCCATCCCCACAAACGCGACGTCGGAAGTCATCAAAGAGATACTCCCAGTCCTGCGCAAGAACGCTCTCATATGTGACATTTCTGCGACAAAATCGGCCGTCATGCCGGCTCTTCGTTCTGCTGAGAAGCGGGGAGTCAAGGTTGTCAGTATTCATCCCATGTTCGGACCTCTGGCACGCGGAATCCGCGGAAGAAGAATCATCGCCATCAGGACAGGGAAGGACACACGCGGCTACAAGACCATGAAGCACCTCCTTCAAGGCGCCCACTTCTTTCTAGCAGGTCAAGGCATCCATGACAGACGCGTGGCTCTAACGCTAGGTCTTCCGCATTTTCTCAACATGGCTTTCGCCATGACTCTCTCTAAGAGAAGAGATCTTGCTGAAATCCGAAGGTTTGCCGGCAGGACATTCAACCTGCAGATGTTGCTCGCAGAGGCGATTGCCGATGAACCTGAAACCATTGCGGACATCCAGATACTGAATAAGGAGTTTCTGAGAGTCATGCGAGACCTGCAACGAGACATTCGGTCGCTCGCAACAATTGTGAACGAGCAGGACAGAACCAAACTCGTCGCCCGCTACAAGAAGATCAGAAGAGCACTATCAACTGAACCGCAGTTCAGAGTAGCGAGAGCAACATTCGAGAAGGTCGCCGAGGCACAGTCCGCGGCCTCGAAAGTCTAGGTGAAAATGAGTCCGTTCAGGAGCTATGGCTTTGCGTAATTTGCGAGCGCGTGTCGCCTTTCAAGGTGAAAGAGGAAGCTACAGCCACGAGGCGTGTGAACGATATTTCGGAACCCCCATTGCAGTGAGGCCACTCAGGACCCTTAGGGATGTTTTCCACGCAGTGGAACTCGGACACAACGTATTCGGCGTAGTGCCAGTCGAGAACTCATACGAGGGAAGTATCAACGAGACATATGACCTGCTGGCAAGTACCACCTCGAAGGTTTGCGGAGAAACACAAGTTCGAGTAAGACATTGCCTAATTGGGAAGTTTGGAACTGGGGCCGACGAGATAACCAGCGTCTATTCCCATCCACAGGCCTTGGCGCAATGCGCAAGATACCTGCGTACCCACAAGATGGAACCGGTCCCAACGTACGACACGGCCGGCAGCGTGAAACTGATCAAGACCATGCGGTCACGAAAGGTGGCTGCGATTGCAAGCAGACGCGCTGCTGAACTGCATTCTATGCAAATCATTGCGGAAGGAATCGAGGATAGTGGCGTGAACTACACACGTTTCCTAGTTCTGGGGAAGAAAGCTGCTCCCCGATCAGGAGACGACAAAACGTCGATCATTTTTGGCGTCGAACATAAACCCGGGTCATTGTACCGAGCTCTCCAAGCGCTTTCTAGGAGCGGAATCAACCTAACAAAGATCCAATCAAGGCCTGTCAAGAATACGCCATGGCAGTACAACTTCTACGTGGACTTTTATGGTCATGTGCGCGACAAGGTCTGCCGCGAAGCCTTGAGGGGTCTGCGCGAGCAGGCGACTTTCGTGAAGGTACTTGGATCCTACCCAATCGCGACATCCTAGTTGTTTCTCAGAACAGGCCCAATCAGGCCAGCTCGAAGCGAGTGATCGACCAGGACGATTGCCATCATGGCCTCCACGATCGGTATGGCCCGAGGGACGACGCAAGCGTCGAATCTGCCCTCGATCAAAAGTGGCTCTTCCTTCAACGTCTGAATGTTGACGGTGGTCTGTGGAATCGCTATCGATGATGGCGGCCTGAAGCCGATCCTGCATACTATGGGCTGACCGTTACTTAGGCCGCCAGTGATTCCTCCAGCATTGTTGGTTAGGCTCTGCACTTTTCCTTCACGTACCGTCAAAGGATCATTGTACTCTGAACCCCGCATCCTCACCGATTGGAACCCAGCTCCCACTTCAACTGCCTTGACTGAGGGGATTGCAAAGAAAGCCTTGCTTAGATCGCCGTCGAGGTTATCGAAGACCGGTTCTCCTAAGCCAATCGGAACCCCGCTTGCAACGGCCTCAATGACTCCTCCAAGCGTGTCTCCGCGTGTCTTGGCGTCAGCGATCACGCTGAGCATCTTCTCCGCTGCTACAGTATCTGAACAACTCAGTGAATTACCACGTGCCAACTCCGCTTCCCGATCCGGCGGAACCTTGTTAGCACTTACACCTCCGATCTCCACAGTGTGAGCATACACTGTCATACCGATCGTACTGAGGAGTTTCTTCGCAACGGCGCCGGCAGCAACAAATCCAACAGTGATCCTTGCGGAGAACCTGCCACCGCCCCTGTAGTCCTCATGTCCTCCATACTTCGCTCTGGCGACCAAGTCCGCCTGTCCAGGCCTGGGAGTGAATTTCCTCTTCTCGTACCCTTCTGATCTCACGTCCAGATTCGGTACAGAAAGATGAATCGGGGCCCCAGTTGTGCGATTGTTGAACACTCCTGACGAGATCTCTACTTGATCGCCCTCTATCCTCTCAGTTGAGAACTTGTCACCACTAGGTCGTCTCCGCTGCAACTCGCGTTGGATATAGTTCACGACAAGTTCGAGTCCGGCTGGACATCCATCGATGACGATTCCGATCTTCGGACCGTGGCTTTCCCCAAAGCTCGTGACCACGAAGCGTGTCCCGAGAGAATTCCCAGTCAAGCTGTTGTCACCCTTGCGCCCAGTGACTGGAGATCAGACCAGAATGATGGGTAGGATTTCTCCACACATTCAGCGTCAAGAATCGTGACCTCTTCGCAGCACAACCCGAGGACACCGAACGCCATCGCTATCCTGTGATCTCTGTATGGGTTGATGATCGCCTTGCGCGGTTTGCCGCCATTTATGGTGAACGAATCCTCTGATTCCTCGGTTCTAATACCCATCTGTCTCAGTCCATCACTCATGGCTTGAACGCGATTCGATTCCTTGATCCTCAGCCTACGAATACCTGTGATAATGCCAGTGCCCTCCGCGCTCGTGCACAGCACGCATGTGATCGGGAACAGGTCCGGGCAATCCGAAACATCAACTTCAGCTGTTCCAATTGGTGATTCCTCAACAGTCACCGAACTTGAATCCTGACTTACTCTCGCCCTCACGTGCTTGAGGATATTCAATAGATATCGATCCGCCTGAAGGCTCTTCTTCTCAAGCCGTTGGATTCTCACTCTGTCGCCCGCTATTGCTGCTCCAGCCAGCAGGAATGCCGCCGATGACCAGTCGCCTTCTATTTCCACTTCAGAAGGACGATATGTCTGATCGCGCACGTGGAATTCGGTTAGGTCCTCGGACGCCTCGACGTTGACGCCAAATCTGCTTTGCATATCTAACGTCATCTGAACATAGGGTTTCGACTCTAGGCGCCCAACCATGTGCACCTCAACCGGTGCGCAGGCCAGAGGTGCCGCCAGCAAGATCGACGAGAGATACTGTGAGGTGGCATTCCCGGAGATTTCGACAGATCCGCCTTTAATGGGGCCCCTCACATGGACCGGAGGATATCCCTGGTTGGATGTGCAGTAAGCTCCGATCTTCTCAAGGGCAACCACGAGGTCCTTCACAGGTCTCCTCAGCAGAGAAGGTCTGCCGGAGATTTCAGCATCGTGAGGGGCAGTCGCACATATGCCTGTCATGAATCGAAGAGTCGTTCCCGATTCTCCGCACAAGATAGTGTCAGGCGATTTCCTCAGTTCCCCCGGCCTGGAAACGCGAGTTTTGCTGTCGTTCCAGTCAACTGTCACGCCGACCTTTCTGAGCGCACTCGATGTTGCGTGAGTGTCAGCGCATAGAAGGGGCCGTCGGAGTGTGCTTTCACCTTGAGCCAAGGCCGAGCAAAATAGCGCCCTGTGCGTGTAACTCTTTGATGGTGGGGCTTGCAGCGAGCCGTTGAGACTACTTCGACGAACCGTGACTCTCAAAGGCTACTGAACCTCAGTGTTCCTTGGTCGGCTCTACAAACGATGGTTGGTTTCTCGTCCTCGAAACGATCACCCCGCCCTCGCGTCGTTTCAGTACATCCAAAACCGGATCCTTGAACTGCTCTTCGACGACAAAAGCGTAGGATGGACCTTTCCCCGAAATTCCCGCGGCCAATGCACCCGCTGCTAGACTTTCCACGATCACGTCTGCCGGGAGTTTCAGAACATGTGAATAGATCAAACCGTTGAGCGTCATTGCGTTCCAGTACTTGCCTGCTAAGGCCTGCTCGTGGGCAATCTCCACCTGCTTCGCGACTGTCTTGATTTGTCTCAAATCAGCATCGGCCGTGTAGGCCTTCTCCGGCGGCACCAAGAGCAGGACGGTGTAATCTTCGACTGGAAATGTTCGCAACACCGTCCGAGTCGTATTGTCAGTCACAACCACGTTTCCATACAGTGAGGCGGCGGCGTCATCGAATGCGCCGGTCACGCTGACCTTTGCCTGCAAACTTGCGTTTACAACCAAGTCCAGGATATCGTCGGGCTTCAGGCGCTTATGCAACGCAGCCAGTGTGGCAAGGACGATTGCATTGCCAGCTACACTGCTGCTCTTCAGGCCTCTCGCGATTGGGATGTTAGAGTTCGTTTCCACTTTGGCCCCTAACTTGCTTGTTCCGAAATATCCGAACACTGCTCGAACGCATCTCTCGGCAAGCAATGTGCTCTCTTCCTCATCGTCAAGAATGCGTGTCTCGATGGCTCCGTCATCGGTCAACTTCACCCTAGCCTTGGTCCATAGGTCGATCCCAAAGGCCGCCCCCTTGCCGGTCGCAATCGCGTTTACTATCGTGACAGCACCGTATGCAGCTGCTTCTGCACTCACGCAGTCCATCCTCCCTTTGCTTCTTTAGCTGCTGCACGCATGACACCAATTGGGGGATCACGACCCGTCCAGAGTTTGAAAGAGAGAGCTGCTTGACGTATCAGCATTTCCAGGCCGTCCGTGACTATTGCTCCTGCCCGCTCCGCGTCAACGAGGAAATCGCTGCGGTGAACATAGTTGGTATCGAAGACGATCATCCCCGGTCGAATGAGTCCTTCATGTATCAGTCTCGCTCCGAAACGGGGAAAGATGTCGACAGGTAGCGTGTTGATCAGCAGGTCTGCTTGGGGGACTTCTTTGCTTAGGCTTGCTTTGCTCAGGCCGTATGCACGAAACTGAACCTTGCTCCGTCTTGCGATCTCTGCTGAGAGTCTTGATCCCCTGGCGCGTGTGCGGTTGAGAATGGATATGCGCGGAACAGTTTTGGAGAGAAAGTGGGTTATGGCTCGGGCGGCACCTCCGGCTCCGAGAATCACAACTTTCTTGTCAGACAGAGGTCCGCCTATTTCCTGCAGAACATCCAGCGCAGCCTGGCCATCGGTGTTGTAGCCTCGAAGAGTACCGTCAGCATTGGCTATGGTGTTGACGGCTCCAATTTCACGAGCGTTCCTCTCGATCCCATCTAGGAGACGGATTACGCTGGTCTTGTGGGGCCGCGTCACATTGACGCCCAGTATCCCGAGAGCCCTGAATCCCGCCATCGCGCGTGCGAGTTCATCCCTTCGAACCCGAAAAGCGACGTACACGAAATCCATGCCCAGCGATCTGAAGGCCGCGTTATGCATCGGCGGAGAAAGCGAGTGCTCAATAGGGTCGCCAATGACCGCGAAGACCTTCGTTGCTCCCCCGATCCTGTGTGGACCAGCGGTCGCACCTGGTGAATTGAGAAACTTGTTCAAGCTAGTCCGAGCTCCTTGTAGAGTGTTTGTAGCTTGTCGATCGAAATCTGCCCCGCCGCAGTCTCTCGGCCTGGGTGAATCGAGGCAAATGTGAAGTAACCTCCGAATACGGGAGACAGAATCCGCGAAGGGATTCCCAGTCTTCCCATACAAAAGCAAACAAGCTTGGCTCTTCTTGCATGCTTTTCGACGAATCTCAAGCATCGCAGGTTATCGCTGTAGCCCTTAGCGGTACCAACTATCTTGCAGACATCCGCGCCTGCACGCTCTTCCTTCAAGAGGATAGACTCGAGTGCTTGCTCCCCGTGAGTGAGCTTCTCATTGTGGTACGAGACAATCACTCTTGCTCCGTGTCGCTTCATTTGACGAACCGTCTCGCGGACATCCTTCGTTTTCAGTTCCACATCGATGTAGTCGAACTCTTCTCGGGCCGCCTGCATCAACGTCTCCAACCTCGCCCCTTCAGTCCCGCGAAACAGCCCACCTTGTGCTGCGCTTCGATTTGTGGCGATCAACGGACGCTCCGTGGCGTTCCTTATCTCGGATAGTGATGATGGCGATCTCATCGAATCAAGTCGTATTTCGATGAAATCTGGGTCATGGCGTTCCAGTAGCCTAAGCGATCTGACTACTCTGCTGACGTTTCTTTCCATCACCGGAACACAAATCTTCGGCCGACTCAACTCTTCTCCTCTCTGGAAATAGTCAGGTCCTTCACAACTCGGAGAACTACATCGAGCGGAACCTCGTCAGTGAGAAAGACTTCGCCTATGGTCTTGAGAAGCACCCATCTAGTTTGCCCGGCCAGTCTCTTTTTGTCTCTGATCAATTGGGGAACGACACTCTGCGGGTCTATGCGACGATCAATCCGGGTTGGAAGCCCGGCCGCGCTGATCAGGCGCTCTTGCTTCTCGACCGTGGCCTGGTCGGTCGCGCCGATTTCATGAGAGATTCTCGCAGCCACGATCATCCCGAGTGCTACCGCCTCTCCGTGCGTGAACTGGGTGTAGTTGGTCAGCGTTTCCAATGCGTGCCCGAAAGTATGACCGTAGTTCAGGATCGATCTGACGCCGTGTTCTTTCTCGTCCTGCTCCACGATCCGGGCCTTGGCCGAGCAGCATCGAGAGATGATCTCGATCAAAGTGTCGCTGGAAGCTTCCGAAAGCGACTGTATCTTCTCTTCGAGAATGTGAAGGAGTTGCGGATCTGCGACAACTGCATACTTGATGACTTCAGCTAATCCTGAGCGTAGTTCCCTCTCCGGGAGTGTCTTCAGGGTTGAGACGTCTGCCCATACGAGTGTCGGCTGGTGGAACGCTCCTACGAGATTCTTGCCGCTTGGTAGGTTGACGCCCGTCTTTCCTCCGATGCTACTGTCTACTTGTGCAAGCAGAGTTGTGGGCACCTGGACAAGGCGCATTCCGCGCATGAATGTGGCTGCTGTGAATCCGGCAACGTCACCAACCACGCCCCCGCCGACAGCGGTTATCCCAGAGTCGCGTCCGAACTCTTTCTCAACAAGTCTATCGTAGAGATACATCACCGTCCGGAGTGATTTCGATTCTTCATCATCATTGATGTGTGCGACACAGGTATCGAGGCCACTTGCAGCCAATGAATCTTGAACCGCTTTGCCATAAAGGGGCCAAAGTCCCGTGCTCGTTACAACCATCTCTTTTGGCCCTAGCCCAAGCCTGCTGGCGGCATCTCCAAGCGCGCTCAGAATCCGATCCCCTATTATGATATCGTAAGAGCGCTCGTCGAGGGATACCGTGACTTTCTTCACGTGTGGAGACCACCTAGCGTATTCTGCGGCCGACGGCCTTAGCGACGGGTTCAAGCTCTTCCATTAGCCTAGCAAACTCTCTCAAGTCGAGTTGTTGCTGTGAATCGGAAAGGGCGAGCTCGGGCGTCGGGTGCGTTTCAATCATCAGGCCATCCGTTCCTGCAGCGATAGCCGCCTTGGCCATCGGTGCAATGAGTTCTCTGCTTCCAGTGGCATGGCTTGGGTCAACAACGATGGGGAGATGCGTCGCTTTTCTAAGGACGGGTACTGCTGCTAGGTCTAGCGTATTTCGGGTTGCCCTCTCGAATGTCCTGATGCCCCGTTCGCAGAGAACGACATTCTGATTGCCTTCTAGAAGGATGTACTCTGCAGCCTGAAGCCATTCATCAATCGTCGTCATCATCCCGCGTTTCAGGATGACGGGCATTCTCGATCTTCCAACAGCTCTGAGCAACGCGAAGTTCTGCACGTTTCGCGCTCCGATCTGGAGCATGTCAGAATACTTGGCGACGAGGTCTACTTTCTCGGGCTCGAGAACCTCTGTAACAACCGGAAGGCCTGTTTCTTCCCGCGCTTCTGCCAGCAACTTCAGACCTATCTCTCCGAGTCCTTGAAACTCGTACGGGGAGGTTCGTGGTTTGAAGACCCCTCCGCGAAGCAATGAAGCACCGTTCTTCTTGACGGCACGTGCAACCTCTAGCAGTTGTTCTCGTCCTTCGACTGAGCATGGCCCTGCGATGACTACGATCTTTTCAGTTCCAAAACGAGCCTTTCCGACTTCAACTACCGAAGTTTCATTCTGGAATTCTCTGCTAGCCAACTGAGCCTTTGACGAGGAGACAATGATTCTCTCAACAAGGCCTGTTTCCTTGAGTTCGTTCGTGTCAGCCGGAGCTAGATTTCTTTGCGTGACAAGCAGCGTCTTTGTGCCCCAGGCCACAGGCCTCGCATCAATCTGTCTCCTGCTCAGAAATTCAACCGCTTGGGCGACTCCTTGGCCGCTCGCCGACTTGCGAACTACCACTATCAAGCGATCTCTCTTCCCGACACTAGTCCAGGCTATCCTTGAGCTTCATGACTCTCTTCGCTGCGTCTGCGATGTGTTTCGCGGTGAGTCCGTGAATCTCCATGAGTTCGCGCAGCTCTCCGGACTCTCCAAACCTATCATGGATCCCAACCATCTCAATTGGGACGGGTTTGTCTCTGCAAACGATTTCGGCCACAGTGCTGCCCAGGCCGCCGAG
>JBEKGZ010000008.1:0-34084 GCA_050012535.1 Bathyarchaeia archaeon | reverse complement strand
TCTATCGTGCCCCGTACAACCAAACACCACCAGAATTCAAAACAACTAAGCCCCAGTATCCCTTACCCAAACAACTCCCAGAAACCATGTGCATACACACGAATTCTAATCCAACTGAAAAAAGAATGGAAACGAAGTATCAGCGAGCGAAGCAAGCAGCGTGAAAATGTGTGTGTGCGTCTCTCGGTGTGCGACGCCGGCTTCTATTTCGTTAGGCCCAGCTGTCTTCTGATCTTCTCCATCAGTTCTAGGTATCGGGAGTCCGCCCTTGCCTTGGCGAGGAGGGGCGAGTACATCATGGTTGAGGGAATTAATGCGTGGGCTTCGAGGGCCTTGTTCATGTACTCGAAGTATGAGTCGAGGTCTCCGAGTGCATGGTAAATGTATCCGATGTAGTTGAAGCCGAGCGGCCGCGATTATCCCGCCCTGGGAAGTGGCCTGAGGACGGCTGGGCTCGAGCTTCTCGAACTTCGCATGAAACTCCTTGGCCTTCTCGAGATTTCCATTGGCTAGGTAGTATTCCGTCATGCCCCTGTAGGTGAACGCCGGGGCCAGCTGCTCGGTCTTCTTCCAGAGCTCCAGCGCCTCCTCCTCCCTCCCGGCATAGAGGTATGTTAGCCCGACATGCCAGATGAACCGGGGTCTGATGGGGTCGAGGCGGTACGCAGTCTCACTCTGTCTAACCATCTCCCCCGGGTCTCCCTTGAGTGCCGCCAGTTCCGATAGCATAGCGTACGGGTCTGGTAGGCTCGGATTGAGTTCCAGCGCCCTTCTCGCTTCCCCCTCCATACCCGGCATGTCGTCCACGCTGAAGAACATCGCCGAAAGCACCGCGTGCGCCTCCGGAAGGTCTGGGTCGAGATCGATGGCACGCTTCAGTGATGACTTCACATGTGAGAGGGAGACGTCATGGGGCTCGCCTCCGGAGTTACTAAGCCAGTCGTGGCACTCTGCCACACCCACGTATGCCTTCGCGAAACTGAGATCCAACTCAATGGCCTTCTCGAAGAGGCCAAGGGCCTGCCTGACTGAGGCCTCACTATCCTCCCTGAGTAGCTCCCTGCCACGCAGGAAGCAGCTGTACGCCTCGGTGTTCTCGGTCGGCTTCTTCTCCAGGGTTCTCTTCTCTGACTCGAGGAGCTGGACCTTCAGCTCCCCCGCCACCTTCTCCGCTATCTCGCTCTGGACCGCGAAGATGTCGTCCAGGTTCTTGTCGTAGTGGGAGGACCAGAGGTGTTCTTCCGTTCCGGCGTTGATGAGCTGGACTGTGACTCTGACCCTGTTGCCGGCTTTCCTGACACTTCCCTCTATCAGAGCCCCGATGCCCAGTTCCTTTCCCACCTCCAAGGCTCCCTTCTGAGAGCCCTTGTACTTCATCACAGACGTTCGAGCTATGACCTTCAGACTCTTCACTTGGGCAAGCCTGTCAATCAGCTCCTCAGTCATGCCGTCCGCGAAGTACTCATCTGCGGGATCTGGGCTCATGTTAGCGAAGGGAAGGACTGCGACTCTGTTTGCAGACGACTCGGGACGAGATGAGACCCCAGCTTGCTCCCAGGGCATCACCAGCTTGTAGACTTCTATCGGCGTGCTCACGTTCTTCAGAGGTTTGACTCCGAGACTCACCAGTTTGAGTTCGAATTTGTTTTGGACGTGATCATAGACTTGGCGTGTGACGCAGACGCCTCCATCCTCAGCAAGCGGCTCTATCCTGGAAGCCACATTGACCGCATCGCCGGAAATATCTCCACCCGATTCCACGACGTCGCCGAGATGAACACCCACCCTGAGGTGAACTCTCCGTTCCTCAGGTAGAGAGATGTTGAACTCCCTGACTGCCCTCTGGATATCATAGGCGCATCTCACAGCGTCCAGAGCGCTCAGGAACTCCACAAGGAAAGCGTCGCCGATGGTTTTGATCTCTCTTCCATTGTGGCGAGCGAGGATAGGCCTGATCAGCTTCCTCTGCTCCTGCCAACCGTCGCTGCTCTTTAGTCGCAGCTTCCCCTACTCGCGACAAGTGAATCAGGCCCATACCCAACATAATGTTACGGATTGATTAGTCATACGCAACTGAATAGCTCCTCAGGCGCTTTTGGACATGGTTAGGGAGCTTAGCTTACCGCGGACTATTCTTGTACGTTCTGATAGAGTCAGTGCTCTTCACGCTTGGAATCTGAGACGTCGTTCGTCGTCGTTTCGTTATCTTTTTGGTGGTGGTGCGCACCACCAGACCCACACGCACAAGATCACTCATGAGGGTTCAAATTCCGATCCCCACACCAAGAGATCCACACAAAAAAACGGCGTGAAAGACGACGCGCGAGACCGTTTGCCTCAAGTTGTGTGTTTACTCGGCGTCGAGGTCCCTCGCGTCTGTGTGATGGAGCGGCGTTAAGCTTGTTTGAAAATCTTGGCAAGTCGTAATACTTGCTCCACAATCTCGACAGGCTGAACCCCTTTGCGCAGCTCCGCGAACACAGCCTTCTCCAGGTCGGCCGCACCACCGCCTATTCCCTTTCCGCTGGACGGTTTCGCGGTCTTCCATTTCACGCCTGGCCCAGCCGCCAACCGGTACCGTTCCTCAATTACGGGTACGCCTGCCTCCTGACATATCTGCCTCATTCCGTCAGGAAAAGCCGTATAGATCGCGTAACGGCTCAACTTGTGAGTAACTTCCGCGTGTGACCTGAAGTATTCCAGCAGATCTCTCAAGGTCACAACGATGCCCCCTTCTTCGACGTAACAATAGCGAACATACTCAACGATTTCACGCCTCAGAGACGGATCCATTTGAAGGTAACCCCGTTTATTCCACATTACTCGTGCAGGAACGGGGCTCTTACGCGTTACTGATCGCAGCAGAAGCTTGCGATATCTGCTGCTTGTTCTGCTGTTCTGCAGGTCTGCGTTCCTGCCGTTCTGCAAGAACAGCCTATATTATCATAGATAATCTAGATATGTTACCGTTCTATCATATTATCATCATACTCATTGTGATGCTTCTCCAATATTATCAAGATAATATACGATGATATACAACGGTCATTCTTGCAGTTCTGGGAAGAACAAGAGAACGCCCAAGAACTGTCTATCACATACGGAAGAGGCCTGTGGGAACCAGGCAGACACCGAGGAAACTACGTATGCTCTAGAGGTACACGCACGCAATTAAACAGGATCATCACAGGAGACGTCACAGCGCAAAAGATTCCAAATCAGGCTATTTACCGTCGGAGGTGCGATTTCCTCCGGACCCGCCACCTTCCATGAGTAGCGGTACCTTTTCACTCTCACTATTCATGGTGTGTCACACGACTATTGATGCGAAAGGAGACTAATCGGGTTTGTGTCTTCGATGTGAAGCTGAGCTGAGTATTGTCATGAAATTGAACCCTACAACCAATATCCAAATCCCGGCGGCCGCACCACCTTCGCACCCTTCTTTTCGCTGTTTTCGGTACGTTCTGGGTAATCGGCGGCTCTGTCTCTAAACTATATTAGATGCTTGGTTCTGAACGGTTGACTTGGGCTGTTAACCATCGAAGGGATCACTCTTCGAGAATTCCTCTCGACTGTGAGAGGCGTTCTGGACAAGGCTCCGCCAACATGGCGGAGGAAGCGTACCGGTAGACCTCCATTCGACCCAACGAGCAGAATCATGGCTCTACTCGTGAAGGAGCGGTACGGCCTCACATACCGCGACGCAGAGATATACCTCAAAGAGAACAAGCAAACCTGCCTAGAATGCGGAATGACCGAGACGCCCGACCACAACACAATATGGCGCACCATGACCAAACTCCACGAACCCTACCTGAAACAGCTGAACCATGAAGTCAACCAGCTTTTCAAAAAACGGAGAAACGCATAGCCGTAGACGCCACAGGCTTCAGCCCCAAAGCATACCACTCATGGCGCAGAAACGAGTCCAGGAGAGAATACCTGAAGCTCCACGCAGCCGTAGGCCTACTCTACAAGGCTATTCCAAGCATGGAAGTCACCACAGGCACAGTCGGCGACACAACACAACTCGGCACCCTACTCGAAAGCCTAGACGACATAGAAACCGTCTCAGGCGACACAGGATACCTCTCCCACAGAAACTGCATGCTAATCGAAGCAAAAGGAGCAACACCCTACCTCAAACCAAGAAGACACAGCCCCGAAAAGCCCATCGGCCCACCCGCATGGAAACGCATGATACGATCCTACAGGCGAAACAGACCCGGATGGATGAAACACTACCACACACGATCCATGGCCGAGACAGCCTTCTCAGCAATCAAACGAACCCTAGGCCACCGACTCACATCCAACAGAAGAGACCACCAGAAACTCGAACTCATGACCAGAGTAATCGTCTACAACACCACAGTCCTAATCAAAAGCAGACAAAGAGGAGTTTAGAGACGGAGCCTAATCGGCGGGTAATTTGGGGTTACCCACAGTTGAGGCTTCGGCGGCCGGAAATTTCCGTTTGAACATTGGCGGTAGGGGATTTCCAGCGGCGGGCTCCCTCGCTGCTCTCAAGGACTCATGCGCCGACACTTAAACACGATCCAAGAATTCCGGAGGTTGCGAGAAATCTCGCGTTAGTTCTCATCCCGATCCACAGGACTCCTAGGGTCACTATCGGCCCGTCGGTCCCTAGTGCGTCCAGTCCTCCAGAGTAGCCATCCTTGGCGGCCTTATTCCGTGCCGCTTCTTGATGAACGCAGAGTTCGGCCAGTAGCGTCTCTTTGCGTCGAGCTTGAGGTACCCCAGATCGACCAGGGAATTCAGTTCTTCCCATGTGGCGGCGGATGCTCGGTCAACCTCAGTGAATCCCAAGCGCCTCTGATGATATTCCGTCGCACTCCTGCCTGGGTATCTTAGGACTAGAGCCATGAGTTTTGAATACATTCCCTCAAGCGATTCGATATCCAGCTTCCCCCAGCTCTTCAAAACCTCTAGGAACTCCGATTTCTGAACTGCTCTCTCGGCTATTCTTTCGTAGTCTTCTAGCGCATAGAGGAAGGCACGATTGCCTTGCGTAACCGTAAGCTGTGGGTTGGCCCTTGCCACGAATCTCAGGACCGTTGCAATAGAAAGATCTTCATGTACAACCTTCTGACGAATCTTCTCGATTTCCTTTCTGTGGAGGGCATGCACTTCTTTTAGGAAAAGTCCGGAGTCTTCAACTCTACTTTCTGGCACGACTTCGTCTGCGGCAACAGCTGCAACAGCAGACTTGAGGTCATCGTCCAGACTGTATTCTTCGATACTAGTTCTGACTTGCGCATACGTTGCCAGATACATGGCATCGGTCTCAAGACTGTCCGGACTCCCTCGGATTCTCGTGAATAGCAGAGGCTTGCCAGGTGGCTCGAACGTCGCTGACCTCCAGTCGCGCAGTTTCAGTTTCGAATGTGGAAGCCCGGCTTCATCTAGGTCTTGGACGATCTCATCCATCCTCTCGTTGATCCTCTGGCTCTGCTGTATGTTCTTCAGCCGCTCCAAAGCAACTTCAAAAGAGCTTGTCATGAGACGAAAACCCCCGACTTTCTTCGCCATGACATCAATTCCTTACTGTAGAGGTTCCGCGCCTCTATTCTGCATTGTTTCTTGTCACAAAAATAGAGCACTTGACCTCTACCATCCTGCATAGCATCACCCAAGTGGGTGTAGTCTCTCGTACTACCACATGAATGACAAGTGAACTGCGTCTGAGCTAAAAGAAGTTGTTGTCCCTTCTTCATGGTAGGTATCTCTTTTCCAGAGAACCAGTAATTGCTTGCTCCCTTGGCCCATCTGGGGGTGAGCAGTAGTTGTTTCAGTCCCTGATATCCGGGGATTCGTTCCAACCATTGATCGCCAGTTTCGCCTATCCATTTGAGAACGGCTAACACAGACTCAGGTAAGGCGATGAGCCGCTTAGGGCGGTCGTAGAATACGTAGACAAAAAGCGCCACAGCTAGGACTCTTACGGAGAATGCGTCAACAGCAGTCCCAGAAATGTAGGACCATACTAAGAAGAGTAAGTTCAGTCCGACCAGCCAGACATTGCAGTCTCTTGCGAGTTCTTTCTCTCCCTCCGTTCCTCTTGGATACGCACGCCGACGCCTCTGGATCTTGATGACAATTCCTGCAATTGCGGTCGGAACAAGGGAGGCCAGTACCGTGTTGAGCCCGAACCCGATGAGCACATCCAGGAACTCCATGATATGGTCGCCCTATGGAGGAGGATGCTTCCCTCTTCGAGTCTTGGTTCTCTTCGTTGCGATCTTGCTGACTCTAGGTTTAGCTCTGCGTCGCTGCCGGATGTAATTACTGAGTTGTCGAACCCACCCCGGAAGAAGCCACCAATAATAGCTTCCGGCAACAAACTCGTACGTTCCTAGCTTGCCGTCGAAGCCGGCCTGAATGAGTTGCTCAACCATGTCATTGAACGTCCTTCTATCGTGAGGGTCAGACATGACCAGTCCTTGGACAGGAATGTTACCTACGATTGCCGCAGCTTTCGCATTCCTCTTTGAGAGGCCGAGAATATGAAGTGCATCCGAGGGAAAGTTGGGACGCGTTGGTACGCCTCGTACCAGCTTAATCAGGAACGGTCGAGGATTCGTTCTGCTCGGATGCTTGCCCACGACACCTGCCGAATGCAGCTCTTTCAGTGCTGACCGGGTGTCTTCGAGCGTTTGTCCAATCGCGTTTGCGACCTGTCTTGTCCGCACCTTTTGCGTACGCGTTAACGCGCCGGCTGCTTGAAGTGCTCCCACGATTGCCCTATGGATCTGCATAGCAGCAGACATTGACGGTTACCTTCTCTCCTCACTGTAGGCACTTGCTGTCATCGCGCCCTTCCTCGGCCCTCTCGTGAGCATGAATAATCAGCGAGATCCAGACGGGAAAGCAGTGAATCCCAGAGAGCAAACGGACTGTATCGCTCTTTCGGGATTTGAGACTTTGGATGCTCCTTCGAACATGAAGGAGAGTGCATCAGGATGCGCCTATCGAGAACTTCTAATGGTGTTTATGATCTCTTTCGCAACTCCCTCGGCGAAAGCGGTTTCAGATCCAACCGGCATTTCTCTCAGAATAACGCCGAAACGAGGCCGAGAACTTGCTGACCTGATCTGTCTGAGGAAGTCGTAGTCTCTTGCGTGGGTCGCAAGCAAAACAAGTATCAGTACTTCCAGCTGTTTTGTGCCGGATACTAGTGCTTTTCCAATTAGAGCGTAGAGGTGTTGTCCGGGTGGCCCCATATTCAGTTCCACGCCGGCAACTCGTCCCTTGTCGTCGGCGATGGTGAGGTCGAGATTGAGCATGGCGGCACCTGACTGCAGCTTGACGTTGGTGGAAACCTTCCACCCGTCGGGGGCCAAGGTCGTTAGGCTGGTGTAGAGCGAGTTTTGGTAGAAGCTTTCTGTTAGACGAGAGCGCGCATCGGAAACTCCGTCAACGACTGCCTGTTTGATTATTGCCTTGATCTCGTTTCGTTTGGTTTCGGGGACACTGTAGAGCTTCCTCTTGCCCATGCGTTCTGATTCAAGGACACCCATCCTGTTCAGGTTACTCATTATGCGGGCAACGTTCGGAGTCAACTTGTTCAGCTTCAGCGCCACGCTACTCGGCGTTTCACCCTTCTCGGAATTGCTGACCACTTCTTCGTGAGAAGGAAAGACTTCACTGACTCTGGCATGCTGCCGATGATCGATCGGTTGCCAGAAAGACTCCAACTGAAGTTTGAAGAGAATCGAGATCGCACAAACAAGCTTGCGATCATCTACGCCGAATCTCGACTCCCCAAATCTGGTCTTCTAAAGGTGATACCTGAGGATCGGTCATCTTGGATCGGATGAAGAGCCTCCAAACATTCTCTTCTCCAGCCGGTGGAGCACGCGAGAAGGACGATCCTCGTTGTATGTCCAAGTATTCGTGCAAGCGTCGTGATTTGAACCGTCGTCGTTCGTCGTTTCGTCTGAATTGTGTGTGGGTAGGATGGTGCGCACACACAAGCCGGAAGAGAGTCACATTCAACGGCCAACGATTGAAGGTCGTGGCAATCGAATTCATATAACAATCTATGTTGAACTTCTCCGGCGATGACAGTCCTAATGGGCAAAGACGATTCATCTCAAATACTTGGTATTATCTTTCCGCTTCTCCCCCAGCACGCAGAACGGTTTCTTAATCAGGGTAAGACGGTATTTGTAAAGTTCTTTGGCAAAGAAAGAATTCCTGTCAGGTTGCAGTCTGGGAGCAGGCTGTTTCTGTACGAATCTAGAGGCAACGAGGAGATTGTGGGAGAGGCAAGAATAGTCCGCATAGATATGCTGCCAGTATCTGAGATAGTGGCAGTCTATGGTAATCGCCTGTTTCTGACACAATCCGAATTCGAGGATTATGTTGGAAACAGGAGAGACAAGAGAATGCTTGTACTCGTGCTAGAGGATGCGAGGAAGTATCCAGTCGCTCTGAAGCTTGGAAAATCTGTAACAATGGCGGGACGATACATGACGCGCGAATTATATCATCAGATTTCTCGAATCAAGGTAGCTAATCAGCGCTAGGATCTCACTGCGAGGGTCTCGTCACCTTGGCCATGCATGAGGCATCGTCGTCAGGACCGTGAATTCCCACCTATATGCACAGCAGCGGGTCTATCCCCAAGGGGACATAACTCTTCCCTCCCCGTTGGGAGGAGAACGCGAACCAAGCGCTGCCTAGACTACACAGGTTCTTCGAGTATCGAAGCTTCAGCTACACTGTCTAAGCTTTCCGTTGATTCCTCTGTCGCCCTAGGCAGCTCAAGCAATACTCGTTTCCCGCTTCGTAGCAACAAAACTGACAAGCCTAAGCCTTGGAAACAGCGTCGGTCTATGACTCGAACACACCTACTCTGCTATTCCTCGTCTTCGAGAATACCTGTTTCATCTGCTGGCTCTTCAGTTTCTCCCTCTGTGAGGATTCGCAAAGTCTTCCTGATCTCATCCAACTCGTCGTTCGAAATCTCATACAACGTGGCACAGGTCTTGTCGATTTCGTCCTCAACCCTCCTCAGTTCATCCTGAGCGGCTGAATCCTGTCGCTCATAGTATCTTCTGGCAATTTCATGTGCTCGTTGTGACAGCCCCGAAAGTCTTGCGTGCGCTTCGTTCTTTGCATCGTATCTTGGAACGTAGACATGATTCGTGATGTGCGTGTCCATCATTGTTTCGATTGTGTAGCTGGTAACTGCAAGCTGAGCGATGGACGAGTTCAACACGGAGGCGACAAAATGAGCCTCATCCTCATTTGCGCAAGGCACGAACATCAGCTTGTGATCTGGCACTACCACTTTCTCCTTCAGGATTCTGTCATGCCACGGCCCAATTACGGCTACGGAAAACAAGCCCTTCCCTGATATCTTGCCGGCTATCTCTTTCCAGGCAACTCGATAAGGTGTGAATGTGTATTCGCCGATGTCATACAACGAGTAGAACGGCTTGCCTTTGCCCCACAGCTTGTGAATTGCCCTGCCTTCTAGGTCCTTCTTGAAGGAAAGGAGAAGTTCGTAAGTCTTCGAGAAACGAACCTTCATAGTTCTTTCGTCTAGCGGATCGCCATTCTTCGGGTTGTGTGGAACGATTATCTTGTGGTTCTCGGGTGAGGAATACCATTTCTTCACATTCCTGCCCTGGATTAGTGGATAGATGAGATCTGGCTCGACCACTCGCTTGGTTTGTGTGACCTTCTTTTTCCCTATTTGAGACAGATTCTGAACAACAATTTGTGATGGTTGATGTGAAACAATATCAATCCAGTAGACACCGTTAAGTGCAGTGTACACTCCGGCATATGCACGATATTCAGATGGTCTCAGAACTTTTTGCATTACTCTTAGGGCTTTCTCCGTCGTTATCATCCAAGGAGATTCCGGCTTCCCTTTGACTATCGGAGCAAGAATCATCTGGAACTGGTCGGTACCGATCTTCACATCGTGGAGTCTCTCCTCTTGATTGATTCCTGTGCTTCTCCGGTTGTGCCACATCGTGCAGGGAATTGGGAACTGGCTTTTGTTGTCCTTCTGAATGACTACCATGGATGTTCTATTTGTCGCGCCCTCGAAGGGGTATAAGGTAACGAGGTCGTGAATTTTCGTTACGTTGCAATCGATTCTCTTGACTTCATTGTGCAGGCCATTTGCCAGAAACCTTCGAAATCCTGCGCCGGATTGACTCTTGTAGGTTGTGAAAGGTATGAGGAAGGCAAATCGCCCCTTTTCTGTAACATATCTATCGAGGCAGCGCACTGTGAAGAGCATTGCCATATCTCGCTTTACTTTCCCGAGACTTGCTCCTTCAGTCCTCTCCAGTAGGCCATAGCTGTTCCACAGCGTTTTCGTATCGTCTCGATACTTCTCAGGCAGATTCTCCCAATTTATCCAGGGCGGGTTACCCACAACGAAATCAAATTTGCCCATGAGTAGTGGGGCAAAGGAGTTCTTGAGTAGTCGCGTCCAGATTCTGTTCTTTCCTTCTCGCTCCAACCTTCGCATGAACACGAAGAGTTGTGTGAGAGAATCTATGGTGCTGGATTTCAGCCCTTTCAACTGGGTGGCCATTAGCTCATGAAACTGGTCCTTGGTGTACTCGCCCCTCATCCCTGTTTCAATCATCGACAGAGCCTTTGGGAGATGATTGCTGTCGATAATTTCGTTCGGAAAGACGAAGTCTCCAACCGCTGTTCTCAGATAGACCTCTAGTTCGCCTGTGAAGCTTTGTTTCCTACTCACAAGGATCGAATCGGCTAGGTAGACCGGGATGTCAACGTTCAGTCCTGGTAAGAGTCTGTTGAGTTCGCCTAAGGCCAAAATGTAGTTCGCTTTGGCTGCCAGGATCGCAAGCGGATTAAGATCGATTCCAATTACATTGCTCGTGATTCTTCGAAGCAGCTCTTTCTTGTCAGGATAGAACTCTTTTTCCGCCCACGCCTTCACCCTGCCGATTGCTAGCACCAAGAACGTTCCCGATCCACATGCAGGGTCTAGAACTCTCTTTTCGGGGTTCCCGTCATAGCCTACTTCGTCTAAGACTAAATCGGCTAACCAATCAGGGGTGAAGTATTCACCTAGGTCATGTCGTACTTTTCGAGGAACGAGATTTTGATACAGCCTCTTGAAAAGGTCCTTGACTCGTTCAGGATACAGTTCTGAAGTTGCGGGGTCGTATTCTTTCAGTTGTTCCACAATGAGCATGATTGCTACGGCAATTCCCTTGCTCCATTCGTCAAGATACCATGCGAAGTAATCAGCCTCTAGGAGGTTCCGTATGCCGAGCTGGGCTATGATCCCGCCCTCCTCCAGTTCCTCCAGCTCCTTCTTCATGTCATCCAGTTTCGTGTGATAGGCAGTCTCGATTCTCTCAAGAAAAGATCCAAACATAGGATTGAAGTAGGAGATCACTTCAGAGGTAATGAGTTTCATAAGTAAAGTGTAGTAGGTGTGTATGCAAAACATCAACTTCTCAATGTCTATGTTGCGTTGCTTGAGCCCGTAGTACTCGACGAGTGCAGACAACTTTTCTGGAGCATAGGAACATACTTGAGAGAAAACTCTCTTCCAGTCCTCAAAGAGCATTTGCGTTCTCTTGGAGTCAGGTTCTCGCAGACTGTCGTAGAGTAGCTCGATGATCTTCCTGCTTAAGTCTCCTGGTCCGAAATCGGCAACGAGAGTTGCGGGCTCAATTATCTTGAGACGTAAGCCTCTGATTGCTCTAAGGAGCGTTCTGACAGTTTCCTTATTGACGCTAAGCGGTTGGTCTTGCTCCTCCCATTGTCCACTTCTAAACCGCAAAAATGAAATCTTGTAACCGTCTATGATGACACCGAAATACTTGGAGTAATCTCGCTTATCTGTGGATTGCTCATGTATGTATTCCTTGACCTGCTCCTTTGCCTTCGTAAACTCAATCTTACTGTCCAACTTGCCTGGCGACTTGTATTCTAGGATGACGTGTCCGTATAGTGCGTCCTTCCTGCCTCCAGAGATTCGGTGTCCGTGCTCATAGGACGCCCATTGGATACCCAATTTCTCGAGAATGGGCCGGAGCGTCGCTTCGACTCTTATCTTGAGTTCTTCCTCTTTCGTCGATGCGGAAGCGTGTCTCAGTATCGCTTTGGCGAGTTCTTGGGTGTCAACTTGTTCGAGACCGTTACGTACGGACTCAGCTACCTTGCTCAAAGAGACCAACTAGTGCGGGCTCTGTAATGATTCTACATCAAAGACCTACTTTCGAGTTGTGGTAATATGAGCTTATTTGATGACAAAGTACGTGTCATGCAAGCTTGGCGTGTCGGACGGATGGGCAGAGCGAACCGACGCACGACGGCCCCTACACCCAACAATCCTTATTATGCTAGATAACTCTCGGTCGGTTGCCCATCATGCTCGTCTGACGCAGTCATCCATGGGGACTTGTGGCGTTGCAAAGACTACTTCCAAAGCTCAATGTGGTCAACGTGGTCGCGACTGCCGAGCTGGGTCAGTTTGTGAATCTTGAAAGACTCGTCTATGTTCCTGGCTTTCTCTACAACACAGCAATCTATCGGTGCGCCTACCTGAAGGATAACAGAACGAGGGCAAAAATTTCCATCTTCTCAACGGGTAAGATGATCAGCGCTGGAACGAAGAGCTACAAGGATGCCAAACACGACCTGAACTACGCAGCGAAGAGACTTGCAGAGATTGGACTAGTCACCAAGGCGCGAATCAATGTCAAGCTTCAGAACATCGTGGCAACTGGAGACATCGGTCACACGATCGACATCGAAAGGCTGGCAACAGAGCTGCCAAACGTCATCTACGAGCCAGAACAGTTTTCGGGAGCAATCTACTACGCAAAGGAACTAGAAGGAGCATCCATCTTGATCTTTGCTAGCGGGAAAGTAGTGTTTGCCGGTTTGAAACGAGGAGAACTTCTAGAACGTGGAAAACGTGTCCTAGAACTGGCTCGGTACATCTGGCTAGCGAACCCAAAGCAAGATGTCACCTCAAGCAATGCGTCATGTCTTGGAGCCGGCTAGCCCGTCTCCGCTGCTCGTCATGTGAGGCTACTCCGACATTGGGACGTGCGCACCGCATTGTTTGCACCGATAGTAGACGATATGTTTCGCGGCCACAAATCAGGCATTTGCAGAACACTCCGTCTGGGAATCGTTTGGACATCCAGATCGGTATCAACTTCGGATGCCTACAGACAAGACCGATATCTACTCATGATGACGGAACGAGTTTGCGTGATTCTCCCCCCATTACCACCCCGGACTGCGGTCTTACTTCTAGGAAGATGGGGTAATTCGATGTGATGCCACCTACTGCGACACATCGCTTGTCCTGATCAATCGAATCACAAATCGCTTATGCATCCTAAGCGGATAGAGATATCGATTCTGCCCTTGTCACAGCAAGATGTTCTCGACAAGTTGACCTCTGACAAGAAGTTGTACGGAGAATGCCCTAGCTGCGGTGAAACGTTCCCGCTCTTCAAGGCCGATCTCTTCTATCGTAAGCCTACGGCCACACAGGCGCTCAGTGCTGTCGAACAGTGGAAACGCAAAATCATAGAAGCACAGAACGATCTCACGAAAAGAAAGCAGCAGACCAGACAGAGGTCGAAACGCGGCGTGATCGACGTGAACGTCGGCAAGGTTCTCGAGAAGATCGCTCCAGCTCTGCCCGGTTTCAGATTCGATTGTCATGATTGCCGCCCACTCTTTGAACCCGTTGACTACATAATCTTCGAAGGACTGACCAAGAAGGGAATGGTAGAATCAATCCAGATCATAGACATCAAGACAGGACAATCCGGGTTGAATCCCCACCAGCAACAGATCAAGAATGCAGTGGACGAAAAAAGAGTCGAGTGGAATACCTACCAGAAGCCGGTCTAGAGGTTGAGCTGGATGCACCAAATAGGCAATCTGGCCGGATTCTTCGAGACTCAGAGGATCATATTCGGGATATGCCCACATTGCCAAGCGCTCTTCCGCCTCAGTGACATAAAGATCTCATACAAACGCAGATTCTCGAAGGATTGGTTCGACAACCTACAAGATGAGGAGGAGGAGGCCGAAGAAGAACGGATGAAGTTACAGGAGACGCTGCAGGAGATTCGGAGAAAAACTGTTGAACGATCCAGGAGAGTGCATCTCCCCAAGATGCTCAGGCAGGCTGACCCAGTCTTCACTCCTCTGGGATACTATCCGCAGGACGTAAAGGCCATTTTTGATCCCCTTGACTTCGTAATCTTCGACGGAATGAACCTTCACCAGAAAGTCAAGCGAATAGTGTTCGTAGACGAGCAGACCACTAACAGCGAGATACGCCGGGTACAATCAAGTATTCAGGCGGCCATACGCAAGGACAGGTATGAATTCCAATCAGTGCGCCTCACGAAAACGGGGCAGATCCAGCCATGACAGAAGCGCACGCGTTGTCGAATGACTGGGATGACTGTTGACAACAGTCACCTTTCTTGGCGGGATAGACGAGATCGGGGGCAACTGCTTCCTAGTCGAGGACAAGGGCACGCGCCTGCTTCTGGACTTTGGAATGAGATTCTCAGTCCGAAGGAAATACTTCGAAGAGTACCTGAAACCGCGCAGTTCTGCCGGCCTGATTGACGTGCTGACGCTTGGCCTAGTTCCTGATCAGCTTGAATTCTATCGAAAAGACCTGCTGGAAATGATTGGTAGGAAAAGCGCCTCTGAGCCCTACCTCGACGGTGTCCTACTCTCCCACATACATTACGATCATTCTGCCAACATCTCCTTCCTAGACGAGAGAGTCCCAGTCTATACCAGCCAAATCACAGCCTTGTATGCTAAGGTTCTGACGGAAACGGGTCAGAGAAACATTGAGACCGAACTTTACGATTTCAAGCCTCGTCCCTTGACGAACCCGCGGATGGAAGCAACTCCAAGAATATTCAAGACGTTTGATGGTGAATCGAGATTCAAAGTCGGCTCCATAACAGTGCATTCCTACCCAGTCGACCACTCTGTTGCTGGAGCGACCGCATTCCTGCTGGAGTGCTCCGACTCGACCTTACTGTACACAGGTGACCTCAGGTTCCACGGCCCCCTTGGTTCCCACACACGAGGTTCCATAGAGAAGATTGCAGAACAGAAGCCCGAAGTGATGTTATGCGAAGGGACAAGGGTGGACGAGACTAATACAAGTTCAGAGAATGACGTGAAGACCAAATCCCTGCAGACCGCGGGCAAATGCAAAGGCCTCATAGTTGCAGACTTTGCCCCTCGAGACGTATTCCGGCTATCAACTTTCCATAGTATCGCCAAGGAGCTTGGAAGAAAACTCCTCATAATGAAACAAGACGCTTATCTCATCAATCAACTCCGTGAAGTCCAGCCACTCAGGGATCTGCTGCCGCCAATTGATGATCCCTCTATTCTGGTCTACGTCGAAAGAAAGGGGAGCGGAACATACCGCGACGTCGATTACAGAACATGGGAGCGTGAATTCCTCTCTCTTCCAAACGCCGTCCAGTCGGACTATGTCCAGAAGAACCAGAGCAAGATCATGGCATGCATGGGGTTCTTCGACATCAACGAACTCATAGATATGAAACCGAAAGCTGGAAGCATATACATCGAATCAACATCGGAACCGCACAACGAGGAACAGGAGATCGACGTCGAGAGACTAAACAACTGGCTTGACTTCTTCGGACTCACCAAGTTTCATTTTCATTCTTCCGGACACGCGAATGCCAGCGACCTAAGGCACATGATGCAGACTATCAAGCCCAAGTGTTTAATCCCGATTCATACGGAGAAGCCAAAGCGGTTTGGAAACTTGCACCGTAACGTGAGGCGTGTCCAGCTAGGCCAGACGATCAACATCGGAAGCTGACAGGGGGGGTCGTTGATCCTCTTAGGTAGCAATTTGGATGATGTCGCTATCACGGATATCGAGATGTGGAGTTACGACGTATGCAGATCATCCCCCTATGAGGCAGCGTCGTGATCCTCGTAAACGCCTTTGGGGTGGTTTCGCCATGGCTTGCGGTCATCGGCCTAGTCGGCTGCATCAGCAGCCTAGGCGCACAATGGCAGGTCTCGCTGTCATGAAATTACTGCGGGACACCAGTTAGGTCCACATGGTCGCCCTGTCACGTCATCTTCGAATCTGCGAATCGGCTTTCCTCTTTTTTATGTCATCGACACTCGATCTGAACCTTTCTGCATCCACAATACCCTCAGTGAGGATCCTCTCGAGGATATCGCGGTGGAGAAACTCATCTCGGATGTACTTTTCAATCTTCTGATATTCTCGCTGATAGTACAGGTCCTTGATGACATCTCCGTGTATGTCCTTGATCGGTAGTCCGTAAGCACAACATACTGCGTCGTGGTTGAGTCCTTCGCACACGCAGTGGTTAAGGTGAAGGTGCATCTGCAAGAGGTCTACTGATGGCCAGAACAGTTTCCTATACAGCCAGATTGGGTCGTGACCACTGCTGGAAGTGCGGATTTCATGGTACTGCATTCTACAGAAGAGAAACGGGATATCAAAATGAAGGATGTTGAATCCCACGTAAGTCAAATGCGTCTTAGACTTCCAGGACTCTCTGGTTGCCTTGTCAAGAACATCGTAGAATTTCTGCAGGGTCTCGCGTTCGCTAGATACCCATTCCTCGAGAATCTGAAGATCTTCATCGCCGATCGAATATGCTATTGCAATCGTTTTTCCCTGATGAGGATTGAGTGCTCCCATGGTCACTCTGTAGTACAGTGAGCTGTTGGATTGAGGAGTCAATTTGCCATTCTCGATCATGCTCCTTGAAGCTAGGTACTCTTCACTCGATTCAAAGTCAGGCACAGTTTCGATGTCGAGGTACAGATAGGTCAAGCTGTACTCATTCCAATCCTCTATTGACGGACAGAGCTAACGGGGTCGACCCGATCTCCAGAAGATCCAATGATCCGGACCGCGCTTCTGGCTTCGGGAAGGTAGCGATTTATGACTTTCGGCGCAAGACACGGATGCCGCCGTCTGCGATGCTCGAGTCCAGTTCACGTTGTACTGTCGGGTCTATCCCAAGATGACCGCCATGCAAACACGTCCTTGTGATTGGTCTTGGAGATTGAAGCCGTTTTGTCTCAGTGGTTCGCCTTGTCCATGCGCTTGATGGAAAATCGTATTTCCTTCGAGACTTAGTCTCTGAGGTGATTCGGCAATGTTGAGGCGCTCGCAGGCTCTCTTGGTTGAGCTAGAACGAGCGATACCTAGGCGTCCGTTTGTTCCGACGGTTGTTGAAGTTGCCGGAGCTGCGACGTGCCCGCGCAGCGCTCTTCTCAAACTGATCTACGGAGCGTCTGGGGAATACAACCCCGGATTTGCTATTGGCACGGTCACTCACTCTGCGCTTGCTGAACTCGGTCGTATTGAGGCCAACGTCGTGAACCTAGTGGACCCAACCTTACCTGTCGATGATATTGCTCAACAGGTGTATGAGAGATGGCTGGAAGCCGCAAACAGCAAGATCGAGGATTCATGGAGGCTTTTCGCCGACGCGCGGATACGCGCATCGGAGGGTCGAAACGCAGTCCTCGACAAACTCCGGAGCTTCTCGCGTCATCTGGCAAATGAGATTCATCAGGGATATGAGCAACCTGACAGAATTGTGGCTGGTCATCATATTATCAACCTCGATCTTCCGCTACAAGGTATCCCGGATGAGTACAGAGTGTATGATGACCCGCCGCGGGTCGAGATACGCGAGTTCAAGAGCTACGGTGGTTCAAGAGTCAGTGAGACGAACAAGCTACAGGCCTGTGGTTATCAACTTCTCCTAGAACAGCTCTACCCTCATGCAGATTTCACAATCAAAGTCATGTCCACAGACGACATTGTCAACGTGCGAATGACCGAGAGCAGACGGAACAGGCTCCTTGAGGGGATCTCGACGATACAGCAGATTTACGAAGACGCGAAGGCACGAGCCAGACCTATTCCCCAGGTTTGCGAAGTCTGCCCTGTCCACGATGCATGCAACTACTACTTCCACGACGTTCAGCCACAACATATCAGGAGATACCTCTGGCGGTTGCGGATGGAGACCCTGGAAGAGAAGGGCCTCACTCAGGTCTGGAAGTGGAGAAGCAAGATTCTGCCGCTAGATGCCAGAGTCCAACTAGGATACGCCGAAAGTGGATTTCTGATATCCGAACTGCAGTCGCGCAGCGTCCGACTTGTGAAGAGCGTAGGCATCAGCAACTTCCTTCCGGGAGACACTGTCATCGTCAGCGGAGGAGACCCATTACGGACGCCGAGTTTCACAGGCGAAGTATCAGCCCTGAGCGGGAACAGTCTCACGGTCACCCCGTATGGCGACTTGCCCCTCGGCCTAGCCAGTGAGGGAGTCACCGTTGACCACTATGACGTTGACCTGACGAGCCGTCAACTGAGATCAATAGACGCGGTTCATCGAGCCACGGGAAGAACTGGCGAGCTGACTAGGCGAGTCTTGGGGATTGAAGCGCCAGGGCCGGTCACCAGGCAGCTCGATTTTGAATTTGCTGAGGATCTCAATGAGGAACAACGTCATGCTGTGACAACGGCGCTGAGTGCTCCGGATTTTGCAGTGATTCTTGGACCGCCGGGAACTGGCAAGACAGCTGTCATAGTTGAGACATTGGTGCAGCTTGCGAGAGAAGGAAAACGCGCCTTGGCCGTTTCAGTCACAAACACTGCAGTTGACAATATTGTGGAGCGGCTTCTAGACCTGGGTCACCGGTTCGAGATCAGATTCGGAAACTGGTACAAGATCAGAGAGCGCGCGATGGAGGTCGCGCTAATCAACTTGGTCACGAATGAGGAGGATCGGGCACTCGCGGCGGTTGAGAAGATGAGGACTGCCGCAGCCGTCCTGACGACTTGCAGCAGTGCATCATTGGACTTGGTCAAGGCTGGACGGTTTGACGTAGTTCTATTTGAGGAGTCGAGTCAAATCAGAATGCAAGATGCATTCTCCGCGCTCGTCCAAGCTGACAGGGCAGTTGTAATCGGCGATAACAAACAGCTCCCGCCAGTCTCACATATGAATAGGCGAGTGAGCAGCCTCTTAGAAGTCGCTCTGGATACGTCGAACAGGCATGGTCGCAGCCAAGACCTCGTGACCAATCTCAGAGTCCAATACAGGATGCAGAGGCAGATCTGCGACCTCATCAATGATGTCTTTTACGATGGCAGCCTGCTATCGTCGCCAATCATAGCGGCAAGACCTCAAATTCCTCCACTGAATCAGGGGACAGGGATACCACACCTGGACAAGACGCTAGACCCGACTGTCCCAATTGCCGTGGTCGATGTCGAAAGCGTGGAGGAACGCCGGGGCTACAGTATCTTGAATCAGGCGAACCTGAAAGTCGATTCTCTCCTCGTCGCTTCTCTGAGCTCCGCTGGGCTGGTGTCGGGTCAGATTGGTGTGATTACGCCCTACAAGGAGCAGCAGCGACTGCTCTCCGCAACTCTCAGCGACTCAGTGGATGTTGGAACGGTTGATAGTTTCCAGGGTCAGGAGAGAGACGTCGTAATACTCGATCTTGTCCGTGCGAATCCTGGAAAGGAGGTCGGGTTCACACTGGATTCTAACCGGCTGAACGTGGCTCTGAGCCGTGCACGGGAGAAATTGGTCATTGTAGCCAACCTGTCAACCTTCAACGGTCACCCACAATTTGACCGCGTGTTGAACCGGATCAGATCACTCTCGGGCACGTTAGTCGAACATGTCACTGCAGAACAGTTAGACATTCAGCTCCCAGAATACATGAAAAAGCTGGAAATCCAAGTTAGACCCGTCATGGTGGACAGGTTGAATGAACCGGAGGAGCAGCCGCCAGCCGAGCCGATAGCTTCAGCGGGGAACTACGTTGACATCTACTAGCAGGATGAAGCCTGACTTCAAATTCATTCACTTGGCTGACACACACTTAGGGCTCAATTGGCCGGCAATCGGCAGACGAGAGAGCATCCAGATTTCAGCTTATGGGAAGGCTTTCGAGTTAATCATTGACGCCGCGATTGAACGTCAGGTCGATTTCGTAATCCATGCAGGAGACCTCGTCAATCGCCCTCATCCGCCAACAGCCGCTTGGAGCAGAATCCTACTGGAACTTCCAAGACTCAAGCAGGCGGGAATACCATTCATCATCACGGTGGGATCGCACGACAAGTCCGAATCGTACTTCGACAAAGCCGGCGGCGACGTGCTTCAGCTCCTCGAATCGAGATTGAGTCTAGCTAGGAGAGTCGATACAGACCAGACCCCAGCCGTGAACATCGAGACTAGACAGGGGAAGAGAATCTCAGTCTATGGTCTGGGAGACCACGGCCGAGAACAAGAGGAGACCCTGCAAGAGCTACGCAAACACATGAGCGGGGACGCCGACTTCAGCATCCTCCTCATGCATGGAACGGTATCGGAGATGCCGCGGATGGTAGGTCCCACCGTCGACACGAAGACGATAGGTGACCTCCTGTCGCAAAGGTACGTCGACTACGTTGCGTTGGGACACAACCATAGAAGATGGGAACACAAGGACCTCCAAATATTCAACCCTGGTTCCCCGGAGGTCATCAGCTTCGCTGACGCGCCAACAATAACCTACAGTTACGACGGAACAAAGCTGACAGAAGAGCAACGAGAACCCATCGAACATGGGTACTACCTAGTGGAAGTTACAGGAGAAATCATCAACGCACAATTCCAGACGTTGCCGACCAGAGACGTGAGGAATATTCAGGTCAGATTCGACGACGCCACAGCACCCGGGGTGGTTGAAGGAGCAAAAATGGCAATCTCACAGAACATCTCCAATTCGGGAATCATACGTCCAGTCCTGAAAGGCACATTGCATCCTTCCACATCTAGAACCGACATCAACGTTCCGGAGATCATGTCGCTCAGGGAGAAGCTGCTCTTTCTGGATTACCCGCTCCTTGACTTCAACATGCCACAAGTTCAACTCGAGATTGCGGAAGGATCTGACATTGCGCAGCCTCTGAATCAGTATTTCAAGTCCACACTAGCACAGAACGCTGAGAAAGCAACACGTATCGCAACCAAACTCATCGAACTCTACGCTCGAAAGACCAAGACTACGCATCAAGAAGCCCTATCCGAAATTGATGGGTGGCAGCCAGATGATTAGACAGATCAGGCTTCTTAACTTCGCCACGCATGAAGACAGTTCAATAGAGTTCGGAAGCGGAAAGAACGCGATAATTGGTGCCACAGGTTCAGGAAAGACGAACATCCTGCTAGCATTGGACTTCGCCTTCATGGGGGAAGTGCCTGGAACAACCCTTTCTGAACTCATCGCAGATGATGCCGAAACAGCAGAAGTCATACTGGACTACCTTGAACCACGATCAGGACAGAACTACAGGATTCATCGAACGCTCACCCGCAACGCAAGCTTAGGAGCGGACCACGAATGTTCTTTCACGAACCTGGATACAGGAGAAACCGTCGAGAAGCCCGAGGCAGTCCAGAAAACGCTACTAACACTTGGGGTTGATCCGTCAGTCTTCAGGCACGTAATCCACGTCGCACAGGGGAAGTTCGCGGCCACACTCGAAGAGACTCAAGAACGGAAGAACTCCCTCGACAAACTCTTCAGAATATCTCAACTCGAGAACACCTACTTGGAACTCGGTCGCCAAGAAGGGCCGATCCAACAGATAGGGTCCAGAAAACAAGCCAAACTTCAAACAAAGAGCGGCCTCGAGGCAGTCGCATCCAAACTCGGCGAAGAGAAAGCAAGCCTCGAGAAGATGGCTCAGGAACGGCAAAGCAAGCAGGAGCAGCTCGGGCGGGCAACGAAGGAACTTGGCGAACTCGAGCAGACGTCCAAACAGAACATTGAAACCCTATCGGAACTTGACGCCGTCGAGGAGGGTTTCAGGAACGCAAACGCCAGCGCGCAGAGTACCATAATGCAGATTCAGACGCTCATGTCAAAGTTGCAGAACTTGCTCTCATCAGAAGATTGCGGTAAGGTCGAGAAGCTAACATCCGCGGAGACTGCGGCCTACCTTGGATTGATGAATTCAAATCTTCGTGGTTTGAAGGTAGAAGAGGACACCCTCAATGAAAGCTACACCGGGAGCTTAGAACAATCAGCTGCTACACACTCACAGATCGGTCTTGCAGAAGACGAGAAGAAGACTACCGCGGCCCAGATTGCCACAGTTCAGAATTACTTGGAAGGCAAGGGCGAACAGCCCCAAATCCAGTGTGACAAGTGCGGCACCATGTTGAGCAGAGATCAATGGGGCAAACATGTCACGGAAGAACAGAAAGTACTGAAAGACCTTCAGGCCAAGATCGCAGAACTCGGCAAAAGACTCGAGACCGAGAGAATTCTGACTGACAAGTACAAAAAGAGATTGCAAGATGTTCGATCTACCTATGATAAGGTCAGAGGCGCAGTGCTGCTCGTGGAGCAACTGGTCACACAACGACAGGAACTAGAGAACGCTACAGCCTCCAAAACTCAATTCTCGCAGCAGAAGAACAAACTCGTAGACGAGCTGAGGACACTCCTTCACGCTGAACCTCCATTGTCAGACGAAGAAGTGGCAAATCAGGCCCGCTCACTCAAGCAGAAACTCCAGACCCTCTCAAAACAGGTTCGAGATTTAGGGGATGAAATGAGGCGATATGACGAGTACCATCTTAACCCTCAGAAGAAACGCGTTACTGACGCAGAGGAGGCGGCGTCTCAGCTTGAGAAGCTGAAGCCGGAGATCAAGCTCGATGAGAAGAAGATCGCTCTGCTCCAAACAATCAGAACCGCACTGCGCGAGATACAGCCAGCGGTGAGAAGAAGCTTCGTCTCGAGAATTACGCAAAGTGCAAACGACTATCTGAAACGCCTCTACGGTGGCGCAGAGATTGAGAGCTTCCAGCTTACCGAAGATTACGAGTTCCTCGTCACACGTGCAGGACACGAGAGGCATGCAAACAGGCTTAGCGGTGGTCAACAGGTTCTCGCAAGCATGTCGTTCCTATTGGCTTTGAGCGAAGTGCTCAGTCAACTGGATTTCCTCATTCTCGATGAACCAACAACACACCTAGACGAAAACCGACGAGGAGAACTAGTCACCGTTCTGGAAAATCTAAGGCGGGTCCCTCAGTTGATAATAGTTGATCACCATCCGGAGTTGCTGGAGGCCGCAGACACGCGATTCCGAATCACACTAGCACAGGACGGGCACAGTCACGTAGAACAGATCGACACATAATATAGGAGACACGCCATTTCGTTAAGTCACGGTTTGCCTCAATCTCGCCTGTAATGCATTGGCGTGCAAGTTCTGGATCACCTGATCAGAAGCTCTAAATCTGATATTACGGCATCAGGACTTGCGGGCCTGTGTCAAATGAAACTTGCCCGATTTCATGGGGAGATACCATGAAGACTCGGCTTCTACACGTTGAGCGGGACTTCGGTCATAGTATCCAATGTACCAGACCCATCGTCGATGTCGAGATCACAGAGAACATTAGAACTCCAACAGGATGGAACGAGTACCAGAAAATGGACATCTGCTGCGTTGGTATCATTATTGGTGACCAGATATTCCAGATCCACCGAGACCCCGGAGCCAATGACGTTGCATAATTCAAGAGAGAAACGATCTCTCACATGGAGCGTCATCCACGTGTGCATGCCTTCAACAAACACTTCGAGTATTATGGGCTGAGGAGCTACCTCGGAGTTGATTCTATCTACGTGGAAGAGATCCAGCCCTTCAAGGGCAGAGGCTGGACCAAAGACAAGTTCTTCCAGGAACTTGTAACAGACGGCATCGTTAGAGCACGAATGCCTATTGATCCATTCAACGGCGACTCAACACTAGTATTCCACAGTTGGACGAATGGGGATACGAAAAGCATCTTGGACCACAACGTCGTGTGTCTTCTCAAGGAACACTACATTCTGGAGCACCAAGATTACCTGTACAGGAAACATAGTCACAGAATCAATGATGGCGGATGGTACGAGAGTTGCGAATCTGACGAGTGCTGAGGACAATCGAACATGTGTGGCATGTCATGTTACAGATGGACTCTTGAGTGCACGTTAGGCTCGCGTGTGCGCATATTCCTTACTCGCGCAGGATCTCCCTCGGTGCCATGACCCCTTGGCACCAATCTAAGCAGAAACGCTCGCGACAATACCGATCTTTCTCAAAGCCAGCCCAAAACAGCTATACGAACAACTCGTCCTACTGCACTCTATGGCTAGTGAGACGAACGAGACAAAACCTCCTCCCGAATCGGCTCAGGCGACAGCCGAGGAGCGTAGACGGACTCTCGTAGCACAGTTCGGGACAGACCCTAGGGAAATGACGGCTACCTTCACGGATGGACGGACTACCAAGGTAATACACTACGCGAACCCGCTCGATGTGCCAGCAAGGATCCAGACGGACACGCGGACATTCTTCCTGATCGAAGCAAAGCCCGACCGCCTCCCCTGCCCCAGCTGCGGAAACCGGAACATGAGAAATGCGAAAACTTGCAGTGCCTGTGGAGCGACAATCGCAGCTCAAGCGGACTATGAGGAGGCCCGGCCGTCCACAGGTTCTGTCTTGGGTGCGACGCGCTAGTCACGCTATCGCCTAAGCGGAATTATCGGCTCTCCAGAGCAATCTCTGCATGTTATCGGATATCCACCGAAGGAGTAGTGTGGTTTTTCCAGCGTTGCTCCACAGATCTCACAATGGGAGGAGCTTCGGGCTGTTTGGACTCTGGCGTAGTGTGAAGTCATGTTCTGATAACTAGTGGGCGAGCGGCTTTAAGCCCGTGAGGTAGCTGAAACTAAATGGTCCGCGGAATCCAAGGCGCGTACCTGTATGCTGTAACCGCAGAACTGCAACCCCATCGGAAATCGCACGCATCACAAGTATGTCTCTCCGGGACTTGTTCGATCGGAGGAGGCCCCCAACGTATCCCATCCTTGGTTCGTTCCCTCTCGATCTGTTCAACGCTCTCGGTGAACTCTTCGAGCGCTTTTTCTCGGTCTTCTGGATCGACCTTCATTCGAAAGAACGCGCGACGTTCCTCGTTCTGGGTTGGTGGGTCAGATTTCAACTCATTCAAGAACACCAGGACCGCCTCTTCAGGCTCATCACCATACTTCTCGGAGTAAAGTAGTGAATAGATGCGCATTTGGAGTTCATAATCTCGCATCACACTGCGCATTCTCTCGCCTATCGGAAGCTCTGTCCCTTTGTAGTCCCAGATCCCAAGACCTGAAGTTGGTGACGATGATTTCAGGAGGACATCAACTACCCCTTGCAAGACGAACTTGCCGACATCAATCTGCAGTCTGCATTCAGTGTCTTGGACTCTCGGGTACAATTTGGGACCATAGTATCTATTGAATCGTTTCAAAAGATTCAAAGCAGATTGCCTTTGAGCCCTATTGAAAGGAACAATGCCTCTGGTTCTCAGAGACGACTCGGCTGCCACAAAATACGATTCGATCTCTATGTCCGTGGGAACCGTGCCTTTTGTCGAGCCATCTAACCTTCCAAGATAGTGCTCGTGAGCGAAGTCGAGTGTCTGATGAATGACCGTCCCGAAAAAGAACTGTATTGTCTTAGCGGGTCGATAGCGACGCAACCTGTACATTCCGTACTGACGTTGACATCTTCTGAAACTCAGGACGTCACTTGAAACACTATACAGCCTCTTGATAGGCTCCTTTTTTGCTGAGCCTATCCGAAGAGAAGAGAACCGTTCATCAATCGCATGCGTCATCACAATCGCCTTCGCATCTTCGTCTCGTGTGCGCGACTTTCACCATCTGAGCGAACGACGACTCCTTGCATTTCGGGTGTAATGGTCAGCAAACTGCCCTTAATTGACTCGTCGTTGAGGAGGAGAAATAGCACATCCTGGGCTCGTGAGTAAGCTACGTAGTAAAGCCTGATCGTGTCCTGCTCTGCACGTTCGTACGCATCGGACGGGGGCAATTCGTGGCCGCCGAGTGACGTTCGGTATGGCTTCAACAAGTCCTCGAGTGCATACTCTTTTGACTGTGCATGCCATCGAACGCTATCTTGGGTCACAGCTAGGCTACCTACAAAGACTATTGGAAATTCGAGCCCTTTTGATTGGTGAAAAGTCATGATGGGGAGGCGACCTCTCGGAAGCGACTCTTCCCTGTCCTCAAAGTCATTCATACCTTCCGATATCAAAAGGTCTAGAAACGAGTAGTAGAAGTTACGCTTCCATTGGATATTGAGCTCGCCTCTGAAATTGGTGTCAGTGGTGAGTTTGGAACCGTAGACTGCACCATATGATTCGAGAACACTTGATAGCAGGGACAATCGGAGGGTCTGTTCTGGGTCATCCTGAGCTTGACGCAAAGGGTCTTGGCTGACCAGATTGTAGAATATCTCGAGCAGCTCGATGTCCAACATCCTGGAGGTTGGCATGCCACGAATGGCAGCTCTCACAGCGGCAACGTACTTGCTTAGAGCAGAGCTTGTTTCGACGCTCTTGAAAGAGTCGCGCCATTCTTGCATGATCATATTCTGAAAACGTTGGTTCTGCGAGAATTCTCTGAACCTATCAGTAGAGTCGAGAGCTTCCAGCAGAGCGCCCAATGTGAGTTGAACCTCTGGTTCTTCTAGCATCGCCCGACTGCGGGGGTTGTATACCGGGACACTTTCTTCGCGTAATGCTCTGGCATATTCACCGGCTTCACTCAAGTTGCCGTTGGGTCTGCGTTCTCGCGTAGATCGCATGAGGAGGGCGCAATCAGCGTATTCAGTTATCATGCCCTTTTTTCTGAGGGCTCGCACAAGCCCGGCTAGTTCCAGAGCGGTGTCCCTCATTGTGGCTCCCCTGATGATATCAAGAGCCGGATAGTCGCCGCCGCGCCCTCTCACGGCCTGAATGCTAGGCTTGCCCACGAACTCCCTTAGTAGTCTGGTCGACCGGCAGGAAAGCATAAGGTGATTGTAGAAATCCACTATCTCCCCGGGTGACCTGTAGTTAGTGTTCAGGAACACCTTAGCAACGTCTACCTTGAAGTAGTTCTTCATAGCTGCCTCGAAGCTCAGTATGCACCGAACGTCTCCTCCACGAAATCTGTAAAGCGCTTGCTCATCATCTCCAACAACCGACAAGTTATGTGGCGTTCGTGATGCCAGCTTGAAGTAGATCATCTCTTGGATCGGATTCGTGTCTTGATACTCGTCAACTAGCACATGGGAAACGCCGGGTCTTGCCGACGTCCCGTCACCTCGCAGGAACAGTGAGCCTTGCTGCGAGTCTAGAAAGCTGAGGAACCTATATTCCATGTGTGCAAAATCCACACACCGCTGAACCTCTAATTCGTGAGCGTAGTCCTCATACAGTTCTACTGCACGTTGCAGTTGAGCCTCACTTGCTGACCTCATTGATCCGATATCTGTTCGATCCTCTACAATCCTATTGAATAGGTCTACAGCACCTTTCGCGCGTTTCCATCTGTTTGGATAGAATCCTGTTTGACGCTCAATCAGAAATCCAAACGTGACCCAGAAATCATCGGGTGGTGGCTTCTTTGACCAGCCAGACTGTCCAGCAGCAATGGCCGCATTTTTGTGTATGAACATGAGTTGCTCGAGTTCATCGAGCAACTGCGTCCCCTGATATGGTCGGTATCGGAATTCCCGCATCACATCGTTCGCTATGCTATGCAAGGTTCCTATACGTATGCCGGAAACGTCAACATCAGTCACCCAAGGATGGCTCGCCGCAATCGCTGCTTTTCGTGTTAAGAGTCGATCCTGAAGCGATCTAGCGGCCTTCTCGGTGAAGGTGGTGAGAAGGATCGATCCGGGCTCAACTCCGTCGACCAGCGTGAGCTTCAAGCAGTGAAGGACCAGAACCTCGGTCTTGCCTGACCCGGGCCCTGCTAGTATCCAAAGAGGTCCCGCGTCATGTGATATCGCTTTGACCTGGGGCGCGTCCAGTGCTCTCCCTGTGTGTTTCTGAACAGTCTGGAGGAGCTCGGTTGTTGTCAACAAGTCAGGCCCAAGCCAAATCTACTGTCTGACAAGTGCCCATGGGCAATGTGAAGTCTCCGCCCAGTAAGGCAGATTCACTATTGCCCGAGTCCCCTTCATAAGGTAGCTCGTGACTACGCTCATGCAGTGCGGTGGACTCTGAGGACAATGAGTGGGTCACAACCGAAAGCTCGGTTCTCCAGCCGTCTTCCGACTGAAGATTACCTCACTCTCGCTGTATGGGCTGAAAAGAAAGATCCAACAGCTGAGGTACTGACAATCCAAATCCGACACTCTGCAGGCAGCAGCTGGGAAACCACCGGCAGACTAGCCGTGTATCGAACGGGTGATGGCAACTACTCCCAGCTCCCTGAACGTCAGCCTGCCAGAGAGACTCGGGAACAGAAAGCAGCCGGTAACATCTCGGATGAAGGCAACATATTCTCCTAATCGTTTCGCTTCAAAGATCCAGAGCTATACACTGGCAGATTCGACTTTGCTTTTCGTTTGTCAGATTCTCCAGTTGGTGCTCCCCTTCAATGGACACCATATCATCGCAAAGCGATAAGAGCAAAGCAGGTGCAGTCTAGTCCGAGCTCAAATATGCTTCAGCAACATAGAGGATTCTTCTTCTCACCACACGAGGGAGTTTCGAGTCTATTGTCTCTCAGCACCAGACGAAGACAGGTGGCGAGCCACCGCATAGACTTGGACTAGAGAGGAAATGCGTTGGCTCGGAAGAGACTGAAAAGATCAGTCGGTCGGCGCGTCAGCGCGGGTTTGCAACCTTCTGCATCTCAGAAAAGCCGCCTAGCCCTGATGTCGCACTCACCTATTCGCCTATCCCATTCATCTCTCCTCCAACTGGACAGCTGTCCAAGATGCTTCTGGCTGAGGTACAACCACGGGATTTACCAACCTCAAGGGTTCGCCTCAAAGCTGCCTGACAGGTTTGATTCCATCATCAAGACCTACTTCGACAGGTATCGAAGCTCAGGAACACTGCCGCCGATGCTTGAAGGAAAATGCCGGGGACGACTCGAAGACCCGTTCGTTGAGGACTATGCGTGCAAAATCAAGAATGGATATCTCTTCGTCGGAAAGCTGGATGAGTGCCTAGTCACCAGTGGAGAACTCCACACTCCAGTTGACCACAAGACTACTAGCGCTGACCCGCGAAACATGGAAATCTATCCTGCATATCGAGCACAATTGGATGCGTATACCTTCCTGCTGGAGAAAAACGGTAAGAAGACGACAGGGTACGGGCACCTAATCTTCTACTATCCCGAGCACACCGATGATCTTCACAAAGGTTGCAGATTGATCATTGATGTCAAGACCCTAGAAACGGATCCGAAGAGAACCGAGTCAGCCATCAGGAAAGCCATTGAAGTGATAGAGTCACCCAGATCACCTAGTCCGTCCAAGGAATGTCCCTTCTGTGACTGGTATGAGAAGGTTGCCGAGGCACAATCTGGCAAGCACGGCAGGATCCACGTTCCGGACGCGAGAGATAGCGCAGTCCGACGAAGGGTGCAGTCGATGGAGGGCGTGGGTCGAGGCTCTGAAGAAATAGCCGGAGTTCGCACGCCGATCGCTGATCTCCGAGACGGCATGACAGGCGTGACGGTTGAAGGAACCGTCATGAAAGTTGAGCCACCGCGCACAGTCGGCGAGAACAAAAGGGTCGCCCATGCCCTCTTGGAGGACGGATCGGGTGCAATCAAACTCGTCCTATGGGATAAGCAGATCGAGGAGGTGACGCAAGGTTCCAAGATCTGCATTTACGGGGCCTATGTGAAGACTTGGTCTAACGAGAGACAGCTGCACGCAGGGTGGACAGGCGTCATTGTATCAAGAACGAATCGTTCTTCTTACCGCCGTCGTGCGTTATCTGATGGCAGGACCGCGGGCTACCGAGGTCGAGTCTAGAAGCGGTTGATCAGATCCTCACTGCATTCAAGCACGCCACGAGGGTTCGAATTCCCCAGACACCACATAATGGCGGAGACAAATTTGATGATAAATGAACCCACCCTATGGGCAACCCACTGCTCTGGAAGAAAGAATCCTATTCGAGAGGGTGAGCCGGAACAGCTCTATGACTCCACAAGGATCTCCGCTTTGATATCGTGCTGCAAGAGGAGAGGGCTCGCTTGGGGCATCGTGAGTGCCAAGTACGGCTTGTTTTTCCCTGATGAGAAGAGGCCGAACTACAACACGACGTTCAGGTCTGATCCGGCTACAAAGCAATGCATGGTACTAGAGAACAATGTTCTGCTAGATGAAACGGCGAGCCGCGCGTGGATGGATGGCCTTGCCCTCCGAGTCAAGAAAGCGGTCCTTGCTCGGAACATCAAATCGATCGTGTTCTGGCCGGGTGAGCCCCGCAATGGAGTTGACCCCTTGATGAGGGTCAAGTGCTATCTCAGTTTCCTACACGTGGGCATAGACGAGTGTAACCTGAGTCACAACTCTTGGCGAGAGATCGTTCACCACATAAATGCCTTAACGAAATCCGGAGGGGGCAGGATTGTTCTGATAGACAAACTGCCTGAGTAGGCGGCCGGCATGGTTGATCTCCACGCGCTTCTGATCAAATACGTCAAGAGCAAATCGAATCTCATTGACCTTCAGTTCGACCCAGTCATTCCACCTCAGCTTCCGTTTGACCCATACTCAGAAGACCTTTTGGAACGAAAGAAGATCGCTCACTACTTTCTCCTAGTGGCCTCGGTGGATGAGGGAAACGTGATTGGAGAAGCGGATAATGCTAGAAAGCTACTTGTCAGGCTTCATTCCGCCTTGAGAGAGAAGCTATTCTCAGCAACTGAGAGAGTATTCCATGAAGCGTTAGAAAGCCTGAACATAAGATTCCCCGCAAGAGAAGGGAGATTGGTCCCGAACATCTTAGGCTCAGTGAACTCATTTCTGACGAGTCGAGCCAATGAGGATCTCGTCAACTACAGCAGGAAATTCCTCGACCCTGCTGCTCTCGCGGAGGAAATTGCGATGAACGTTTTGCGAATGGGCCGCACTCCTGGCTCAACTAGGAAGAAGACGTGGATGTACTTGCGATGGATGGTCAGAGGCCGACCTGACCTACAGCTATTCGATCATTTCGACTCGAGTGATCTGTTCGTTCCGGTGGATAGGAACGTCGCGAAAGTCGCGGTTTGTGCTGGCAGGATTCCTGAAGATCATCTGAAATCGCTAACATGGAATGACACCGTTGAAGTGACCGATCTGGCGAGGAGTCTGTTTCCCGACGATCCGGCAAGAGTCGACTATCCCTTCTTTCTACTTGGGCGGAAACTGCGGTCAAACCTCGGCCTCTCAGAGGAGTCTCTTGTGTCTACAATCGAAGGAGACCCTTCCCCGTCATGACCGTGAGCCTTCTGTCCAGCGCCCTCTCCCACACCAACAATCCTAATTCGCCTGGAGCCTGAACGACACTGATCACGATGAAAAAAGGGCAATTGACCACGCGAATCGCTCGCAAGCTCTCAGAAAGATACAGCTCTCGCCCACTAGATGTCCTCTATTCTCACGGAGAAAGAGGAACCGACCCTGAGGAGCAGTTGGGGCTTATCGTGTGTTGGTTCGGCTCGAAGGATACACGTGATTCACATCTGGCTTTTCCAGATATCGCCGTCGTTTCCCAAGGTTCCAGCAGGGTTCTTGTGCTGATTGAGATCGAGGAGAGTAGTGCGCCGCCCAAGAAGCTGATGGCGGACGCGCTCACAACCCTCATCGGAGATCACATCACGTTTCAGGGAAGGCGCGAACTGAAAGTCGGACCATGGACGAGGCTAGTTGTCCTGACAAAGGCCAACAAAGTGGCAATGGGCATACTTCGGCTTCACCTCCTGCAGGAAAGGCTCAACGAGATAAGAGGCCAATTGCGTAGCGGAAACGCTTCGGTGCAGCAAGTCGTCATCGGCACCTTCAAGGATCAATCGGATCTGGAAACAAAATTGTTTCGTGAGATTGAGAAGGCACTTGTCTCTATCATGTAGGGCGAGGATTATTTCTTGAAGTTCACATTAGTTACCCTCGCAAAGCGGGCATGCCCTCCCCCCCGCATTCACGGAGCCTATGTGAAGACTTGGTCCAATGAGAGACAGCTGCACGCAGGGTGGACAGGCGTCATTGTATCAAGAACAAATCGTTCTTCTTACCGCCGTCGGGCATGAGGAACAACCGAAAGGAGACTGAACCAAACAGAGGAGAGAGGATTCTCCCCTGTATCTGACGAAGAGAGAGACCAGTGTGAGCTAGGTCAGGCCAAAGACATCGAGCAGAGTTCGGATTTTCCTCCAGCGTACGACTCCGATCGGCGGTTACGGTGTGAAGCCATATGGATTTGGCTTTTCTCCACGGAGTGAAGGTGGGCTTCTTGCGCAGTAGACCGCTCTCGAGAGCCTGCTCGCGCTAGCGATTGTCGCCACGGAACCAGCGAGAATCATGTTGGGCAACATCTTCCGGTTGAAATGCTCCCACGGATCAGCGCCCGGAATGCGTCAACGCCAGCGCACCTAGGCCACTAAGCCGTGATCGGTTGAATGATCGCATATACGAGTACCCCCAACCTGCGCAGCGCGACGGTGTCGTGCGGGGTGACCGCGCCGACCATTTCCATGAACTGGAGACAGTCCTCTGGCGCGTAGCCGTGAAAGTGATTGTTGGAGTAGCCGAGTGCCTTCTTCCCTTTTCCAGCGACTTCATTGACTCTTGGAACCCACTCCGTCAACTGTTCCTCAGAGTACTTGCAGTTGAACCACGCCTAGTCCCTCAACCGTGTCATCTGACTTTTTGGAAAATACAACAAGCAGCGGCCGGAACCTGTCGGTCCGTCATCTTCCTTTAGTCTAAGGTATTCCTGTCGATCAAGCAGCTTCGCTCTTCGTAGCGGGCATTCTTTTAGCTCTGGCACTAATACCAGGCGATAAAGAGACAAACCTTCATGAAAGCAGCGATCGTTGTCGCCCATCCTGATGACGAGACCATTTGGAGTGGTGGGCTGATACTGCAGAAACCAGAGTGGCAATGGACGGTGCTTAGCCTATGCCGGGCCGATGACCCCGATCGATCCCGGAAATTCAAGTCGGTTAGTGGCCTGCTTGGTTTCGATGCTTTCATTTCCGACTTGGACGATTCCAACCCTTTGAAGCAGATAAATGCTCAGAGAGACATCGGTAGTAGGATTCTCAACTTTCTTGCGTCCACTTGTTGGGATCTTTGCCTGACCCATGGCTCCAACGGAGAGTACGGCCATCCCAGACATAAGGAGGTCCACGCCGAGGTCGTCAGGCTGGTCCACGACGGAACCCTAGAATGCCGCCAGTTGTGGACGTTTGCATACGAATGCAATGTTCAGAAAAGGTTCTGCCGACCTGATCCACATGCCAACTTTCTAGTCCGTCTTACAGAGAAAGAACTCTTCGAGAAGAGACGAATAGTTCACCGGGAGTATGGGTATGGGGAGGACTCGTTTGAGGTTCGTTCCTGTATAACACCTGAAAGCTTCCGACGCTCCATTGTGAGGGAAGAGCGGCAATGAAAATCCTGGTTATGTACGACTATCCGCCATCCCCTGGAGGTTTGGCCACTCAAGGCGACCTTCTCTACAGGGGGTTGGGGAAACTTGGAGTGGAGGTTTTCCCAGCACCATTTGATTCGGAGCAGGAGAAGGAATGGTACTACCGCTGGTTCCAACCAGACATAGCTGTGGGTGTCGGATACTGGGGGCATACGCCACATTTGATATTGCATCCGCAACGTTTCGGAGTGCTAGCGATACCATGGTTGGTCGTCGATGGCTACCTAGGAGGCTACCAGGAGATACTGAACGCCCTACCCTTGATCCTAGTTACGTCCAACTGGGTCAAGGATGTTTTTTCGCGTGACGGATTAGATTCCTCAAAGATTGAAGTTCTTCCAGTAGGCTGCGATACAGACTCCTTCATCCCGAGAGAAAAGGAAGATCCAAAGGTCGTAGCAGTGCGTGAGGCA